>JBFWQM010000055.1:0-11633 GCA_050249455.1 Rhodospirillaceae bacterium | reverse complement strand
GCGCCGTGCGCCAGGATCGCCGGCACGGTCGCCAGGCTGATGACGTTGTTGACCACCGTCGGGCGGCCGAACAGCCCGTGCAGCGCCGGCAGCGGCGGCTTGGCGCGCACCTGGCCGCGGCGGCCCTCCAGGCTTTCGAGCAGCGACGTCTCCTCGCCGCAGATATACGCGCCGGCGCCGAGCCGTGCCTCGATGTCGAAGGCGCGGCCGCTGCCCAGCACGTCGGGCCCCAGCACGCCGGCGGCGCGCGCCGCGTCGATGGCGCGCACCATCTGGCGGAACGCGTGCGGGTATTCGGAGCGGATGTAGACGAAGCCCTTCGTCGCGCCGACCGCCATCCCGCAGATCGCCATGCCTTCGATCAGCGCCAGCGGGTCGCCTTCCATCAGCATGCGGTCGGCGAAGGTGCCGCTGTCGCCTTCGTCTGCGTTACAAACGACATATTTCTGCGCATCCTCCGCGCCCAGGACGGTGCGCCACTTGATGCCGGTGGGGAAACCGGCGCCGCCGCGGCCGCGCAGGCCGGACTCGGTGACCGCCGCGACGATCGCCTCGGGCGCCATGTCCAGCGCGCGGCGCAGCCCGCGCAGGCCGTCGTGGCGCTCGTAGTCGGCGACCGACAGCGGATCGATAATGCCGCAGCGGGCGAAGGTGAGCCGCTGCTGCTTCGCGAGGTAGGGAAGCTCGCCGACGATACCGAGCCGCGACGGGTGGTCGCCGCCGCCCAGGAAGCCGGCGTCGAACAGGCCCGCCACGTCGGCGGCGCGCACCGGGCCGTAGCCGATCCGGCCGGCCGGCGTCTCCACCTCCACCAGCGGCTCGAGCCAGAACAGGCCGCGCGAGCCGTTGCGCACGACCTGCACGTCGGCGCCGCGCGCGGCGACCTGGGCCCGCATTGCGCGGGCCACCTCGTGCGCGCCGACCGACAGCGCGGCGGCGTCGCGCGGCACGAAGACGCGCACCGTCATCGCGCCCGTTCCCGCACCAGCGCGGCCACGGCGTCCGCATCGACGCGGCCGTAGAGCTTGCCGTCGATCAGAGCCGCCGGCGACAGGGCGCAATTGCCCAGGCAATAGGCCGTTTCCAGGGTGACCCGGCCGTCGGGCGAGGTGGCGCCGCCGGCGGTGCCGAGCGCGCTTTCGAGCGTCTCGGCCAGCCGGTCGGCGCCCATCGCCTGGCACGCCTCGGCCCGGCACAGGCGCACGACGCAGCGGCCGGGCGGCGCGCGGCGGAAATCCGGATAGAAGCCGACGACGCCGTGAACCTCCGCCCGTGAAAGGTTAAGGACGTCGGCGACGATGGGGACGGCGCGCTCGTCGATATAGCCGAAGCGTTCCTGCAGCGCGTGCAGGATCGGCAGCAGCGGCCCGTCGAGGCCGCGCAATCCGGCCGCGATTGCGGCCGCTGCATCGGCGTCCCACGGGTCGTACGGGCGATGGCCCGGGGCCGGCGTCGGCGTCCGCATGTCGTTCCCTCCGCGGACGAAACTGCGGGCGGCGGACGCCGGGTTCCAACGAATTCTTCTGAACGGTCAATCGGTTTCGTCGATCAACCGCCGAAATGGGCGGCCATTTCGGCGTTGCGCGCAACCGCTTCGAGCGCCTGCACGATCGGCGACACCGGCTCGCGATCGCGCACCACGAGGCCGACGACGTGGGTGCGCACCGGCGAAACCAGCGGCAGCGCGAGCATGCCGGGCGGGGTGCCGAACACCCACAGGAAATTGTGCGGAAAGACGCTGGACCACGCCCCGGTCCGGATGTGCGAGCACAAGGTCATCACCGAGTTGGTCTCGACCAGCGCCTGCGGCGTTTTGCCCACCTCGCGGAAGATGCCGTCGATGATGCGGCGGTTCTGCATGTCCGGCGTCAGGAGGCACAGCGGCGTCTCCGCCGCTTCGCGCCACGTCACCTCGGCGCGGCCGTCGAACGGACCGGCGGCAGGCGTCAGCAGGATGTAGCGTTCCTGGTAAAGCGGCGTGCCGCGCACGCCGTGCAGCGGCTCGTTGTCGAGGTAGGTGATGCCGGCGTCGAACGCGAACTCGTCCAGCGCGCGCTGGATCTCGTTGGAGGTGCGCGACAGGAGCTGCAGGGTCACCTTCGGGTAGAGCCGGTTGAAAGGCGTGGTCAGCAGCGCGATGGTCGGCAGCGCCGCCGGCACGACGCCGATCCGCAGCGATCCCGAAAGCCCGTCGCGCAGCTGGGCCAGCGACTGGTCGAGCGCCGCCCGCTCGTCGATGATGCGCCGCGCCCAGTCGAGCAGGGTGCGGCCTTCGGCGGTGAAGTCCTTGAACCGCTGGTCGCGCGCGATCAGCGGCGCGCCGATCTCCTCCTCCAGCTGGCGGATGGCGGCGGACAGCGTGGACTGGGTGATGTTGCACGCCGCCGCGGCGCGGCCGAAATGGCGTTCGCGCGCAAGGGCGACGAAATAGTCGAGGTGACGGAGCTGCATGCACGCCGCGTGCGAGATTGCGGTGCGGCCACTATCGATGGCGCGGCCGCACCGCGCAAGCGCGGGCTCGACTCCGCGCCGCGGCCACCCTAGGTCGCGATCAGGATGGCGGGGAGGCTGGCAATGGCGCGCGATGCGGTGCTGCGGGACATCGAAGCGGCGGCGGCGCGGCGGCGCTGGCCGATCGTCGGGCCGGAGAAGGGCCGACTGCTGGCCGACATGGTGCGGGCCGCGCAGCCGGCGCGTATCCTGGAGGTAGGCACGCTGGTCGGCTATTCGGCGATCCTGACGAACGCCGCGCAGCCCGCCGGCGGCACCATCGACTGCGTCGAGATCAGCAGCGCCAACGCGGCCCTGGCGCGTGCGCACTTCGAGCGCGCCGGCATCGCGGGCCGGATCGCCGTGCATGTCGGCCCGGGCGCGGCGACGATCCCGACCCTTGCGGGTCCGTTCGACCTGCTGTTCATCGACGCGGCCAAGGCGGAGTATCTCGACTACCTGCGCGCGGCGGAGCCGCTGCTCGCGCCGGATGCCGTGGTCGTCGCCGACAACGTCGGCGTCTTCCGCGACGCGGTCGCGCCCTATCTGCACCATGTGCGGACCGGCGGCCGCTATGAGACCGTTGTCCACGACTTCGGCTGGGATGCCGTCGCGGTTAGCCGCCGCCAGCCCTAACGGAGTGTTAGCATCGGCGGACTAGGGTCCCGCCCGACCGATCGGCTCGGGGACCCTGGGGATGAAGCTGCACGCGACGGACACCGCCGGCGCGGTCGCGCGTCGCGCGGCCTGGCCGTCCGTCGCCCTGTTCGCGCCGCCCCGGCCGAAGGCGGAAGCCGCGTTCCATGCGGTCCTCGCCGTCGTGGCGCCGCTCTGTGCGATCGTGCTGTGGCTGTCGGCGCAGCCGTTCGCGTTTCCGCTCGACGACGCCTACCTCACCCTGCACAACGCCAAGGTCCTGTTGGCCGGCGCGGACGAGAACTATGCCGGGGTGCCGGCGCTGGCCGGCGCGACCAGCCTGGTCCACCTGGCGGCGGTTGCCGCGCTGGCGGGCCTGATGACGCCGGTGGCGGCCGGTTTCGCGGTCAATGCCGCGGCGGTCGCGCTCTACGTCCACGGCCTGGCGCACCTTGCGTTCCGGACTGGCGGCACGCCGGCGCTGGCGGCGATCCTGGTCGTGCTGGGCTGCGCGACCGGCTACGCGCCGTATCACCTCTTCAACGGGCTGGAGACCGGGCTCGCGATGGCGGCGGTGACCTGGGCGCTGGCGCTGGCCGCCGCGGCGCGGCCGTCGCGCGTGCTGGCGCTTCTGTGCGGCGCGATGCCGTTCGTGCGGCCGGAGCTCGCCGCGCTGTCGCTGCTGCTTCTGGCGCGGCAGGCATGGCGCCGGGGCGCCGAGGCCGGCGCGACGGCGGCGGCACTGCCCGCGATCGCGGCCGACGCAGCGCTCTGCATGTCCGCCGCCGCGCCGTGGCTGGCGTGGTCGTGGGCAGCGACGGGCGCGCTGCTGCCGTCCACGGCGGCCGCGAAGGAAGCCTTCTTCGGGCAGGCGGCGCTGCCGGCGTGGCTGCGGCTGAAGGCGATCGCCGCCGCGCTGGGCCGCTGCAACGTCGGCCCGGCGTTCCTGGCCGTCCTGCTGCTGCGCGGCGCGCCGCTGGCGTGGTGCGCCTGGACGTTCCTTGCGGCGGTGCTCTTCGCCTATTTCGCGAGCTTCCCGGGCGGCATGGGGCACAACTGGTACCGCTACACTTATCCGCTGTTGCCGCTGGGCCTCTATGCGCTGGTCGTGGTGCTCGCGACGCGGCGCGACATGCTGCCCAGGGTGCTGCTGGCGGCGGCGGTCGGATGGTGCGCGATCACCGTGCCGATCACCCTGAAGAAGGACAGGCTCGGCCGGGACTGGACGCGCACCGAGCTGGAGGAGGTGGCGCGGTTCGCCGAGGCGACCCTGCCGGCCAACGCGCGCGTGCTGGTGCACGACGCCGGCTACATCGCGTTTGCGACGCGGCTGCGCCTGGTCGATGTGGTGGGGCTCAAGACGCCGGCGGTGATCGCCGACCACTGGCGCTGGACCGCCCCCAGCGCCGGCGTGCGGCGCCACGAGGCGGTGCACCGGATCGCGATGCGCTACGGCGTTACCCACGCGGTCGTGCTGCAGGACGTGGAGGCGTTCTGGTGGACGATCGCCGACGACCTGCGCCGCCACGGCTGGACGCTGCAGACCCTGCGCACCCGTCCCGACGGCCATGGGTTCGTGATCTTCCGCCTGACGCCGCCAAACGCATAGAAATTTAAGTAAATGCCGGCGATACTCCGTACGGGAGTGGGCCACTGAAGTTGCGCCGGACCGCAAGCGTCCGGAGCGGAGACGCGCATGTCGGACCCCGATCCCCCCAAGGCGGCGCGAGCGTCGATCCTGATCGTCGACGACGCGGCGCCGGTGCGCATGATGATCCGGACCATCCTGGCCCACGACGGCTACGACCTCGTCGAGGCCGCCAACGGCGTTCAGGCGCTGGCCATCCTGCGCCGCCGTGCCTTCGACGTGCTGATCACCGACATCTTCATGGCCGAGAAGGACGGCTACGAACTGATCATGGAAGCGCGGCAGATCGACCCCGGCCTGCAGACCATCGCGGTCTCGGGCGGCCAGTTCGTGGCGGGCAGCGGCTGGGATCCGCTGCGAACCGCGGCGCGCATGGGCGCCGACGAGACGCTGTCGAAGCCGTTTTCGCGCGAGGCGCTGCTGAGCGCGGTGGCGCGATGCCTGGCGCGCCGCGCCGGCTGACCTAATCGGCCTCTTCCGCCTTCATGTTCTTCGCGGCGAGCGGCCCTACGACGCCCTTGTAGCAGGGCGGGCAGATGCCGTGGCTGATGCGGATGTCGGAGGCGCCGCCGCGCCGGTAGTAGTCTTCCGCCTCGATCCATGAGCGTGGCCGGCGCGCCTGCCCCGGCGGCCAGGCGATGCGCTGGCAGTAGCTGCACATCGTCACCAGCGGCCGTCCCCGCGTGTCGCTCAGGTTCGCGACCAGGATGTCGGGGTCGAACAGGTTGACCGGCGGTCGCATCGTCTCGGCCAGCAGCACGGACTGGTACAGCACGGCGCTGATCCGGCCGGCGGCACGGTATGGCGTCAGGGAAAGCCGCATCTGACGGCGGCCGGCGGGCGTGTCGCAGCGGTAGGGGACCACCACGGAAGGCTGCGACCCGTCGAGGATCGACGCCATCATCATCTGGTAGGAGCCCTGCACCTTGCGGCCGCTGATCCAGTCGAACAGGTTGGTACCCATGACGTCGCGCAACCGGTCTGCCGCGCGGCCCGCCTCGATCGCGGCGGCCCAGTTCGGCCGCCCCACGCCAAGGATCGTCCCATCGGGTCCCACGACGTAGGCGACGCCGTCGAGCGAGTCGAGCACGTCCTGGGCAGTGGCGCCGAGCATCCCAACATCCCATGGAGGGGGGAAGGCGCGCCGAATCCGGTGCACCGGGGACAAGACAGTGGCGCGCGGCGTCCGGACGGCAAGCCCGGCCGTAACAAATTTTTTGGTTACTTACCTAATGATTATAAGGCTTTGCATCCGGTCAGGCGCCCGGGTACACGGCCTGGGAGCCGAGCTGCGGCCACGCCGCCGGCGCGCCGGCGCGGGCGATGCGCTCCTCGCGCGGCAGGGACGCATCCCATCGCGCGGCGATGAAGCGCATCCCATTGATGCCGTCCGAGTCCGCCGAGCACAGCCAGACGATCGGCTTCTGCATGACCTCCGGCTGGATCAGCTTGTCGCGCGGGAAGTTGTTGGCCGGGTCGATCATCCGGGTGTTCACCGGCCCGCCGGGGACCAGGATGTTGGCGCTGACGCCGGTGCCCTCCAGGTCCTCGGCCATGACGCGGGTGTGCGCCTCCAGCGCCGCCTTGGTCGGGCCGTAGGCGCCGGCGCCGGCGAGGTACATCGTGTCGAGGCTGGTCGTGACGTTGACGATGCGGCCCCAGCCCTGCGCCAGCATCTGCGGCGCGACGGTCTTGGCCATGAGCTGCGGGCCGAAGATGTTGACCCGCAGCATGAGCTGCCAGAGGTCGTCGTCGAGGTTCCAGAACTTCTCCTTCTCGATGATGAAGGTCGGCTTGATTCGCTCCGGCCCGACGACGGCGTCGTTGACCAGGACGTCGAGGCGGCCGAAGCGGTCGAGCGTCTTCGCCAGCGCATCCCGCACCTTCTGCGCGCTGGTGACGTCGGCGACGATCGGCAGCGCCGCGCCCTGGCCGCCGGCGCCGTCCACCGCCTTCGCCGCCTCGGCCAGCACGTCGGCGTCGAGGTCGATCATCGCCACCTTGGCGCCGGCGGCGGCCAGTGCGATCGACATCGCGCGGCCCATGCCGCGCCCGGCGCCGGTCATCATCACGGTCTTGCCGGCGAGTTCGTTGCTGCGCATCACGTCGATCCCCTGTTGACGAGCCGGTGCCGGTCCTCGCCGGGCGGCCGTTCGTATTCGTCCGCGGCCCACACCCGCTCGAACGGCGCGCCGAGCTGGCGGCTGACCTGTCGCACGGCCTCCGCGTCGGGCGCCTCGTAGAGGCAGATCATGCGCCGCCGGTCGGTCGAGAAATAGGTCTTCAGGTAGCGGACCCGGTACAGGTCATAGCACCATTTGCCGCCTTTGCGGATGTCTTCGAATCCATCGATATCGAACGGTTCGTCGAACTGCCTCTCCACGACGACGAGCTGCATGGCGTTCCTCACTTGCGTGCGGTTGACCGGCGCGGCGCACCATGTTCGGCCAGCGCCGCCGCCGCGGCAACCCGCGCCTCCTCGGCCAGCGCGCGCAGCGGGATGGCCTTGAGCGCCGCCAGCGCCCGCCGCGTGTCAGCCGGCCGCCCGAGCGCCGCGGCGGCGCGGGCGCGCAGCACCAGCGCGAGCGCGGTGTCGCTGGGCCGGTTCAGCGTCTCGGCCAGCGACAGCGCGTCGCCGGCCCGCGCTGCGGCGCGGCCGGCGAAGCCGCGCTCCAGGTCGAGCGCCGCCGCGCGGCTCAGCGTGAAGCACAGCCGGTACTTGGCGTCGGCCTGGCGCAGTGCCGCGACCGCGGCGTCGATCGCCGCGCCGCCCGCGTCCGTTTCGCCGTCCAACGCGTGGCACGACAGCGCCGCCAGCGCGGCGGCGAACGGCTGCTCGCTGCCGTCGCGCAGCCGGCCGGCGATCTCTCCCGCATCGGCGGCGACCGCGGCGGCGGCGGCGTAGTCGCCGGTGCGCCAGTGGCACAGGAAGAGGTGCTCCAGCACCTGGAACTCGCCCAGGTGGTCGCCGTCGCGCCGCGTCCGCGCGCGGGTCTCCTCCAGCAGCGCCACGGCCTGGCCGATCTCGCCGCGATGCAGGTGCATCATGGCCGTCGCATGGGGGATCGCGGTCGCGTCGACGCCGGAGCGCCGCGACAGCGCCGTCGCCTCGCGCAGCAGCGCCTCCGCATCGCCGAGATCGCGTTCCAGGAGCGCGAGGCAGCGCGCCGCCTCGGCCAGCGCCACGACGCGCTCGCCCTCGCCCGCGCCGCGGGTGATCAGCTCCGCCTGCATCGTGTGGCGTCGGGCGTCGGTCCACTCGCCGCGGTCCCAGCGCAGCCACGACAGCATGTGATAGCCGAGCCGCGCGTGCTCCACCGCGCCGTGATCGACGGCGCGGTCGGCCAGCGCGGCGATCTCGTCAAGCCATGCCGGGACGTCGTCGGGCCGGCGCGCCGCGAGCTGGACGTTGAGAAGCTCGAGCGTCAGCTTGCAGCGCTCCGGCTCGCGCAAGGTCTCGGCGAAGCGGCGGCCGCGGCGGACCATCGCCTCGGCCTCCACGTTGGCGAACAGGCGCAGGCAGCGGCGCCCCGCCTCGACGCAGGCGCGCGCCGCCATCGCCGCGTCGCCGCCGAGCGCCGCATGGTGGGCGAGGTCGGGCGCCAGCGTCTCGTCCGCCGCCGCCGGCCCTGCGAGCGATTCCGCGATGCGCCGATGCATCAGTCGCCGCCGCGGCTCCGACATCGCGGCGTAGACGACGCGCCGCACCACGTCGTGCGCGAAGGCGTAGGCGGGCGCTGCGCCGCGATCGTCCTCCGCGGCGGCGATGAGGTCGTGGCGCTCCAGCGTTTCCAGCGCGTCGAGCAGCTCGTCGAGCGGGAAGGGCCCCAGCGCCGCCAGCCGCTCGGGGTCGAATCGGCGCCCGGCCACCGCTGCCCAGCGCAGCACGTCGCGCGCCAGCGGCGGCAGGCGCTCGACGCGCACGCGCACGGCGTCCTTGATCGTCGGCGGCAGCTGGCCGTCGGCGCCGGCGTGCGCGCGCGCCAGCTCGATCGCGAACAGGGGATTGCCGCCGCTCTCGGCGAAGATGTCCGGCGAGCGCGCCGCGTCGCCGAACCGGCCGACCAGCGCGCCGATGTCGTCGGGGCCGAGCCGGCGCAGCGTCATCTCGGCCAGCGCCCCCTCGTGGCGCAATGTGCGCAGCAGCCGCTGGACGGCGGCGTTGTCGGGAAGCTCGCCTTCGCGCGCGGCGAGCGCGACCAGCACCGGCCGGTGGCGGTTCAGCCGGACGATGTAGTGCAGCAGCGCCGCCGACGGCTCGTCGCACCAGTGGATGTCGTCGAAGGCGATCAGCACGGGCGCGGTCGCGCTGGCGCGCGCGGCGATCAGCTCCGCCACCGCGCCGAACAGGCGGTCGCGGCTGCCGCCGCCGTCGGCGCCGCGGCCCAGCGCGGGCACCAGCGGCATCAGCGCGGCGGCGATGTCGGGGCCGATGCCGGCCGGCGGCAGCCGCTGCAGCGCATCGATCCACGGCCCGAACGGACGGTCGGCCTCGGACTCGAACGCCGCGCCCTCCAGCACCATGCCGCCGGCGGACGCGGCGGCGGCGGCCAGCACCGCCAGCAGGCGCGACTTGCCGATCCCCGGCTCGCCGGACAGCAGCACGACCCGGCCCTCGCGTCCGTCGCGCACCGCGGCCAGGATGTCGGCAAGACGCTGGCGCTCGCGGTCGCGGCCGACAAGGGCGACTGCGCGCCCCGCCGGCGCGGACGGCGGGGCAACGGGCGCCGGATGGGCCGCGGGCGCCGCCGCGCCGGACCGCAGCGCGGCCCAGGCCGCATCCAGTCGCGCCGGACCCTCGGCATCCACTTCCGCCAGCAGGCGGCGGGCGGAGTGCAGGTAGGCCGTCGCGTCGGCGTGGCGGTGCAGCGCGGCGAGATGGCGCAGCACCGCGGCATGCGCGGCGACGGCGTAGGGATCGATCCGCGCCAGGCGCTGCGCATGGGCCAGCGCCTTCGCCGGCACGCCGTCATGGCGCTGCAGCAGGGCGGCGAGCACGCGCGCCAGCATCAGCCGCGCCTCCTCCCGCTCGCCGATGCTCCAGGCCTGGAATTCGGGACAGCGCGGCAGGTCGAGGCCTTCGAGCAACTCGCCGCGGAATTCCGTCGCGACCGCCTCGAGCGACTCCGTCGCGACCGTCTCGATCCCGCCGGCGAGACGCTGGCGCACCGCGTGGAAATCTACGTACGAATCGTCCGCATCGAGACGCACCGACTCCCGGTCGGCGATCAGCCGCGGCCGGCCGGGTTCGTCGAGCATCGGGCGCAGCTTGCTCAGGCTCCAGCGCAGCGCGCCGCGCGGATCGTCCGGGACGTCCCACAACAGTGCGCACAGCCGCTCGCGCCGCACCGGCCGGCCGGTCAGCGCCAGGTAGGCCAGCAGGGCGCGCGTCTTCTTCGACGGCGGCAGCGCCACGCGCCGGCCGTCTTGCGCGACCTCGACGTCGCCGAGAAAGCGCAGGCTGAGCATGCGGCCCGTTCCCACGGCTGCGACCGCGCCGATTATCGGGAAAATCCACGCTTGCGCCACGCAAAACAACGGCGATTCAAACGCTCGCTCACACGGCCGGCCCGCATATCTCCGGTGCGGCGCGACGGACGCGCCCTGACAAGGAGAGACGGTCATGCACGACATGGCGATCAATACGAAGCGGGCGGGACAGGCCGGCGCCTACGAGACGGTCCTGGCCACCGGCCAGCGGGTCAACTGGCAGATCGAGGACATCATCGGCGGCGACAAGCAGCTGGACTTCGCGCGCCCGTTCATGCCCGAGGCGCTGGCGCGCACCGCCGGCCTCGACTTCCTGAGCCCGGCCGAGCGGACGGTGCTGAACCAGATCCGCGGCCACGAGTACCTCAACCTGTTCGGGCTGGTGGAGGAGTTCATCCTGCCGTTCGTCCTGGACCACGCGCGGCCGCAGCTGCGGAGCGACGACTACAAGGTGCGCGCGCTGCTGCAGTTCGCGGCCGAGGAGGCCAAGCACATCCACCTGTTCAAGCGCTTCCGCGACGAGTTCACCGCCGACTTCGGCACCGACTGCGCGGTGATCGGCCCGCCCGACGCCATCGCGCGCGCGGTGCTGGCGCACCACCCGCTGGCGGTGGCGCTGGTCGTGCTGCACATCGAATGGATGACGCAGCGCCACTACCTGGAGAGCGTCAGGGATGACGGCGGGCTTGATGCGCAGTTCTGCAGCCTGCTGCGCCACCACTGGATGGAGGAGGCGCAGCACACCAAGCTCGACACCCTGATGGTCGAGGCGCTGGCCGAGATGTGCACGCCGGCCGAGATCGAGCGCGCCATCGAGGAGTATTTCGAGATCGGCGGCCTGCTCGACGCCGGCCTCGCCGAGCAGGTGGCGTTCAACTTCGACGCGCTGGAGCAGGCGATCGGCCGGTCGCTCGACCACGCCGAGCGCCGGGCCTATGCCGCGGCACAGACCCAGGCGCTGCGCTGGACCTATCTCGGCTCCGGCATGAGCCACCCGAAGTTCCTCGACACCGTCGGGGCTCTGGGCCCCGCGGGACGCGCCCGCATCGAGGCGGCCGTCCCGACCTTCTCATAACCCGTTCGCCATCGGAGGAAACATCATGGCAGACGCAGCCCTCAAGACCGCGGCCCCCGTCAACGGCATCGACGTGGACGCGCTGATGGCCGAGATCGAGACCATCAAGCGCGACCCCGCGAGCGGCATCGTCGGCTTCCGCGTCACCTCGCGCTGGCAGGGCGGCACGCGCAGCGAGGCGGCGGTGGAGTCCTACACCATCGGCGGCAAGACCGTGCCGCGGCGCTTCACCGTCGCCGCCGACGAGCCGCTCGAGCTCCTGGGCACCAACACCGCGCCGAACCCGCAGGAGCT
>JBFWQM010000054.1:19512-26249 GCA_050249455.1 Rhodospirillaceae bacterium | reverse complement strand
TCCGCCGGCGGCAGCGGCGACAGCCACAGCCGCGCCGCCTGGCGGCGCACCAGCGCGACGTGGGTCCCGCCCTCGCCGGCGACGCTGACGAAAAGCGCCTCGTCGTCCGACAGCAGCGCCTGCACCCCAGCCAGAGGCAGCGGCAGCGGGCGCAGGAGGTCGATGAATTCCGGGAATCGCTGCTGCAGCGCGCCGCGGCGCGCGTCCAGCGACGTCCGCAGCCGCATCAGCCGATCGTCGAGCGCGGCGGTGCTGGCGCCGGCGGCGTCCTGGCGCGCGCGCAGCTCTTCCGCCGCGCGGTACTGTGTGACGTCGTCCTGCAGGTCGCGCAGCAGCTCCGCCAGGCCGCCCGCGCCGGCGCCGGCCGAAAGCCGCGCCGCGACCCGGCTGACGGTGCGCGCAACGGCGGTGTCGTTGGCAAGCTGGAGCGCGCGGAACAGCATGTCCTCGTCGCGTCCGCCGGCGGCGGTTTCGATCGCCAGGTAGCGCCGCACGATGTCGCCGCCCTGCCGCGTATCGCGCTCCGCCGCCGCCGACGGGTCGTCCAGCAGGGCGAAGCGCCGTTCGTCGAACAGGTTGAGCGCGCGCAGCGCCGTCGCGCGTGCTTCGTCCGCCTGGCCGAGGTCGCGCAGAATGCCGGCAAGCATGTGCAGGCTTTCGCCCAGCAGGCCGGTCCCCGCGGCGCCCATGGCGGTCCGCAGCCGCGCCGATTCGCGTGCCGCCGCCGCCGCCTCCTCCAGCCGGCCGAGCCCGGCCAGCGCCTGGGCCCGGCGGACCAGGATCTCAGCCGTGCCGGCCGGCGGATAGCCGGGGATCGCCCGGCTGTCCGCCAGCGCCCGGTCGAAGCGCGCCGCGGCGTCCGCGAACCGGCCGGCGCGCAGGTCCGCCTTCCCGTGCAGGACGCGCCCGGTCACGATGTGGCGTCCGTATTCGGCGGGCGACCGCGTCAGCACGGCGAGCGCGGCCTCGAACGCCGCCGTCGCCGCCGCGTCGTGGCCCTGGTCGGCGAGCAGGGCCGCCACCTCGATGCGGAACATCGCCATCCGCGCCGAACCCTCGCCGTAGCTCTGCGCCGCGATCGCCAGCGCGCGGTTGCCGTGCTGCAGCGCGCGGTCGCCGTGGCCCAGCCGCGCCTCGATCTGCGCCCGCGCCAGCGCGATCCGCGCGAGCACCGGGTGCGCCGCGCTCGCGTGGCGCGCATAGCCGGCCGCGACGGCGTCGAACTGCCGCCACGCCTCGGCGTGGTTGCCGGCATTCCACTCCGCCAGTCCCAGGTGATAGCGGGCGTTGAGCGCCACGCCGTCGCGGCGGTCGCCCAGCCGCGCCGTCACCGCGCGCTGCTGCGCCACCGCCCGGCGCAGCTCGCCCGCGGCGACGAACACCGACGTCTCGGCGGTTTCGAGCCCGGTGCGCACGTCGGCGGCGAGCGATGGGATCGCGTCGGCGATCTGCAGCGCGCGCCGGATCGTCGCCTCCGCCTCGGCGATGCGGCCGAGCGTGACCCGGCCTTCGGCGTCCTCGGCCAGCGCACGGACGAAGTCGGCGCTGTCGCGGCCGTACAGCCGTTCGACCAGGGGCAGCAGGAAATCCTGCACCGCCGCCGCCTTGTCGAACGCGGCCGTGTCGCGGTAGAGCCAGGCCAGGTCGCGCGCGATGCGCACGAGGCCCGGATGCGAGTCGCTCGAAAGCCGGCGCACGCCGTCATAGGCCGCGGCCAGCGGCGCTTCGGCCTCCGCCATCCTGCCGATGCGCATCAGCACCGATCCCAGGCGCGCGGCGACCGTGAAATACTCGATGCTGTCGGCGCCGGCTGCCTGGCGCAGCACGTCGGCCGAACGCCGCAGGCTCGCCGCCGCCGCGGCAAGGCGGCCCGCCTCCTCCTGCACCCCGGCGAGGTTCTCCAGCAGCACCCCGACATGGGCGTGGGCCGGTCCGTAGAGCCGCGCCGCCTGCGCCACCGCGTCGGTCAGCAGGACCTCGGCGCGGTCGTGGCGCCCGGCGGCGGACTCCCGTCTCGCCTCCTGGTAGAGATGGGTGATCGCCTCGGCCGACGGCACCGGCTGCTGCGCCGTCGCGGATCCGGCGGCGCACGCGAGCGCGACGGCCGCGGCGAGAATGCGGATCGGTCGGCGCATCGGCGGCCCCTCCCGCGGCCGGATCAGTTCTTGCGCGTCGCCGCGAACGTCCCTTCCGCACGGTAGACCGACGCGGCGTCGGGCGCGTTCTGCAGGCTGAACGCGCCGCCGATCGCCTGCGCCTGCGGCCCGAAGAAGCTGCCGCGCAGGGTGCCGGTGAGGCCGCTGCCGGCGACCGGTCCCTGGAAGCGGCTGCTGCCGCCCTGGTAGTCGAGGCCGCCGCCGAGCGCGCGCCCGTCGAAGCTCATCGACGCCTCGACCCGGCGCTGGGCGAAGGAGACCGTTGCGTCGAACTGGCCGACCGCGGTGTAGAGCGCCCCGGCGGCCTGGCTGAAGACATTGCCGATGGCGTGGCCGCCGTACTGCGCGACCACGTTCTGCCCGGCGAGGCCGTTGAGCGCGCTGACGGGCGTCGCCTCGCCGGCGACCCAGGAGCCGAGGTGGACGTGGTCGCGCCGGTTGCCCGCCGTCGTCGCATCGGCCAGCCACAGGCCCCATTGCAGGTATTCGCTGGGCTCGACCAGCGCCGTGTTGTTCGGCAGCGCCGCGCGCAGCGGCTCGCCGCTGACCATCGCGGCGGTGCCGCCGGCGGCACTGCCGCCGATCGCGGCCGGCGCGCCCAGCGCGGCGAAGGTCGTGCCGGTGACGTAGGCGGAGCCGGCGCCGCCGAAGCTGAACTGCGCCGCGTCGGCGCCGTCGACCGGCGCGCCGATCGCCGTTCCGGTCAGGCTGAACGTGGCGGCGGCGCGGTTGCGCGCCGGGTCCAGGGTGACGGCGACGTCGGCCGGCGCGGCGGTGGTGAGGCCGTAGATGCGCAGCCCGTCGCCGCCGCCGCCGGGCAGGCTTTCGACGATGGCGCCGGCATAGCCGGTGAGCTGGCGCGGCGGCGCCGTGGCGCGGCCGGCCGCGGCACCGGCGAAATCGGCGACGGCCCCGGCATCGGCCGCGGTCGCCTTCATCACGCTCTCGATGCCGTAGATGGCCGGCGCGGCGCCGAGCGGCGCGATCGACCCGTCGGTGTCGCCCTGGCTGAGCACGAAGTGCGACGGCGCACCGGAACCGTGCGTCGGCCCGAACATCGAGATCGGCCCGTCGGCGTCCCACACCGCCACCGTCGCGAGGCCTGACTGGAAGGCGGTGGAGCCTTCGCCGCCGCCGCGCCGGGCCGAGCCCACGCTGGCGCCGGCAAACGACCGGTCGTTGGCCGTCGCAGCCACGTCGCCGACCGCCACGTTGATGACCGATTGCTGCGTCGCGCCGGCGCCGGCGAACTGCAGCGCCGCGCGCAGGCCCACGGTGGCGGCGCCGGCGGGCGCGCCCGCGGCCGGCGCGGCGACCAGGAACTGGGTGTCGGCCGACAGCGCCGGCGCGACGATGCGCAGCGAGCCGGGGATGAACCCGGCGGTGTTGACGTCTGTCGCATTCAGCGGCAGCGACAGGTAGTCGGTGTAGCGGGTGACGTGGAAGCCGCCGGTGAACCAGTCGCCGGCATCGGGGGTGCGAAGGCCGCCGAAGTAGAACGTGCGGAACGGCCCCTGCTCTTGCAGCAGGATCTCGGCCAGCGGGTCGTTGGGATCGGTCTTCAGGTCGAGCAGCCGGTCCGTGACGCTCGCCGCCATGAAGTAGACCGGCGCCTCGTTGGTCACGGTGGTCGGGCCGACCGCGTAGAAGGTGCGCCGCGTGCTCTCCACGACGCGGAAGGCGTCCGGGTCGCCCGGCACGACCTGCCCGGCGCCGCGGCCGGTGAAGCCGACGCGGAAGTCGTGCGTGCCGCTGCGCAGGCTGCCGCCGCCGCCCAGGAAGAAATCGATCTCGGCGTTGACCACCGTCACGCCGATGGGGGCGCCGAGAAGCATGCGTGCGGAGTCGATGGTGGCTGTCCCGATACCGAACGCGATGACGTAGCTTTCGTCGATCTGCACGCTGGCGGCGCCGGCCAGCCGCGGATCGCGGTCGCGCACGATCGGCGACGCGCCGGCGTCGGCGGCGACTAGGTCCTCCATCCACGGCGCGACGTGCGCGAAATGCAGCGGCACGCTGAACCGGGTGAAGCCGACCGCGCCGCTCTGCGAGCCGCTGGTGATGTTGAGCGCGCTGATGTACTGCACCGGCGGGAGCGGCTGGCCGCCGGTGTTGTCGAGCGGCTGGCCGAACGACAGCTTGAGCTCCGGCGGCGGCGGCGGCGGCGCGGGCGGGACCACGACGCTAGGCGTGGTCGGCGTCGTGGGGCTGGTCGGCGCGACGGGAATCGTCGGGGCGGTCGGGGTCGTCGGTACCGGCGGCGTCGTGTCGACCGTGGTCGGCGGTGCAGGCGTCGGGTTCGGCGCCGGCGTGGACGGGGCTGCAGGCGCGAGCGCCGGCGTTTCGGGACCGATCGGCGCGGGCGCCGCAGCCTGGTTCTGGCGCACTTCGCTTTGATCGAACGTCTTCGCCGGCTCGCCCGCCGCGGCCGGGACGCCCGCGGCGGGGGGACCCGCGGCAGGCGACGCCGTGACCACGTCGGCTTCGCTCACCGCGAAGCCGCTGCCGGCCGGAAAGGCGAGCGACGCGAGCCGGGCGGCGAGCCACGCCGGCTCGGCCGCCGTGGGGCTGCCGGCGATGCCGCGGGCGTCGGACGCGACGGCGAAGCCGGGCCGCACGATGCGCGCGTCTGCACCGGCCTGCGCGACCGACATCCCGGGGCCGAACAGGAGCACGCTGCGCATCGCGCCGGCGGCGGAATCGAGCAGCGCGGCGCCGCCGGGGGCGAGCTGCGCGACGCCGGCGGGGCCGGCGACGGTCGTGTCGGTCCGCGGGCTGGCGACGACGCGGACCGTGCCGCGGACCAGCCGCAGCGCGAGCTTGCCGTCGCCGAAACTCTCCACCACCACGGCGCTGTCGCCCCACAGCGAGATCGCGGTGCCGTCGCTCAGCAGCAGTTCGATCCGCTCGTCGGACGTCGTGACGAGCGAAAGGTCCTGCACCGTCGCCTGCGTCGGCGCCGCAACGATCAGCCGGCTCGCGGCCGGCTGCGCCGCGTCGGCGCGAAGGGTCAGCGCCGCGGCCGCGGGCCCCGTGTCCGTCGCGGCCGCCGCCCCGCTGGCCGCCAGCGTGCCGGCCAAGGCGAGGGCCAGGCACGACGGGAACGGGCGCGGTCGGAAGGCCGGCATCGGGACGTCTCCTGGGCATGCGCGGGGGCGCGCGACGTCGGCGGCGATTTTCGTCCACCGCGCGGCCCCGCACAAGCCGTGAACCCTCGGATTAACCGTGATTATTTGACGCTGAGATTACCGGTTGCGGCGCCTCACAGGCGCCATGTCAGGTTCATCCACACCGCATTGTTGGAATATGCGTAGTTCTCCAGGTTGGAGTCGTTGTCGGTGCGCTGGTAGCTGACGTTGGCGGCCAGCGCCCGCCACAGCGGCACCGTCGTGGACACCGAGAACTCGCGCCGCCAGTCGCGCCGGGTCACGGCGGGATCGACCAGGGGGTCCGGCGCGTCGTAGACGATGTCGCGATAGCGGCCGGTCACGGCGGTCGACCACGGCTCCGCGGTGAGCCCCCCGGGGGCGGCGTAGGAGAATCGCCACGTCAGGGTGACGCCGCGGTCGTGGTTGGCGACGTAGTCGCGCGCGGCGTCGTCGAAGACGTACTGGCCCTGCAGGACCAGCAGGCTGTGCGCGGCGGGCTGCCAGGCGAGGCTCGCGGTCACCGCGGTCTCGACACCGTTCTGGTCCTCCGTCGCGGGGCGCCGGTCGCTGTCCTGGTAGTCCTGGATGCGGCCCTGGCCGGTCGCCTCCGCGATCAGCGTGTCGCCGATCGGCGCCTGCACGGTCAGGCCGCCGCCGTAGAGCCGCAGGTAGGTCTGCCGCTCCAGGAACACGTGGGTGTAGCCGACATGCGGCCGGATGCCGACGCGCTCCAGCGCGCCGGCGAAGGGGTACAGCCACACGCCCGCGTCGAGGGCCAGGATGTCGAGGTCGAAGTCGCCGCGATCGAGATAGCGCAGCGAGTAGGCATAGGCGTTGACGTCGATGCGATCGCGCTTCTGGGTGCCGAGGTCGTAGGCGTACTGGCCGAGCGCGCTGGCGAACAGGCCCCAGTCGCCGTCCGGCTGGCCGGCGACCACCGGGATGTCGAGGCCGCCGCCGCGCACCGTCTGCGACGACGGCCCGCCGTTGACGTTGCTGTCGTAGCGCGCGCCGGCCGCGAGCTCGCCGGTGAACAAATGGCGCGACAGGCCGCGGTCGATGTCGGCGATCAGCCGCTCAGCGCGCGGCCTGACGTCGGGCGGCAGCAAGGGCGAGGCCAGCGCGCGTTCCGCGTAGGACTTCGCCAGCGCGTTGTTGCCCAGCCGGTAATAGAACAGCGCGAGCTCGAGCCGGATGTTGTCGAGCGCCGGGTTGAGCAGCAGCAGGCGCTCCAGCGCGGCGATCGCGCCGGCGATCTGGCCCGCCTCGGTCGCGAGCTGGGCGTAGCGGAACGACAGCGACGGATCCGCGAGGTCGCGCAGCATCGCCTGGAACGCCGCTTCCAAGGCCCCGGCGCGCTGATCCGCGGTCTGGCCGGCCGCGGGCGCGGCCGCGGCGACCATCGCCGCCACCGCGGCGGCGCGCAGGCGGG
>JBFWQM010000054.1:0-19412 GCA_050249455.1 Rhodospirillaceae bacterium | reverse complement strand
TCGGCCGCCGACACCAAATTGGAGCCGTTGGCGAGGTTGAGGCGGTCGCTGTCGGCCCAGTGCTCGTGCACGCGGCCCCACGGGTCGGCCCAGTAGTCGTAGACTTGGCTGCCCAGGATGTGGCGGCCGATCCCCCACACGTGCTTGTACTTGCCGGTCTTCGCCATGAACTCGTGGCCGAGGAACACGTCGTCGATGTCCTGCACCTCGAACGAGAGGTGGTTCAGGCCGGCGCGGTCGTTCATCGCGCAGAAGAAGACGTGGTGGTCGACATAGTCGTCGCCGCGGTCGCAGCGGTTGAACGAGCCGATGATGTTGTCCTTCGGCCCGGCATAGACGTCGTCGGAGCCGACCATGCCGAGCGTCTCGCGGAACCACTTCACGGTTTCCTTGACCTTGGGCGAGCCGAGCACGCCGTGGCCGATCCGCTTGACCCGCGAGGCGCCGCGCGGCATGCGCATCACCTCGCCCGCCCGCGCCAGCGGGTCGTAGCCCGAGTTGACGCGCTGGCGTTCCGCCGGCAGCGGCTTGAGCTGCTGCATGCCCCAGATCACCTCGACGCCGTAGCCGTTCGGCTCGGTCAGCCGCACCCGCTTGATGCCGCCCGGCTCGTCGACATGCTCGATGCCGCTGGCGCCCGGCGCCTTGGCGATGCGCGCCAGGTCTTCCTCCGAGGCGGCGTGGTAGGCCAGGCTGATGAAGCCGGGCTCGCCCTTCTCGGTGACGTGGATGTGGTGGTTGGGGTCGGTGCCCCGCATGTAGAGCGCCTTGTCCGTCCGCGCCGCCCGCACCATGCCGAAATTGGTCAGGAATTCTTCCTGCGCGTCGAGGTCGGGCGACCGGATGCGGCCGTAGGCGATATCGGTGACTTTGATCATCGGTGTCTCCCCAGATCGGGCCTCTAAAGCAATTTTCGCATCTTCCGGGCGGCAGCGGAACTGGTCAAATCCGCGCCGCTTCGCGCTATGGTGCCGCCGGATCTGGTTCGTGGACCCAACGATGTCGAGGATCGTCGCGACCTATCGCGTGCGCGCCGCGGCGGCGGAGATCGACCGCCGCGCCCAGGCGATCGCGGTCGAGCAGAGCGTGGAGATGCCGCTGGCGGCGATCGACGATCCCACCGTCCTGGCCGACGTGGTGGGACGGGTAGACGGCATCGCCGACAACGGCGACGGCAGCTTCGCGGTGCGCATAGCGCTCGCCGTCTCCACCACCGGGCCCGAGGCTGGGCAGCTCCTCAACATGCTGTTCGGCAACACCTCGATCCACGACGACGTGACCCTGGAAGACGCCGCCCTGCCGGCCGAGGTCGCCGCCGCGTTCGGCGGCCCGCGCCACGGCATCGCCGGGCTGCGGCGGCGCAGCGGGGCGGCCGGGCGCGCCATGACCTGCTCCGCGCTCAAGCCGCAGGGGCTGGCGCCGGCGGCGCTGGCGGCGCTGGCCGGGCGCATGGCGGCCGGCGGCATCGACTTCATCAAGGACGACCACGGCATGGCCGACCAGGCCTATGGCCGCTTCGCCGACCGGGTGCGCGCCTGCGCCGCCGCGGTGCGCGCGGCCGGCACCCGCACGACCTACCTGCCGAGCCTGTCCGGCGACCTCGACTCGCTGCGCGCCCAGGTGCGGATCGCGCACGAGGAAGGCCTCGACGCGGTCCTGGTCGCGCCGATGGTGATCGGGGTGCCGGCGTTCCACGCCCTGGTGCGCGCGTTCCCCGAGGTCGCGTTCATGGCCCACCCGGCGATGGCGGGCGCCGCGCGCATCGCGCCGCCGCTGCTGATCGGCACGCTGTTCCGGCTGCTCGGCGCCGACGCGGTGGTGTTCCCCAACCACGGCGGCCGGTTCGGCTACGCGCCGGCGACCTGCCGGGCGCTGGCCGACGCAGCGCGCGGCCCGGCCCACGGCCTCGCCCCCGCCATCCCCGTGCCGGCCGGCGGCATGACGCTCGACCGGGTGGACGAGATGCTCGATTTCTACGGCCCCGACACGATGCTGCTGATCGGCGGCGACCTGCTGTCGGCGCGCGAGCGGCTGACCGAGGCCGCCACGGCCTTCACCCGGCGGGTCGCCGGCCATAGATACGGTTGATGGCGATGGACGACCGATCCGACTTCCGCGACTCCCTGCCCGGCTTCCGCTGGCAGGACGTGGAGCTGCGCCCCTACAAGGAGGACGGCAGCGCGCCGTTCAAGGCGATCTCGCGCCAGATCCTGTTCGCCGACCCCGACCTCGCCTGCGAGCTGCGCTATTTCGAGATGGATGCCGGCGGCTACTCCACGCTGGAGCGTCACCATCATGTCCACGCGGTCACCATCCTGCGCGGCCACGGCCATTGCCTGGTCGGCGGGACGGTGCGCGCGGTGAAGCCGCTCGACCTGGTGACGATCCCGCCCATGACCTGGCACCAGTTCCGCGCCACCGCGGGCGAGCCGCTGGGCTTCCTGTGCATGGTCAATGCCGAGCGCGACCGGCCGCAGCTTCCCGCCGACGCCGACCTTGCCGTGCTGCGCGCCGACCCGACGGTCGCGGCGTTCCTCGACGGCGCGCCGGCGGGCTGAGCGGGGCGTATGCACCTTCCCTATTGTCGTTCTCCGGCTTGACCGGAGAACCCATCTCTCCGCGCTTCGATGCGTCCGGCCATGGGACATCCGGTCAAGCCGGAGGACGACAACACTAAAGGCCAACAAAATGGGGCGTTCGGTGCCTGGCCCCGATCCCTGCGCTCACGCCCCGCGCACAGTGTCGATCAGCGCCAGCGGGTCGGCGGGCGCGCGGTCGGCGCGCCAAGCGACGTGGTGGTCGGGGCGGACGAGGGCGAGCGCGGCGCCGTAGAGGTCGCGCGCGGCCGCGCCCGCGACCGGCAGCACGGCGAGCGGCACGCCGCGACGCGCCGCGGCGTCGGCGATCGTCGCCGCGTCGTCGTCGCGCGCGCCTTCCAGGCGCAGCAGCGTGAAGCCGGGACCGAAGCGGTCGAACAGCGCGACCCCTTCGTCGAGCCACAGGTGCGGCGCCCGCCCACCGGGGTAGGCGTCCTGGACATAGCGGTTGGGATGATGATGCGGCGGCGGCCCTCCGCTGCCGGCCGCCACGATCGGCGAGCCGTCGTAGCGCAGGCCGAGCTGGATGCCGGGGATGATGAACTCGCGGTAGGCGTGGTCGGCGAGGTGGGCGCCGACCGCCGTACGCTCCGCCCGCCCGGCCTCCGTATCGCGCTCGATCTCCGGCGTGACGGTGACGCCGCCGACCGAGGCAGCGAAGCCGCGCGCGAACTCCACGTTGCGCACGCCGACGGGGCGCCGCTCCGCCTCGTAGCTTGCGGCCAGCCGCGCACCGCCCCAGCCGTTGCACAGCGCGGCGAGCTTCCAGCCCAGGTTCACCGCGTCGTCGACGCCGGTGTTCATGCCGAGCCCGCCGGTCGGCGTGAACAGATGCGCCGCGTCGCCGGCGATGAAGGCGTTACCGGCGCCGTAGCTTTGCGCCGCCAGCGCATAGCCGGCCGTCCACGGCACCGCGGAGATGATCTCCGCCCGCGCGCCTGCGGCCTCACCGATCAGCGCGACGAGCTGGCGCCGCGCCACGTCGGCCGGATCGGCATCGGGCGGGATGCCGACATGGGCGAGGAAGCGGTCGCCGTCGTCGACGTGGATCAGGATGCAGCGGACGCGCGGGTTGGCGATCCAGTACTGCCACGACGCGCCGAGCTTGAGCCACGACGGCGGGTCGGGCGCGCGGAAGTAGATGCCGAGCATCGAGCCGCCGAGGAACGGGCGCACCACGCCCGATTCGCCGGCGTAGTCGATGCCGAGCTGCGCGCGCACCACGCTGCGCCCGCCGTCGCAGCCGGCGAGGTAGCGCGCCGCCACGGCAAGGCGCCGGCCGGTGGCCACCTCCTCCACCGTCGCCTCGATGCCCTCGCCCGTGTCGCGCCAGTCGGCGAGCCGCCAACCGAACCGCAGGTCCACGGACGGGAACGTGGCGGCCCGCGCCTTCAGCGCGCGCTCCAGGAAGATCTGCGAGCAGCGGTGCGGCGGCTCCGGCGACGGCCACGGCCCGCGGCCTTCGCGCGCCAGCCGCAGCGCGTCGGCGCGCGAGGGCATGTGCAGCCGCGCGAGCTCGTAGCCGTCGACGGCGGTGAAGTAGGCGACGTCGGTCGGGTGGTCGTCGGCCAAGCCGCAGCGCCGCACCGCATCGGCGCAGCCGAGCCGGCGCAGGTGCTCCATCGTGCGCGCGCCGATGGCGTTGGCCTTCGGATGCTGCGCGGTGTCGGGCATGTCGTTGACGAGGATGCTCGCCACGCCGGCGCGGCCGAGCTCGATCGCCATCGTCAGGCCTGCCGGGCCGCCGCCCGCGATCAGGACGGCGGTGCGCAGCTGCTCGATGTCCATCGCGTCATCTCAATCCATGGCGCATGTTGCAGCGCAACAACCGCTAGGGGCTCGAAATCTTGGAATTCGCAACGTCGCGTTGATACATTTGGATTCAATTGGAACCGTAACAGCATTGGAGGATCACGTCTTGCAGACGATCCGGAAATTCGCCGCCCTGGCGGTGGCTGCCGCATTCCTGGCGATCGCCCCCGGCGCCGTCATGGCGCAGGCCTATCCGTCGAAGCCGGTGCGCTTCGTCATCGGCTACCCGCCCGGCGGACCGACCGACCTGATGGGCCGGCTCCTGGCCGAGAGCCTGTCGAAGTCGCTGGGCCAGCCCTTCGTGGTGGAGAACAAGCCCGGCGCGGCGGGCAACATCGCCGGCGCGCAGGTCGCGACCGCGGCGCCGGACGGCTACACCATCCACCTGGTCGGCCTGGCGATCATGACGGTCAACCACGTGCTGTACAAGAACATGACCTTCGACCCGGCGACGGCGTTCGCGCCGATCTCGCTGCTGGTCAAGCTGCCAATCGTGCTGGAGGTCTACAAGGACATCCCGGTCAACACCTACCAGGAATTCCTCGCCTACGCGCGCAAGGCCGGCACGTCGCTGAACCACGGCTCGCCCGGCGTCGGCACCCTGCCGCACCTGGCGGGCGAGCTGTTCAAGAAGGAGAAGGGCTTCAAGAGCGAGCACATCGCCTATCGCGGCACCGGCCCCTATGCGCAGGGCATGATGCAGGGCGAGCTGCAGTGGTCGTTCGACGTCACCAACACCGCCCTCACCCTGTCGCAGAACAAGACGGTGAAGCTGCTCGCGGTGTCGTCGGCCAAGCGCTGGCCGGCCTTCCCCGACACGCCGACCTTCAACGAGCTGGGCGAGAAGGACATGGAGTGGTCGGTGTGGTTCGGCATCGTCGCGCCCGCCGGCACGCCGAAGGCGATCATCGACACGCTGTCCAAGGAGACCGCCAAGGCCTGGGCGGTGCCCGAGAACGCCCAGCGCCTGCGCAACGCCGGCCTGGAGCCGTTCACCACCACGCCCGAGGAAACTGCGAAGATCTTCAAGGAAGACCGCGAGCGGTGGAGCAAGGTCGTGATCGACAACAACATCAAGGCGGAATAGGCGCCCGGCGCCTTCCGCGCGGACAGGCCCCCTCCCCCAACCCCCTCCACGAGGGGAGGGGCCTTCTACTCCCCCTCCCCTCGTGGGAGGGGGTCGGGGGGAGGGGGCGCCAGCCCCAGAGAAAATCTAACCGGCCGCCTTCACTCCGCCGCCGACTTGGCGTCCACCTTGCGCGCCAGGAACGACGACGCGGCGGCGATCAGCGCCTGGGGCGCGCCGTTGGCGACGTCGTGGCCGGAGTCGACGTCGACGATCTCGACGTGCGGGAACTCGGTGCGCATGCGGTTGAGCTTCGCGTCGTCGTAGCGGTCGGAGCGGGTGCCGCGTACCAGGATGATCGGCACCTGCACCTTGGCGAGTTCCGCCCACATGTCGCCGGGCAGGATCTTGAGCGAAGACGCGTCGCGGCCCACCGCGATGCGGTTGGCGTAGTCGGGATCGCGCGGGAAGGTGTAGCCCCCGTCCACCTTCTTCAGGAGCATCTCCAGCCGCGCGCGCTTCGGCGAGCCGGGCGGCGTGTCGCTGTCGCGGCTCATCTCCTTCTGCGCCGCCTCGACGGTGGCGAACACCGGCACCCTGTTGTTGATCGACTGCACCGGCGGCTTCGGCGTCGCCGGACCGGCGACCGGGCAGTGGTCCACGATGATCAGCGCCTGCACCCGTTTCGGAAACCGGGCGGAGAACACGATCGAGTTGCCGCCGCCCATCGAGTGGCCCATCGCCACCACCTTGTTCCAGCCGAAATGGTCGAGCAGCGCGACCACGTCGCCCATCAGCGCGTCGTGCGAGTAGTCCTTCGACGGACTGTTGCCGGTCTCGCCGAAGCCACGGGTGTCCCACGCCAGCACCTCGCGGTCCTTCGCCAGCGCGTCGGCGACCTCGATCCAGTCATGGGAATCGTAGTAGTTGGCGCCGTGGAAGATGATGACCGGCGTGCCGCCCGGCTTGCCGAACTTGCGGTAGAAGACGTTGACGTCGCCGGACTTCACGCGGCCGGTCTGGTGTGCAGGCGTGGTCATTGACGGTCTCCCCCGCTGACGATCGCGCCGATGGTAGCAGACGCGCGGCAGGCGCGTGCGGCATTTCGCCCTGGCTATGCCGCACTGCGGCGACGGCGGCTAGGATGACGCCGCCTGCAACCGTCCGCGGAACACCGATGCCGACCGAAATGCCCGCCGCAATCTGGCCGCGCGACTTCGTGTGGGGAGTCTCCACGTCCAGTTTCCAGATCGAGGGCGCGACAAGCGAGGACGGCCGCGGCCCGAGCATCTGGGACACCCGCTGCCGCATCGCGGGCCGCATCCGCAACGGCGACACCGCCGACGTCGCCGCCGACCACTATCACCGCTGGCGCGAGGACATCGCGCTGATGCAGGAGCTCCGCGTCGGCGCCTACCGCTTCTCGGTGGCGTGGCCGCGGGTGCTGCCGCACGGCCGCGGCGCGGCGAACGAGCCGGGGCTCGCGTTCTACGACCGGCTGATCGACGGGCTGCTGGCGGCCGGCATCGAGCCGTGGCTCTGCCTCTACCACTGGGACCTGCCGCAGGCGCTGGGCGACCTGGGAAGCTGGACCAGCCGCGACAGCGCCGGCTGGTTCGCCGACTACGCGGCGCTGGTCGCGCGGCGCTACGGCGACCGCGTGAAGCGTTTCGCGACCTTCAACGAGCCGTCGGTGTTCACCCTGTTCGGCTATGCCTTCGACTGGGGCGCGCCGGGTATCAACGACCGCGAGGCGCACCTGAAGGCGATCCACCACGTCAACCTGGCGCACGGCGCGGCGGTCGACGTGATCCGCGACCTGGTCCCTGGCGCATCGATCGGCTGCATCCACAACCGCCAGCGCATCGTGGCGGAAGGCGACGCGCCGGCGAACCGCGCCGTCGTCGACCTGTTCGACGCCCACTGGAACGGCGCCTTCCCGGACGCGCAGCTGACTGGTGCCTATCCGGCGCCGATGGCGGACGCGATCGCGCCCTACGTGGCGGCCGGCGACATGGCGCGCATCTGCCGCCCGGTGGACTGGTTCGGCCTCAACCACTACGGCCCGATCTTCGCCCGCGCCGACCCCGGGTCGGCGTGGGGCTACGGCTGGGGCAATCCGCCGCCCGACGCGCCGAAGACCGACATCGGCTGGGCGGTCTATCCCGACATGTTCCGCGACGAGCTGGTCGAGCTGTCCGCGCGCTACCGCCTGCCGGTCTACGTCACCGAGAACGGCTGCGGCGGCAAGGACAGGCCCGACGCGGCCGGTGCGGTCGACGACCGGCACCGCATCAGCTACCTGGGCCGCTACGTCGGCGCGATGGCCGAGGCGATGGCCGCCGGCGCCGACGTGCGCGGCTATCTCGTGTGGTCGCTGATCGACAACTTCGAATGGGACGCCGGCCTCGACGAGCGCTTCGGCCTGGTCTATGTCGACCGCGCCCACCAGGACCGCACGCGCAAGGCATCGTTCGGCTGGTACGCAGACCTTATCCGGCGTGCGCGGGGGGAATGAACCTCAGTCCCTGCGCTGCGTCGGCGGCGGGGCACCGCCGTCGAGTTGCCCGTCGGCGACCGAAAAGCCGTTGATGCGGAACAGCGTCACCCGGCGCTCGTGGAACGGCTCCAGGGTCGGATGGTGGGCGATCGAGATCACCGTGGCGGCGGGCAGCGCGTCGCGCAGCAGGCGCATCATCGCCGCCTCGCCCTCCGGATCGAGGCCGTCGGTCGCCTCCTGCATGAATATCCACGACGGCCGGTGCAGCAGCAGGCGGGCGAAGCCGAGCCGCTGCTGTTCGCCGGCGGCCAGCGCCTGGTCCCACCGGTCGGTGTCGTCGAGGTGCGCCGCCAGGTAGTCGAGGCCGACTTCTGCCAATGTCGCGCGCAAGGCCGCATCGTCGAACGCGGACGCCGCGGCGGGATAGCAGATCGCCTGGCGCAGGGTGCCCGTGGGCAGATACGGCCGCTGCGGCATGAAGAAGATCGCGGCGCCGGCCGGCAGCGACACGCGCCCGCTGCCCCACGGCCACAGGCCGGCCACCGCCTTGAACAGGTCGGCGGTCGCCGCCGGGTCGCCGTCGATCAGGACATGCTCGCCCGTGCCGATCGCCATGGTGAAGGAATTGATCACAGTCTCGCCGGTCGGGGTGGCGACCGTGAGGTCGGTGAGCGCGAGGACCGGCTTGTCCGACCGTTCCACCACGATGCCGGCGGGCGCCGCCGCCGCCACGTGCGCGTCCAGGCGGGCGAGCCCGCGATGCAGGCCCTGAACCCGCTCCACCGACGCGCGCCATTCCGCGGCGCGGGCGAAGTTGTCGATCGGCCACGACAGCGCGGCGACCATCTGCTGGAACGCCTGCGCCGTCTGCATCAGGACGCCGAGGCTGATGGTGCCGGCGATGTAGCGCGGCGCCACGACCAGCACCGGGAACACGGTGGAGACGACCGACCAGCTCGACGTGAACATGAACAGGTGCGACAGCGAGACCGTCTGGCGGTCCCAGCCGCGCATCACCCCGACGAACAGCTCGGCCAGCCGGCTGCGCTCCGTCGCCTCGCCCTGCAGCAGCGCGATCGCCTGGCTGTTCTCGCGTGCGCTGGCGAGGCCGAAGCGGAAGTTCGCCTCCGCCGTCTGGCGCAGATTGGCCGCGCGCACCAGCGGCCGGCCGACCAGCAGCGTCACTGCCGTTCCCACGCCGGCGTAGAGGATCGCCAGCCACACCAGGTAGCCGGGAACGTAGAGTGTCGCGCCGCCGACCTGCAGGTCCGGATCGCCCGACAGGGTCCACAGGATCTGCGCGAACGTGACCAGCAGCAGCAGGCAGTAGAGCAGCGAGTGCGCGAGCTCGACCGCGGATTCGGTGACGATGCGGATGTCCTCGGCGATGCGCCCGTCGGGGTTGTCGTGCTCGCCCGGGATCAGCGCCACCTGGTGGTGGCGGCCGGCGCTCATCCACTCGTCGACCAGCCTGCGGGTCAGCCAGCGCCGCCAGTCGAGCGTCAGCCGCCGCTTGATCCGGAGATGGATCGTCACCACCGTCGCCTCGGCGGCGACGATCAGCGCGAACACGCCGATCAGGACCATGAAGGTATGGAGGGCGCGCTGTTCCAGCGCATCGAACAGGCGCTCGCTCCAGGCGTTCAGCGCCACCGCGAGCGCCACCTGCCCTGCGGTCAGCACGACCAGCGCCGCCGTCCAGCCGATGACCAGCCACTTGCGCTCGCTGCGCCAGTACGGCCCGGCGAGACGCGCGAACTGACCCAGGAAGTCGAGCCAGTCGCGCATGGTGCCTCAAGCCGATGCCGCGCGGCGTCGGCCTAGCGCCACAGCCGCTTCGAGGCGATCGCCGCGCCTTCCACCATGGCGCGCAGCTTCTTGTAGGAGATGTCGGGGTCCATCTTGCCGTAGCCGGCGAAGGTGCCGAAGCCGCAGTCCGAGCCGGCGATCACCCGCTCGCGCCCGACGATGTCGGCGAAGCGGCAGATGCGCTGGGCGACGAGCTCCGGGTGCTCGACGAAGTTCGAGGTGGAATCGAGAACGCCGGGGATCAGCACCTTGTCGTCGGGCAGCTTCGCGTCGCGCCAGACCGTCCATTCGTGCTCGTGGCGCGGGTTCGCGGCCTCGAACGAGATGCCTTGCGCCTTGGCCTTGAGCAGGATCGGCATGATCCGCTCCACCGGCAGGTCGTAGTCGTGCGGCCCCTCGTAGTTGCCCCAGCAGATGTGCAGCCGCACCCGGTCGGCCGGCACACCGGCGAGCGCGTGGTTCAGCGCTTCAACCTGCTGGTCGGCATAGCGGAAGAATTCCGTCTCGGTCAGGTCCTGGAATCCGGTGTGGCGCGCCATGGCGAGGTCGGGGCAGTCGACCTGCAGCACGAAGCCGGCGTCGACGATGGCCTCGAACTCCTCCTTCATCGCGTCCGCCAGGGCGGCGAGGTAGGCGCCGTGGTCCGGGTAGTAGGCGTTGGGCTGGAACGCCGAGATGACGCCGGGCGAGGCGGCGTTCATGAAGCCCTCGACCACCCTGGCGCCGGCCAGCGCGGCGCGGAAGTTGTCGATGTCCTTGACCAGCGGCGCGCGGTCGACCACCGTGATCGGCCCAATGCACGACGCCCGCTTGAACGGCTGCGTCCCCGTCATGCGCGTCATCTTCTGCACGAACTCGGGGTGGTCGCGCAGGTCGAGCGAAGGCTTGCGCCTGGTGTCGCCGCCGAAGCCGGACAGCCGCTCCTGGATATAGGTCGCGTAGCCGATCTTGCTGGTCTCGCCGTCGCTGACCACGTCGATGCCGATCTCGGCCTGGCGGCGGACCACCGCGGCGACGCCCTCGCGCATAGTGCGGTCGAAGGCGTCCTTGTCGTAGGGTTCGCCGCGCTCCTTCTTCAGCAGGAATTCCGCCACCGCCGGCGTCCGCGGCAGGCTGCCGACATGGGTCGTCAGGATCCGGTCGGTGCTGAGCTTCATGGATGTCTCCCCCGCCTCTTGTCGGGGTGCATGGTTGCATCGCGTCGTCCTGGTTGCAATGCGACCATGCGCAACGGTTTGTCAGCAATTCGCCGGCAGGCTGGCGCCGGCGGGGCGGCCCGCGGCGGTTGCCCAGCAGCGGGTGCCCTGCGGCGGTTGCCAGAACGGCCGGCGCGGCGGCATCGTGGCGTCATCCGACGCGGCCGGGAGGGAGGCGAGGATGCTGATGCGAACCATCGTTGCCGCGGCGACGGCCGCCTGGCTGGCCTGGGTGCCCGACATCGCCCTGGCGCAGTCCGAAGGTCGCGGCCTGCGCGTCGAGCGCCAGCCGTCGGGCCCGCAGCGCATTGCGCTGGTGATCGGCAACGGCGCCTATGCCGAGGACCCGCTGCGCAATCCGCCGGCCGACGCCCGCCTGATCGCCGCGACCCTGCGCGAGGTCGGCTTCGACGTCACCGAGAAGGTCGACCTGACCCAGAACCAGATGAAGCTCGCCATCGTCGATTTCGGCGAGCGGCTGGATCGCGCCGGCGACGATGCGGTGGGCCTGTTCTACTACGCCGGGCACGGCGTGCAGGTGCAGGGGCAGAACTACCTGGTCCCGATCGATGCGCAGATCCGCCGCGAGGCGGAGGTCGAGGTCATGGGCGTCGACGCCCACTGGGTGCTGCGCCAGATGGAATACGCGAAGAACGCGATCAACCTGGTGATCCTCGACGCCTGCCGCAACGTGCCGCGGCTGACCCGCAGCTTCCGCGCGCCGTCGGCGGGGCTCGCGCGCATGGATGCACCGCAGGGAACCCTGATCGCCTATGCGACGCGGCCCGGCGAGATCGCCGCCGACGGCAGCGGCGCCAACAGCCCGTACTCCGCCGCGCTGGCGCGCGGCATGCGCCGTGCGGGCCAGCCGCTGACCGACATGTTCATCGACGTGCGCCGGTCGGTGATCGATGCCACCGGCGGCCGCCAGGTGCCGTGGGAGGAAGGCGGGCTCACCGCCAATTTCTATTTCCTGCCGGCCGCCGCCGCCGCCGCGGCCGCGCCGCGGACGGCCGCCGCCGCACCGGCGCCGGTCCCCGTTGCCGACCTGGAGGCCGAGGCGTGGAGCCTGGTGCGCGACAGCGGCAGCGTTGCCGGCCTGGAGGAGTACCTGCGCCAGTTTCCGCAGGGGCGCAACGCCGGCCTGGCCCGTATCCTGATCGCGGAGCTGCGCCATCCCGGCCCGCCCCGCGCGGCGCAGCCGCCCGCCGCGGTCGCGCCGCCCGCGCCGACCGCCGCACCGCCGGCGACGCAGACCGCGGCCCTGCCTTCCGCGGCGGGGACGATCGACGCCGACGCGCTGGCGGCGCTGCTGCGCGGCGCCCAGGCCGTGCGCGTGGCGACGCCGCCGGACCTGCGCATCCAGCCGCCGCCCGCCGGCACGCCGCAGCCGCTCGCGCAATGGCTCGGCGTGTGGGGCCCGTCGCGGCCGCTGCACCACAACGGCCAACAGCTCGTGCTCGCCGTCGAGGCGGTCACCCCGGAAGGACGCGCCCGCGTGGTGCACGCCTGGGGACCGGTCGACCGCTTCGGCATGGTCGAGACGCCGGGCTGGCTGCGCGCCGACGCCGCGATCACCGACGACGAGCTCAGCTTCACCCTGCGCAACGGCACGCGCTTCGTCTATGCGCTGCAGCCCGGCAACCGCATCTACGGCACCTGGTACACCCAGCAGGGCGCCTACGGCTCGATCTTCCTTGAGCACGGCGTCCGCATGGTCGGCCGCTAGCGCCCCGACACGGCGCAGCCGCGTCGGGCTGGTTGCCGGGGGCCGCGAGCGTCGGCCAGGCAGGCTGTCGATTGCCGGTAATTCGTTACTATGCTACCAATCCGGCAACAATCCGGATGCGCGACGTCCACGGGATGCGCACTTGTCAGGGAGAAGGCGGCGGGGCTGGGACGCCGCGCGGCGGGCATGGTCCACCGCGCCATCCGTGCAGCCGCGCCGTGACGCCGCCGCTCAATCACCGCCGCCGCCAGATTCCTTTCGCGGGACGCCGCCGTCCCGGCGGGTCGATCCGGCGCGCCAGATAGACCAGGGGACACCATGACCGCTTCCGGCTCGAACGACCCGCGCAACGCCACCAACCCGCTGTTCAACGACAACCGCTTCAAGCTGGGCACGTTCGCGACCAACGTCTCCAACGGCGCCGCGGTAACGACCATCGACGGCGTGTTCGAGACCAAGTGGCCGAACGTCCTCAAGCTCGCGCGGATGGCCGACGGCGCCGGGTTCGAGGCGATCGTGCCGGTGGCGCGCTGGCGCGGCTTCGGCGGCGTGACGAACTTCAACGGCGCCTGCTACGAGACGTACACCTGGGCGGCCGGGCTGGGCAGCGCGGTGCAGAACGCGGCGATCTTCGCCACCTCGCACGTGCCGACCGTGCACCCGATCCTGGCCGCCAAGCAGGCGACCACGATCGACCACATCACCAACGGCCGCTTCGCGCTCAACATCGTCTGCGGCTGGTTCCAGCCCGAGATGGAGATGTTCGGCGCGCCGATCATGGAGCACGAGAAGCGCTACGAGTACGCGACCGAGTGGCTGTCGATCGCCAAGCGGCTGTGGACCGAGGCCGAGGAGTGGGACTTCGAAGGCGACTTCTTCAAGGTCAAGCGCGGCTTCCACCAGCCCAAGCCGATCCAGTCGCCCTACCCCGCGCTGATGAACGCCGGCGGGTCGGAGACCGGGCGCCATTACGCCGCCAAGCACTGCGACATGGCGTTCATCCTGATCACCAGCCACGACCCCGACACGACGCGGCGCGAGATCAACGCCTATCGCGAGCTCGCCAACCGCGAGTACAAGCGCGACATCGCGGTGTGGACCAACTGCTACTGCGTGATCGGCGACACCGAGGCGGACGCGCACAAGTTCCTCGACTACTACGTCAAGGAGAAGGGCGACTGGGTCGCCGCCGACAACATCATCAAGGGCGTCGGCGTGCAGACCGAGCTGATGCCGAAGGAAGCGCTGGAGGCGTTCAAGTACCACTTCATCGCCGGCTGGGCGGGCTATCCGCTGGTCGGGACGGCCGAGCAGATCGCCGACAAGATCGCCGCGCTGGCCGCGATGGGCCTCGACGGCACCCTGCTCAACTGGCCGCGCTACGAGCAGGGCCTCGACCGCTTCATCCGCGAGGTGCTGCCGATCCTCGAGAGCAAGGGCCTGCGCAAGCCGTTCCGGCCGAAGGCCGTGGCGGCCGAGTGACGCGGGCACACCGGACAAAAGAGAAACAGGGAGGACGACGTGGGGAAGTTCACTAGGACCGCGGGGCTCGCGGCGCTGACGCTCGCCATGAGTGTCACGGCCGCGGCGGCGCAGCAGAAGCCGACCGTCAAGCTGGGAGCCATCCTGCCGCTGTCGGGCGTGATCGCATCGGCGGGGCTGATGTTCCGCACCGGCATCGAGCTGGGGGTCGAGGACGTCAACGCCGCCGGCGGCGTCAACGGCAGCCGGATCGAACTGGTGCCGGAGGACGACAAGGCGGCGCCGGCGGAGTCCGTGCTGGTCTACCGCAAGCTCGCCGGGTCCAACGCGGTCGCCGCGATCGGGCCGATCTCGTCGAGCAGCTGGGAGAACGTGGTGCCGATCTCGGACCGCGTGAAGCTGCCGGTGATGAGCTACACCTTCACCTTCAAGGAAGGCGTGCCGCACACCGCCTACAGCATCGGCATCTCGCCCGACGAGCGCACGATGATCCCCGAGGCGATGGCCGAGTTCGTCAAGCTCTACCCCACCGCCAAGCGGGTCGTGATCGCCGGCGACGTGCAGCAGGCGTCGGGCGCGGCGGCGATCAAGCTGTTCCAGGCCGAGGCGAAGAAGCTCGGCATCCAGGTGCTCGACACGCTCGAGTTCCAGTCCACGACCACCGACTTCTCGCCGATCGCGATCAAGGTCAAAGGCCACAACCCCGACGCGGTGCTGTCGGCCGCGCTGCCGCCCGGCATGGTCAACCTGCTGCGCGAGCTGCAGGGCCAGAAGCTCGATGTGCCGATCTTCAACAACGGCATGATCTGGCCCGGTGCGTTCCCGGCGATCGCCGGCCCGGCGGCCGGCAAGGTCCACACCGTCGGCTTCTCGACCAACGAGAAGTCGGCCAAGAACGACAAGCACAACAGCTATTCCGAGCGCTTCATCGCGCGGCTGACCGGCAACTCCGCGATGCCGCAGCCGCCGAGCGTCGGCAACTCGGTGCTCGGCTACGAGGGCGTGCTGATCATCGCCGACATCCTGCGCAAGGCGGGCGTGGACGGCAACACGCCGGCGGACAAGGCGCGCGAGGCGGTCAAGGACGGCTTCGCCAAGCTCAAGTCGTGGCAGAACATCTACGACCTGCGCATCAACGAGGAGCGCAACGGCTACGTCCGTGCCCACCTGCTGCGCGTCGATCCCGAGAAGAAGATCTGGGTCTACGCGGTGCCGGAGGCGCAGCGCTGATCCACCGCAACCTGGGCCGTCGCCGGAACCGCTCCGGCGACGGCGGCGCGCCGGCATGATCGCCGACCAGATCGTCAACGGGCTCGTCTCCGGCGGCCTCTACGCGCTGATCGCGCTGGGCTACACGCTGGTGTTCGGCGTCCTCGACAAGCTGAACTTCGCGCACAGCGAGATCTTCATGTTCGGCGGCTATGCCGGCCTGGTCGCGTTCGCGGCGACCGGCAGCCTGGTCGCGGCGTTCCTTCTCGTCGTCATTGTCTCCGTCGTGCTCGGCCTCCTGGTCGAGTGGGTGAGCTTCCGCAAGTTCCGCAGCCACGACGCGCAGGTGACGGCGGCGCTGTCCTCGCTCCTGGTCGGCCTGCTGATCATCGAGGCGACGCACAAGCTTTGGGGCTCGGAGCCGCGCGGCCTCGGCATCCCCGCCGAGATCTACACGGCTTCCGTCGCGGTGCTGGGCATCCAGATCACCTGGGTCAAGCTCGTCATCCTCGCCGTCGCGGTCCTGCTGATGGCGGCGCTGATCTGGGTGATCGAGCGTACCCGCCTGGGGCGCAGCATCCGGGCGGTCTCGGAATCGCCCGACCACGCGCGGCTGATGGGGATCGACGTCACCCGCGTCACCCAGGCGACGTTCGCGATCGCGTCGGCGCTCGCCGGGGTCGGCGGGCTGCTGCTCGCCTGCCGCACCGGCGTGGCGGTGTCGGAGATCGGGCTCACCTTCGGGCTGAAGGCGCTGGCGGTGATGGCGATCGGCGGCATGGGCGACGTGCGCGGCGCGATGCTCGCCGGCCTCCTGATCGGGGTGGCGGAAGCATTGACCTTCCACTTCGGGCTGGGCCGGCTCGGCGAGATCACGGTGTGGGTGGTGATGATCGCCGTCCTGCTGGTGCGGCCGTCCGGCCTGCTCGGGCGCGGCCAGACCGGCGCGGTGCGGGCGTGATCGCCGATTACGCCTTCTTCGCCGGGCTGAACGTCCTTCTGGCATGGAGCGTCTACATCATCCTGCTGGCCGGGGTGATGTCGTTCGGCAACGGCGCGTTCATGGCGGTCGGCGCCTACGTCGCGGGCATCTGCACCGTCAAGCTCGGGCTGCCGTTCGAGGCGGGCCTCGCCCTCGCGGCGGTCGGCTGCTTCGGCTTCGGCGTTGCGGTCGGCTTCCCGGCGCTGCGCACGCGCGGCATCTACCTGATCATGGTGACGATCGGGCTGGCGTTCTGCGTCCGCGTCGCGGCGGAGAACATCCCTTATATCGGCGGCGTCCGCGGCCTGCGCGGCATGTTCGGCACCACCCTGTGGCATGTCTTCATCGCCATCGGGCTGGTCGGCGCGGCGCTCTGGGTCGTCTCGCGCTCGCCGTTGCAGCGCGTGCTGGACGCGGTGCGCGAGGACGAGGACGTCGCCAGCGCGCTCGGCATCAACGTCGTCTACGTCCGCCTCGTCGCTTTCGCCGCCGGCGCCGCGCTGGCAGGGTTCGCCGGCGGGCTCTACGGGCACTACATGGTGTTCGTCGCACCGGAGCACTTCTCGATCCTGATCTCGATCTTCGTCGTGCTCTACGTGATCCTGGGCGGGGTCAACAACATGTGGGGACCGGTGGTCGGCGCGGTGTTGATGACCCTGATCCCCGAATTCGTGCGCGACCTGGCGGAATGGCGGACCGCGTTCTTCAGCCTGCTGCTGATCCTCCTGCTGCTGGTGCGCCCGGACGGCCTCCTCACCTTCCGGACGCGCACGTGCCGGCGACCGTGAGCGTACCGATCGTCGAGGTTTCCGGCCTGGTCAAGACCTTCGGCGGCCTGGTCGCGATCGACGGGCTGTCGCTGGAGATCCGCGCCGGCGAGATCCTCGGCGTCGTCGGGCCCAACGGCGCGGGCAAGACCGCGCTCGTCAACGTGCTGACCGGCTTCTACCGCGCCGACGGTGGCAGCATCCGCCTCGGCGGGCGCGACATCACCCGGCTGTCGCGCCATCGCATCGCGCGGCTCGGCGTCGCGCGCACGTTCCAGAACATCCGGCTGTTCCGCCGCATGTCGGTGCTGGAGAACGTCATGGTGGCGGACAAGCGCCACGCGGCTGCGCCGATCGCGTCGGTGCTGCGCTTCGCCGCCGCACGCCGCGACCTCGAGCGCGCGATGGCGATGCTGGAATTGATGGGCCTGGCCGACCACGCCGAGCGCGGCGCGGGCGAGCTGTCCTACGGCGATGCGCGCCGCCTGGAGATCGCGCGCGCGCTGGCCGGCGCGCCGCGGCTGCTGTTCCTCGACGAGCCGGCGGCCGGCATGAACGAGGAGGAGACCGAGGCGCTCATCGAGGATGTGCGCAGAATCCGCACGATGGTCGAGGCGATCGTGCTGATCGAGCACGACACCGACCTGATCCGCGAGCTGTCGGACCGGCTTGTCGCGATGGACTTCGGCCGCAAGATGGCCGAGGGCACCACCGACGAGGTGTTCGCCGATCCCACGTTCATCCGCGCCTATCTCGGCCTGGAGCCCGGCGATGGGTGAGCCGGTCCTCGCCGCGGACAGGCTGGCCGTCGGCTACGGCCCGATCCGCGCGGTGCGCGGCTGTTCGTTCGCGATCGGCGCGGGCGAGACGGTGGCGATCGTCGGCGCCAACGGCGCCGGCAAGACCACGATCATGCGCGCGCTGTCCAACCTGCTGCCGCGCCAGGGCGGCAGCGTGCGCTTCCTGGGGGTCGACACCGCGGGGATGCCGGCGCATGCGCTGTCGCGCGCCGGCATGCTGCATTTGCCGGAGGGGCGCGGCATCGCCGGCCGGCTCAGCGTGCTCGACAACCTGCGCCTCGCCTACGACGCGCGCGCGTGCGCGGCGACGTTCGACGACGGGCTGGCCGCGGCCTACCGCCGGTTTCCGCGGCTGGAGGCGCGCGCCCGCCAGCGCGCCGGCAGCATGTCGGGCGGCGAGCAGCAGATGCTCGCGCTTGCCAAGGCGGTGGTGAACCCGCCGAAGCTGCTGCTGGTCGACGAGCCGTCGCTCGGCTTGGCGCCGATCATGGTGCGCGAGGCCTTCGCAGTGCTGGCGGAGTTCCAGCGTGCCGGCATGGCGATCCTGCTGGTCGAGCAGAACGTGCGCGGCGCGCTGGCGCTCGCCCACCGCGCCTACGTGCTGCGCCAGGGCGAGATCGTGCTGGAAGGCGACGGCCCGGCCCTGCTGGCGCGCGAAGGCGAACTGCGCGCCCACCTGGTCGCGCGCGGCGGGCGCGGCGTGCCGGGGCAGCGAAGCTAGGCGCCTTTCAGCCGCAGCAGCCGCGCGGCGTTGCCGCCGAGGATCTTCGCCGTGTCGGCCGCCGGCAGGCCGAGATCCTCCACATGCCGCGTGTCGGCGTCGATGTAGGGATCGTCGGTGCCCCACAGCAGGTGGTCGGGGCCGACGAAGCCGTGCGCCAGCTTCAGCGACGGCGCGAAGAACGAGGTGGAGTCGTAGTAGAGCTTCTTGGCGTACTCGCTGGGCAGCTTGGAGATGAACTGGCGGCAGTCGGGGAACAGCCGGTAGCCGTTGTCGAGCCGTTCCACGAGCATGAGAAGCGTGCCGCCGGTGTGCGCCATGATGTAGGGGAAATCGGGGTAGCGCTCGAAGATGCCGGAATAGATCATGCGGGTGGCGGCGAGCGTGGTGTCGAACACCAGCCCGACCCGCAGCGGCAGCTCGAACTCGCCCATGCCGTCGGTGTTGGCCGGGAACATCGGGTGCTCGAACACCGGCAGCCGCAGCGCGTTGATCCGCGCCCACACCGGCTCCAGCCGGCGGTCGTTCATCGCGATGCCGTCGACGTTGGAGCCGATCATCACCCCGACCATGTCGAGCTCCTGACGCGCGCGGTCGATCTCGGCCAGCGAGGCGTCGACGTCCTTCAGCGGCAGGCTGGCCAGCCCGACGAAGCGGTCGGGATGGGCGCGGCAGATGCGCGCCGTCGCGTCGTTGACGTGGCGCGCCATGCGGACCTGGCCGGCGGCGTCCCAGTCGTAGA
>JBFWQM010000053.1:0-26263 GCA_050249455.1 Rhodospirillaceae bacterium | reverse complement strand
CCGCCATGTGGAGCTGCGTGCCGGCGAGCTCCACGTCGCTGGTGCGCACGTAGCGGTAGCCCAGCCGGGCGTAGAGGTGCGGGCGGATGCGGATCTTCGCTCCCAGCATCGCCTGGACGGCGACCGCGGCGTCGCGGTCGTCGATGCCGTAGGGGTCGCTCTCGATGTGCACGCTCGCCACCCCGACGCCCGCCCCGACATAGGGCACGATCGGCATGCCCTGGAACGCCATCCCGACGTCGAAGTCGTAGTAGCCGTTGACGGCGGAGGTGACGAGGTAGGTGTAGCCGGGGAACGACCCGACGTCGCGTGTCAGCCCGAAGCCGCCGCCCTTGAGGTCGTAGTGGCCGAGGTTGCGGTAGACGAACTCGAACTCCGTGCGCCAGCCGCCGCCCATCGCGTAGCCGGCCGCGAAGCCCCCGCCGGCGCGGCGGTCGAACACCATCTGCCGCTTGCTGTCGAAGTCCAGCGTGCCGCCGGACGGCAGCCGCGGGTCGTCGAGCTTCGCCGTGGCGGTGGCATTGGCGGTGCCGAACACCTCGACGTAGAGGCCGGCCGGGCGCGTCTCCGGCGGCGCCGACGGCGCGGGCGGGACGGCGGCGTCGCCCGCCGCGCCGACGAAGCGGCCGAACTGCCACGCCAGACCGAGCTCCAGGTTGTGGGTGGCGTAGCTCATCTCGGTCGAGCCGAGCTGGGCGTCGGCGGTCGCGAAATACTTGTAGCCGGCGCGCAGGAACAGCCGCGGCGCGACGCGCATGCGCAGGCCCGCCATCCCCTGGTAGGCGAACACCCAGTCGCTCAGCTTGAGCCCGACCGAATCGTTCGACAGCTCGAAATGGCTGTAGCCGACGCCGGCGCCGACATAGAGGTAGAGCGGCAGCCCGTCGACCGCCGCGCCGAGATCCAGGTCGTAGTAGCCGTTCAGCATGATCGGCAGCGAGGTGCTGTCGCCGTTCAGCTCCGACGACGCGGCGGCCAGCCCCAGCGCGCGGCCGGAGAACGCGTCCAGGTCGAGCACCCGCAACGTGGTCTCGACCTCCGCCCGGATGCCGTTGCCGAAGGCGTAGCCCGCGGCCCCGCCGAAGCCGTAGTCGTTCTCCAGGCGCAATGTCTGCGTGGCGCCGGGCGACAGGACGGAGTCCTTCAGGTCGGACAATTCCGGCCAGATGTTGACGCCGATGCCTTCGAGGTAGAACCCGCGCGGCTGGACCTGCGCCGCCGCCGGCGCCGCGAGCAGCATCGCCGCCAGCGCGCACCCACGAAACAGAACTCCCACCGGCCCGGCCCCCGCGTTGTGCTCCGGCCGCCCGCGGCGACGGTTGATGCCGCGTGACGGCTCTGGGTCAGTGGTATGACAGCCGGCGCCGGCCCGCGCAATCGGCCATCCGGCGAATCAGAAGATGTCGGCCCGCTCGTACTGCACCGGCCAGGCGGCGGGCTTGCGTAGCGCCTTCGCCGCGCGCATCGGCCAGTACGGGTCGGCCAGCAGGGTGCGGCCCATGATGATCAGGTCGGCCTGGCCGTTGCCCAGCACCGCCTCTGCGGCATCCGGGCTGTGCAGCAGGCCGACCGCCCCGGTCGCGATGCCGGCGTCGCGGCGGATCCGCGCGGCGAAGGGAACCTGGTAGCCGGGGTGGACCGGGATGCGCTGGCGCGGGTCGAGCCCGCCCGACGAGCAGTCGATCAGGTCGACCCCGCCGCCAGCCTTGAGGCGGCGCGCCAGGTCGACCGCGCCCTCGATGTCGAAGCCGCCCTCGACCCAGTCGGTGCACGACAGGCGGACCAGGAGCGGCAGGTCGGCCGGCCACTCGCGGCGCACCGCGGCGACCAGCTCGACCGTGAAACGGGCCCGGTTCTCGACCGAGCCGCCATAGGCGTCGGTGCGCGCGTTGGCGATCGGCGACAGGAACTGGTGTGCCAGGTAGCCGTGGGCGCAGTGCAGCTCGATCAGCTTGAAGCCGGCCTCGCGGGCGCGCCGGGCGGCGGCGGCGAAGTCGTCGTGCACGCGCGCGATGTCGGTGGTGGTCATCGCCGCAGGCGTCGGGTAGTCGTCGGCGAACGGCAGGGCGGACGGCCCGATCACCCGCCAGCCGCCCTCGTGCGGCCCGAGCGGCCGGTTGCCGTCCCAAGGCCGCGAGATCGAGGCCTTGCGCCCGGCATGGCCGATCTGGATCGCCGGCACCGCCCCTTGCGCGGCGACGAAGGCGGCGATGCGGGCGAAGGCGTCACGTTGCGCGTCGTTCCACAGGCCGAGGCAGTTGGGGGTGATCCGGCCTTCCGCGCCGACGTGCACCACCTCCGTGGACACGATCCCGGCGCCGCCGACCGCGCGGCTGCCCAGATGGACGAAGTGCCAGTCGGCCGGCATGCCGTCGGTCGCGGAATACTGGCACATCGGCGACATCATGATCCGGTTGCGCGCGGTCACCGACCGCAGCACCAGCGGCCGGAACAAATGCGGGTCGGGGTCGCGTCGCATCACGCGGCGGGGGGATTCGGTCACGGGTCTCGCTCCTTGTGGGCAGGCGTTCGTCTGGCGGAGGCGCCCCTCCCCGGGTCCGGCTGTTCAATCAGTACCGCCTGCGCTCCCCACGCCGCCCCTTGCCCAGCGCGTCGGGTCCGAAGCGGGCGCGGACGGCGTCGATGGTGCGCTCGACGGCGGCGCGGCGGAACGAGTCCGGGTCGGCGAGGTCGAGCGGGTCGCAGTCCGCCGCCGGCGCGAAGCCGGACACGCCAATGCCGATCAGCCGGAAGGCGGTGCCGTCGGCCTCGCGCGCGAGCAGCCGCTCGCCGGCGCGCCAGATCGTCTCGGCGAGCTGCGTCGGATGGGGCAGGGTGGCGGCGCGGGTGCGCAGCGCGAACCGCGCGGTCTTGAGCTTGAGGGTTACCGTCCGGCCGCCGATGCCTTCCTCCTTCAGCGCGGCGGAGACGCGTTCGCACAGCGGCCACAGCCGCGCCTTCAGCGCCGCCGCATCGCGCAGGTCGTCGGCGAAGGTGGTCTCCGACGACAGGCTCTTGCGGACGTGGCCGGGCACCACGCTGCGGTCGTCCTCGCCGCGCGAGAAACGCCACAGCCGCCGGCCGATGTCGCCGTAGCGGCGCACCAATGCCTCTTCCGCCATGCCCTGGATCTGGGCGATGCGGGTGATGCCGTCGGCGGCCAGGCGCGCCTGCAACGCCTCGCCGACGCCCCACAGCAGGTTCACCGGCTGGGCGGCCAGGTATGCCGTCGCGTCGCCGCGGCCGACCACGGGGAAGCCGCGCGGCTTGCCGGTCCCCGACGCCGCCTTGGCGAGGAACTTGTTGTAGCTGAGCCCGATGGTGACGGTGATGGCGATCTCGGCCTCGATGCGCGCGGCCAGCCGGGCGAGCGTGCGCGCCGGGGCGCCGCCGTGCAGTCGCTCGGTGCCCGAGAGGTCCAGAAAGGCCTCGTCCACCGACAGCGGCTCGACCATCGGCGTGACGTCCAGCATCAGCGCCCGCACCTCGCGCCCGACGCGGCGGTACTTTGCCATGTCGGGGCGCACGATGGTCGCCTGCGGGCAGGCTTGCAGCGCCTTGAACATCGGCATTGCCGAACGGATTCCGTAGCGGCGGGCGATGTAGCAGCAGGTCAGCACGACGCCGCGCTTGCCGCCGCCGACGATCACCGGCTGGTCGGCGATCGCCGGGTTGTCGCGTTTTTCGACCGCGGCATAGAATGCGTCGCAATCGAGGTGTGCGATGGCCAGCGAGCCGAGCTCGGGATGCGCGATCACCCTGGACGATCCGCAAGCGCCGCAGCGCCCGTCGGGTCCTGCCTCCGTCGACAGGCAATCGCGGCAGACGAAGCCCATGGCACGAGCATGATCGGCAGCCGGATGCGCGTCAATTGGACGGCCAGGACCGGTCGGCGCTGGCTGCTCGCCGTCGTGCTCGCGGCAGTGAGCGGCCTGTCCGCCGGCGCCGCGGTGGACGACAGCCGGCAGCCGCCGTTCGCCTCGCTCGCCGGGCGCATGCTGGTGGCGACCAAGCGGATCGCAGCGCTGCCGTTCGCCGGTACGGTCATCATGATTGTCAGCCACACCCCGCGCGGCGCCGTCGGCCTGGTGGTCAACCGGCCGATCGGCACCCACCCGATCGAAAATGTCCTCGCCGTCATGGGCATGGACGGCGGCGACCTTGTCGGCACGCTGCCGGTGCATTTCGGCGGGCCGGTCGGCACCAGCGAGGGCTTCGTGCTGCACACTTCGGACTATGCGACCACCTCCACGCAGTTCATCAGCGAGGGGCTGGCGATGACCAGCCGCGCCAGCATCCTGGGCGACATCCTGAAGGGCCGCGGGCCGAAGCAGTCGATGTTCGCCTTCGGCTACGCGGGCTGGGGGCCCGGGCAGCTCGAGCACGAGATCGCGCAGCAGGCCTGGATCACGGTCCCCGCCGACGAGGGGATCATCTTCGACGAGGAGCACGACACCAAGTGGAACCGCGCGATGCAGTTGCACGGCACCGGGCGGTAACCCCCTTGCGGCGCCCGCCCGCGGTTGGTAGCACCACGAGCGCAATCCGCGGGAGGCGAGCATGGGCGAGATCGAGACCAAGCTGAAGGCGATGGGGCTGGCCCTGCCGCCGCCGTTCACCTACCCGAGCCCGAACCGCACCGGCGCGGTGCAGGTCGGCAACCTGCTCTACCTGTCGGGCCACGGCCTGTCGCTGCCCGAGCTGCCGGGCGTGCGCCAGCGCGGCAAGGTCGGATCGGAGGTCTCGGAGAAGGACGCGGTGCAGACCGCGCGCGCCGTCGCCCTGACCATGCTGGCCACCATCAAGAAGCATGCGGGCGACCTCGACCGGGTAAAGCGGGTGGTGGAGATCTTCGGCATGGTCAACTCGGCGCCCAACTTCGAGCGCCAGCCGTTCGTGATCGACGGCGCCTCCGACCTGTTCTACGAGCTGTTCGGGCCGGAGCGCGGGCAGCACGCCCGCTCTGCGGTCGGCGTCGCAGAGCTGCCGCACCGCATGGCCGTCGAGATCAAGGGCCTGTTCGAGCTGAACCCCTGACCGGGAGGCACCGATGCCCTCGTTCGACATCGTCTCGCGCACCGAGATGACCGAGGTCGACAACGCTCTGGCCGGCGTCCAGCGCGAGATCGCCACGCGCTTCGACTTCAAGGGGTCCAAGTGCACGATCGAGCGCTCGGAATCGGTCATCACCATCCTGGCCGACGACGAGCTCAAGCTGAAGCAGATGCACGAGCTGTTGAAGGCGCATGCCACCCGGCGCAAGGTCGATGCCCACGTGTTCGACTTCGGCAAGCCGGAGAAGGCCTCCGGCAACGCGGTGCGCCAGATCGTCACGGTGCGCCAGGGCATCGACGCCGAGCTCGCGCGCAAGATCGGCCGCGCCATCAAGGACAGCAAGATCAAGGTCCAGGTCGCCATCCAGGGCGACGAACTGCGCGTCACGGGCAAAAAGCGCGACGATCTGCAGGCTGCGATCGCCCATGTCCGCGGGCTGGAGCTGGAACAGCCGTTGCAATACGTCAATTTCAGGGACTAAACCTTATCGCAGCATGTATGCTCGCGGTCCTTGCGAGCACGCCACCCGGCCGCGACACCGGCCGGAACGGAAGACGGGAGCGGGTCATGGTGGCGACGACCCAGGCGATGGACACGGCGGGCGCCGCGGCGGCCCGGGCCTTCGACCTGCTCGCGATTCCGCAGTCGTTCCTCGACGACCCCTATCCGACCTACGCGCTGCTGCGCCGGCACGATCCGGTCCACCGCAACCCGGACGGCTCCTACTTCCTCACCCGCTACCGCGACATCGTGCAGGTCTATCGCGATCCGCGGATGAGCTCGGACAAGACGGTCGAGTTCCGGCCCAAGTTCGGCGACGGCCCGCTGTACGAACACCACACGACGTCGCTGGTGTTCAACGATCCGCCGCTGCACACCCGCGTGCGCAAGCTGCTGGCCGCCGCGTTCACGCCGCGCGCGCTGGCGGCGCTGGAGCCGCGCGTCGTCGCGCTGGTCGACGGCCTGCTCGACGCGGCCGAGGCGCGAGGCGAATTCGACCTGATCGGCGACTTCGCCTCGGCGCTGCCGGTCGAGCTGATCTGCGACATGCTGGGCGTTCCCAGGCCGGACCGCGGCCCGCTGCGCGAATGGGCGCAGATCATCCTGTCGGCGCTGGAGCCGGTGACCACGCCGGTGATGGTGGATGCCGGCGACCGGGCGGTGGCGGATTTCTCCGACTACCTGCGCCGGCTGATCGCCGAGCGGCGTCGGCGGCCGTCGAACGATGCCGCCGACATCCTTGGCACGCTCGCGTTCGGCGAGATCGACGGGGAGCGGCTGACCGAGCCGGAGCTGATCCATAACTGCATCTTCCTGCTCAACGCCGGGCACGAGACGACGACCAACCTGATCGGCAATGGCGTCGCCGCGCTGCTCGACCACCCCGGCGAGCGGGCCCGGCTGGCCGCCGATCCGGGCCTGATCCGCAGCGCGGTGGAGGAATTCCTGCGCTACGAGAGCTCGAACCAGCTCGGCAACCGCCGCGTGGCCGAGGACGCCGAAGTCGGCGGCGTCGCGCTGCCCGCGGGCACCTACATCCACATCGGCATCGGCGCCGCCAACCGCGATCCGGAGGAGTTTCCCGATCCGGACCGGCTGGATATCGGCCGCGCGCCCAACCGGCACCTCGCGTTCGGCTCTGGCGCCCACGCGTGCCTGGGCATGTCGCTGGCGCGCATCGAGGGGCGCGTCGCCATCGGCGCCCTGGTGGCCCGCTTTCCCGATTTGCGGCCGGCCGGCACGCCGATCCGCGGCGGCCGCGCGCGGTTCCGCGGCTACAGCGCCTATCCGGTCGCGGCCTGAGCCATGAGCACGGTCGCCGCCCGGCGCAGCCACCCTGCCGCGATCGGCGAGTACTGGCTGATCGGCGCCGGCTACGTGGCGCTCTACGTCGGCCTCGACTGGCTCAGCTACAACCAGGCGTTCTCCAACCTCGGCATCACGCCGTGGAACCTGCCGCCGGGCGTAAGCCTCGCCCTCCTGCTGCGCGGCGGCATGCGCTTTCTGCCCTGGCTGTATCCCGCCACGGCCATCGCCGACCTCCTGGTGCGCGACAACGGGGTTCCGGTGGAGACGGTCCTCGCCACCTCTCTGATCATCACCTTGGGCTATGGCGTCGCCGCCTACGTACTGCGCAACGTGATGCGGCTGCAATCTGGCATGTCGACGCTGCGCGATCTCCTGTGCCTGGTGCTGGTGACGGTCGCCGTTGTCTCGGCGATCGCGGTCGGCTATGTCGGGGTCTACGTGCTCGAAGGCCTCCTGCCGCCTATGGACCTGGAGCGCGCGGCCGTACGCTTCTGGGTCGGCGACGTGATCGGGGTGATCAGCGTGACGCCGCTGCTGCTGCGCCAGCGGTACTGGTCGCTCTCCGCCACGCTGGCGAGCGCGCGCACCATGGGCCCGGAGTTCCTGCTGCAGGGCCTCGCCATCGCGAGCGCGCTGTGGCTGGTGTTCGGGATCGAGCGGTCGAACCAGTTCCAGTACTTCTACGTCATGTTCCTGCCGGTCCTGTGGATCGCGCTGCGGCACGGGCTCGACGGCGTGGTGATCGCGGTCCTGGTGACGCAGGCCGGGATGATCGCGCTGATCCAGTTCGGCAACTACGAGACCACGCTGGCCACCCAGTTCCAGGTCCGCATGATCGCGCTGTGCATCACCGGGCTGGTCACCGGCGCCGTCGTCCATGAACGCGAACGGGCCGAGGCGGCCCGCCTGGAGGGCGAGGCGCGGCTACGCCGCCTGCAGGCCCAGCTCGACCAGGTCGGCCGGTCGAACGCGATCGGCGAGCTCGCCAGCGCCATCGCGCACGAGATGAGCCAGCCGCTGTCGGCGATCAACGCCTACCTCGGTACCTGCCGCCGCCAGTTCGCCAAGATCGAGAATGCCGACGTGGCGCTGGGGGCGACCCTCGACAAGGCGCATGCCCAGGCGCAGCGGGCCAGCACCGTGCTGACCCGCCTGCGCGAGTTCTTCCGCCGCGGCGAGCTGACGCTGGAACGGGGGCCGCTGCGCGAGATCGTGGCCGACGCGCTGGAGCTGGCGCGCGAAGAGGCGGTGCGCGCCGGCGTGTCGATGCGCATCGACCGTTCTATCACCGACCGGGTCGTGATGGTCGACCGGGTGCAGATCGGCCAGGTGCTGCTCAACCTGATCCGCAACGCGATCACGGCCATAGCCCAGGCGCGCGGCCGCCACCGGGTGGTGACCATCTCGGCCGAGGAACTGGCGGGCGAGGTGGCGGTCCGCGTGTCCGACACCGGGCCGGGCGTGCCGGAAGACATGATCGAGGAGCTGTTCTGGCCGCTCGGCCACAGCCGCACCGGCATGGGCCTCGGGCTTGCCATTTGCCGTACGATCGTCGAGGCTCATGGAGGGAAGCTGCGCTACGAACCCGCGAACGACGGCGGGGCCTGTTTCGTATTCACGTTGCCGCGAGGTGAAGATGAACCGACCTGATCCCACAGTGTTCGTCGTCGACGACGACGCAGCGGTGCTCGACGCCCTGGGCCTCTTGTTCCGCTCCGAAGGCATGGTGACGGAGACTTTTCCGACCGCCGAGAACTTCCTCGACACCTTCGAAAGCGACTGCCATGGCTGCCTGGTCGCCGACATCCGCCTGCCCGGGCTGAGCGGGCTCGACCTGTTCGGCCGGCTCCAGGGCGGCGGGACGGCGTTGCCGGTGATCTTCATCACCGGCCACGCCGACGTGCCGGTGGCCGTTTCCGCGCTCAAGGCCGGCGCGTTCGACTTCATCGAGAAGCCGTTCGACGAGTCCATCCTGGTCGGCCGCGTGCGCGATGCGCTGACGGCCGACCTGGAGCGCCGCGACCAGGAGACGCAGCGTGCCGAACTGCGCGGACGCGCCGACAGCCTGAGCGCGCGCGAACGCGAGGTCATGGACCTCGTCGCCGCGGGCCATTCCAACAAGGCGGTCGCCGAGATCCTGGCGATCAGCCCGCGGACGGTCGAGATCTACCGCGCCCGCGTGATGCAGAAGATGGGCGCGCGCAGCCTGTCCGACTTGGTGCGCATGACGATCGTCCTTGACCGTTCCGTGTAGCTTCCACTACGGTTCCGCCCGGTGGTGAAGATGCCACCGGGCGCTCCCCTCCGTACGAATACGGGTCCGGCTACGGCGCGGACCGCAGCGATGCGGCGTCGGACGCCTTCCGCACGGAGGATGTCTGGGACGTGGCGAGCGACAGGACGATCACGGCCGCATGCGGCCCCCGTCGTACCGCGCGCTGCCGGACGCACTAGCGCTCCCGCGCATGGATACTCGGGCCAGCGACGTTCGCAATCGGGGCGACCAGGTTCCCGCCGGAGGTGGCGCCCGCGCGCCTGACCTCGTTGCCGACCCGATCCCGCGTTCTTCCGGCGGCTGGCTGCAGGCGGCATCGGCCACCGTCATCCTGTTCATCTTCTGGCTGCTGCTCTCAGGCCACTACATCCCGTTCCTGATCGGCGCGGGCCTGCTGAGCTCGGTCCTCGTCGTGCTCGCATGCCGGCGCATGGGGGTGATGGACGACGAGGGTCATCCGATCCACCTGACGACGCGCGCGCTGACATACTGGCCGTGGCTCCTGTGGGAGATCGCGAAGGCGGCGTGGGACGTCACCAAGATCGTGTGGCACCCGCGCCTGCCGATCAGCCCCACCTTGATCCGGGTCACTGCATCGCAGCGCACCGCGGTGGGCATCGCGACGTACGCGAACTCGATCACCCTGACGCCGGGCACCATCTCGGTCGAGGTAGAGGGCAACGAGATCCTGGTCCACGCCGTGACCGAAGCCGGCGCCGAAGGCACGGCCGCGGGCGACATGGACCGCCGGGTCACGCGCTTCGAAGGCGCCGCCTGATGTTCACCGCCGGCACCATCGCCGTCCTCGCCGCGCTGTCGCTGGCCGTGTTCCGCGCCGTGCGCGGGCCGACCCTGTTCGACCGCATCCTGGCCGGCAACTCGGTCGGCACCGCGGCGATCTTGATCCTGGCGCTTGTCGGCTTCCTGACCGGCCGGCCCGAATTCCTCGACATCGCCATCACCTATGCGCTGCTCAACATCGTCGGCATGCTGGCGATCCTGAAGTTCGTCGCCTACGGCGACCTCGGCCACGACGGACGCCGCGAGGGCGGCCAATGATCGAGCTCGCGGTGGACGTTCTCAGCTGGGCGCTGATGCTGGCCGGCGGCTTCTTCTGCATCACCGGCGGCATCGGCCTGGTGCGCATGCCCGAGCTCTACACGCGCATGCACGCCGCCTCGATCATGGACACGCTGGGCGCCGGCCTCCTCATATTCGGCATGATGCTGCAGGCCGGGTTCACGCTGACCAGCGTGCGGCTCGCGATCATCCTGGTGTTCTTCCTGATGGTCAGCCCGATCGCCACCCACGCGCTCGCGCGCGCGGCGATGCACGCGGGCATCCGGCCGCTGCTCCACCGCAAGACGGAGAAGCCGCCATCGAACTCCTGATCAACATGGTGCTGCTGATCCTGATGGTCGCGGCGACCATCGGCGTTCTGCGGCTCGGGAATCTGTTCGGCGTCGTGGTGATGGGCGGCATCTACAGCTTCCTGATGGCGACCGTCCTCGTCGTGCTTGACGCCGTCGACGTCGCGATGACCGAGGCCGCGGTCGGCGCCGGCATCTCGACCGTGCTGCTGCTGGCGACCCTGCACCTGACCAAGACCGAGGAGGCGCCGAGCCGCCATTCGCCGATCGTGCCTTTGGTGGTCGCGCTCGGCACCGGCGCCGCGCTCGCCTATGGCACGCTTGACCTGCCGCCGTTCGGGGTCGCGGTCGCGCCGATCCACGAGCACGTGGCGCCGCGCTACGTGAACGACACCTTGCGCGAGACGATGGTGCCCAACGTCGTCACCTCGGTCCTGGCCAGCTACCGCGGCTACGACACCTTGGGAGAGACGACGGTGATCTTCACCGCCGGCATCGGCGTGCTGATGCTGCTGAAGCGCGGCCGGCGCCGCAACGGCGGCGGCGGGACGGCGAAATGAAATACGACGTCATCCTGCGCGTCGGCGCCAAGTTCCTGCTGCCGTTCATCCTGCTGTTCGCGCTCTATGTGCAGTTCCACGGCGAACTGGGGCCCGGCGGCGGCTTCCAGGCCGGCGTGATCAGCGCCGCGATGGTCATCATCTACGGCCTGATCTTCGGGCTGGAGGCGGCGCAGCGCGTCGTGCCGCTGGGGTGGGCGGAGCGGATGATCCCGATCGGCGTGCTGATCTACGCCGGCACCGGCGTCGCGGGCCTCCTTCTCGGCAGCGAGTACCTCGACTACTCGGTGCTGGCGCATGACGGTCCGCACGGCCAGGAGCTCGGCATCTTCCTGGTCGAGCTCGGCGTCCTCGTCACCGTGTCGGGCACGATGCTCGCCGTGTTCTACGCTTTTGCCGGGCGCGGGCGCTGATGGAATCGCCGATACTCGCCCACTTCAATCACTGGATTACCGTCTTCCTGATGATCGCCGGGCTCTACATCGTCGTGGCCCGCGGCAACATGATAAAGAAACTGGTCGGCCTCGGCATCTTCCAGACCTCGGTCTACCTGCTCTACATCTCGCCGGGCAAGATCATCGGCGGCACCGCGCCGATCGTCAGCCCCGACTTCACCGTCTACTCAAATCCGCTGCCGCACGTGCTGATCCTCACCGCCATCGTGGTCGGCGTGGCCACGCTGGCGCTCGGCCTCGCGCTCGTGGTGCGCATCAACGAAGCCTACGGCTCGATCGAGGAAGAGGAACTGTTCGCCCTCGACGAGGACGACGACCGTTGACGACCGTCGACCTTCCTGCCCTGCAGGTCGTGGTGCCGCTGGTCGGCGCGCTGCTGTGCGGCCTGCTGCGGCGGCCGGGACCGGCGTGGCTGTTGGCGCTGGCGGTGAGCTGGGCGATGGTGCCGATCGCGGCGATGCTGCTGCACCAGGCAATGACGACCGGGCCGATCTCCTATCACATCGGCAACTGGGAGCCGCCTTGGGGCATCGAGTACCGGGTCGATGCCGTCAGCGGCTTCGTGCTGCTGCTCGTCGCCTCGGTCGGCGCGGTGATGATGCCGTATGCCCGGCGCAGCGTCGCGGCGGAGGTGCCGGAGGACAAGGCGGCGTGGTTCTACGCCATGTACCTGCTGTGCCTGACCGGCCTGCTCGGCATCACGATCACCGGCGACGCGTTCAACGCCTTCGTGTTCCTGGAGATATCCTCGCTCGCGACCTACGTGCTGATCGCGATGGGGCGCGACCGCCGCGCGCTGCTCGCCTCCTACCAGTACCTGATCATGGGGACGATCGGCGCGACGTTCTACGTCATCGGCGTCGGCCTCCTCTACACGATGACCGGCACGCTCAACATGGCCGACCTCGCGCAGCGGCTGGGTTCGGTCGAGCAGGTCCGTCCCATCCTGGCCGGGCTCGCCTTCCTCACCGTCGGCATCGGGCTCAAGCTCGCGCTGTTCCCGCTGCACGTGTGGTTGCCCAACGCCTACGCCTATGCGCCGTCTTTCGCCACCGCGTTCCTCGCCGCCAGCGCGACCAAGGTCGCGATCTACCTGCTGCTGCGGTTCTTCTTCTCGATCGCCGGCGTCGGCCTGGTGTTCGAGACGCTGCCCGTCACCGACGCGCTGCTGGCGCTCTCCATCGCGGCGATGTTCGGCGCGTCGCTGGTCGCGGTGTTCCAGCAGAACGTGAAGCGGATGCTCGCCTATTCCTCGGTGGCGCAGATCGGCTACATCACGCTCGGCATCGCCCTGGCGAGCAAGACGGGGCTGACCGGCGCGATCGTGCACGTGTTCAACCACGCGCTGATGAAGGGCGCGCTGTTCATGCTGGTCGGCGCCATGGTGCTGCAGGTCGGCTCCTGCCGGCTGCACGACCTCGCCGGCATCGGCCGGCGGATGCCGCTGACGACGGCGGGCCTCGTGCTGGCCGGCGTCAGCCTGATCGGGGCGCCGCTGACCGTCGGCTTCGTCAGCAAGTGGTACCTCGTGGTGGCGTCGTGGGAACAGGACATGGCGTGGCTCGCCATCCTGGTGCTGCTGTCGTCGGTGATCTCGCTGATCTATTTCGGCCGCATCGTCGAGTTCGCGTGGTTCCGCCCCACGTCCGCCGCGGCGGTGGAGGCGCGCGACCCGCCGCTGTCGATGCTGCTGCCGGCCTGGGTGATGGTCGCCGCCTGCATCTATTTCGGCATTGACACGACGCTGACCGTTGGTGTCGCCGAGCGGGCCGCCGACGTGCTGCTGGCGGGGCTCAAATGACCGGTGCGACACTGCCGATGCTCGCCGTCGGGGTTCCGCTGGCCGGGGCGGCGCTGATCGGGCTCGCCGGCAGCCGGCCGAACCTGCGCGAGACGGTGACGCTGTCGACCGCGGTCCTGCTGTTCGCGCTCGTGCTGTCGATCCTGCCCGGCGTGTTGGACGGCGAGCGGCCGGCGGCGACGCTGCTGCACGTCGCGCCGGCCCTGACGATCGCCTTCACGGTCGAGCCGCTCGGCATGCTGTTCGCCATGATCGCGTCCGGCCTGTGGATCGTGAACTCGATCTATTCGATCGGCTACATGCGCGGCAACGACGAACCGCGGCAGACGGCCTTCTACATCTGCTTCGCCGTCGCGCTGGCCAGCACCATGGGCATCGCGTTCGCCGGCAACCTGTTCACGCTGTTCGCCTTCTACGAGGTCCTGACCCTCAGCACCTATCCGCTGGTCACCCATCGCGGCAACGCCGAGGCGATCAAGGCGGGCCGGCTCTACCTCGTGCTCCTGCTCGGCTCGTCCTTCCTGCTCTTCCTGCCGGCGATCGTCTGGACCGGCTTCCTTGCCGGCACGCTCGACTTCAAGCCCGGCGGCATCCTGGACGGCAAGGCGGACCCCGGCGTCGTCGGCATCCTGCTGGCGCTCTATGTCTTCGGCATCGGCAAGGCGGCGGTCATGCCGATGCATCCCTGGCTGCCGGCGGCGATGGTGGCCCCGACCCCCGTGTCGGCGCTGCTGCACGCCGTCGCGGTGGTCAAGGCCGGCGTGTTCTCGATCGTCAAGGTCGTAATCTACGTGTTCGGCCTGGACCTGCTGGCCGCGGGCGGGGCGCAGTGGCTGCCGTGGGTCGCCGGCGCCACGGTGCTGACGGCGTCGCTGGTCGCGTTGCGGCAGGACGACCTGAAGCGGCGGCTCGCGTTCTCCACAGTCAGCCAGCTTTCCTACATCGTCCTCGCCGTGTCGGTCCTGGCGCCGATCTCGGCGATCGGCGCGGCGCTGCACATCGCCGCCCATGCCTTCGGCAAGATCACGCTGTTCTTCGCGGCCGGGTCGATCTACACCGCGGCGCACCTGACCAAGGTCAGCCAGCTGCCCGGCATCGGCCACCGCATGCCGTGGACGATGGGCGCCTTCGCGGTCGGCACGCTCAGCATGATCGGGGTGCCGCCGACCGCCGGCTTCATCGGCAAGTGGTACATCCTCGTCGGCGCGATGTCGGTCGGCGAATGGGTGGCGGTCGCGGTGATCGTCCTGAGCACCGTCCTCAATGCCGCCTATTTCCTGCCGATCGTGTTCTCCGCGTTCTTCCGCAGCGCACCGGCCGGCCACCATGGCGACCATGGGGAGCACGCGTCCGGCGAGGCGCCGTGGCCGATCGTCCTCGCGCTCACCGTGACGGCGGCGGCGACGATCGCGATGTTTGCCTTCCCCGGCCTTCCGCTCGCCCTCGGGCAAATGATGACGGCGCATTGACATGGACCGGCACTGGCTGACCCGACCGGAAACCATCCGCCTGCTGTGGCGCGTGTTCATCGCGGTGCTGGCGGTTTCGGTGCTGGCCGAGAACCCGGTCGAGCGCCACAGCGTCGCCGGGTTCGACGCCTGGTTCGGGTTCGGCGCGTGGTTCGGCTTCCTGTCCTGCATCGTATTGGTGTTCGTGGCGAAGGCGCTCGGCATGGTCCTCAAGCGGCCGGACGACTACTATGATCGGTGATCTCCTCATCCCGCCCGCGCTGGTGCTGATCGTCGGCGGCCTGGCGCTGCCATTCTTCGGCGCCGCGGCGCGCCGGGTGCTGATCGTCGCGTTGCCGATCGTCGCGCTGTGGCTGGTCGTGAGCCTGCCCGACGGCGAGCTGGGCCGCCTCGCGTTTCTCGGCTACCCGCTGGTGCCCGTGCGGGTCGATCCGCTGAGCCGGCTGTTCGGGATCGTGTTCTCGATCATGGCGCTGGGCGGCGGCCTGTTCGCGCTGAGCCAGGCCCGCGTGCTCGAGCTGGTCGCGGCGTTCGTCTACGGCGGGGCGGCGATCGGCGCGGCGATGGCGGGCGACCTGATCAGCCTGTTCGTGTTCTGGGAGGTGATGGCGGTCGGCTCGACCCTGGTGGTGTGGAGCGCCGGCACGTCGGCGTACGCCGCCGGCATGCGCTACGCCATGATCCACCTGTTCGGCGGCGTCCTGCTGATGGCGGGGATCGCCGGCCACGTGGCGGCGACCGGCTCGGTCGCCTTCTCGGCGATGCAGGCCGACGGCTGGGCGCACTGGCTTCTCCTCGCCGGGTTCCTGATCAACGCCGGCGCGCCGCCTCTGTCGGCGTGGCTGCCCGACGCCTACCCGGAGGCGTCGTGGAGCGGGATGGTGTTCCTCTCCGCCTTCACGACCAAGACGGCCGTCTATGCGCTGCTGCGCGGGTTCCCGGGGACGGAGCTGCTGATCTGGGTCGGGCTGTTCATGGTCTTCTACGGGATCGTCTACGCGATCCTCGAGAACGACATGCGGCGCATCCTCGCCTACAGCATCGTCAACCAGGTCGGCTTCATGGTCGCCGGTATCGGCATCGGCACGGCGATGGCGCTGAACGGCGCGGCGGCGCACGCGTTCGCCCACATCATCTACAAGGCGTTGCTGCTGATGTCGGCCGGCTCGGTGCTCTACGCCACCGGCAAGCGCAAGTGCACCGATCTCGGCGGCCTGTTCCGCACGATGCCCCTGACCATGGTCTGCGGCGTGATCGGCGCCTTGTCGATCTCGGCGTTCCCGCTGACCTCGGGCTTCGTCTCCAAGTCGATGATCGCTGAAGGGGCGGCGCAGCAGCACATGACGATCGTCTGGCTCCTGCTTGCCGCGGCGTCCGCAGGGGTCTTCCTCCACGCCGGCATCAAGTTCCCGTGGTTCGTCTTCTTCCAGAAGGATTCCGGGCTGCGGCCGCCCGATCCGCCGTGGAACATGCGGCTGGCCATGATCCTGTTCTCGGCATTGTGCATCGGGATCGGCGTGTTCCCGCAGCCGCTCTACGCGTTGCTGCCGCAGCTGGTCGACTTCGTGCCCTACACCGCCGACCACGTGGTGCTGCAGCTGCAGCTCCTGCTGTTCTCGGGGCTCGCCTTCTTCCTCCTACTCAAGCAGCTGCGCCGCACCCTGACCATCACCCTCGACGTCGATTGGCTGTATCGGCGCATGGGGCGGCTGTTCGCCGGCGTTGCGGACGCGATGTGGGTGCGCAGCGCCGAGGCGTTCCGGCGCCGGTCGGTCGCGACCGCACTGCGCTTTGTCGGCGGCATCCAGCGCCACCACGGCCCGCACGGCGTGCTGGCGCGGTCATGGCCGACCGGCAGCATGGCGCTGTGGGCGACCCTCCTGCTCGGCGCGTTCGTGCTGATCTACTACGTCTGACCGCGCAGCCCGCGACGCAGTCGTCAAGAGCGCCGGCACGCTCGTCGCCGACCGGGCCGCCGACATCGTCGCGACCGGCGCCACGGCAGACCGGCTCATGGCGGCGCTCACCGTCGTCGGGCCTCGCGGGCAAGGTGGCGCGGCTCGCGCCAAGGGCCCGCATCAAGGGATAGCTTGAAACCGCCGTCCGCCGCCGGCATGTTCGGGGCCAGCCAGGAGAAGGGGCGAGCGATGGCCAATCCACGCAAGAAGGCGCTGAACCCGAAGTCGGTGGCGCCGCCGCTGAAGAAGCACTACTCCAACGCGGTGCGCGTCGAGGCGGGCCCGCTGCTGTTCGTGTCGGGCCAGGTTGCCATCGACAAGGACGGCAAGGTGGTGGGCGAGGGCGACCTCCGTGCGCAGGCCGTCCAGGTCCTGGAGAACATCAAGGCGATCCTGGCCGACAGCGGCGCGGCGATGGCCGACGTCCTGAAGGTGACGGTCTACGTCACCGACATCCGCGCCTTCCACGACATATCCGACATCCGGGAACGCTATTTCCCGGACAACGGGCCGGCCAGCGTGATCGTCGAGGTGTCGAACCTCGCGCTGCCCGAGCTCATGATAGAGATCGAAGCGGTCGCCGCCGTCGGCTGAGCGCGAGCAGGAAGAACGCGGCCGCCGCGAACGGCACCGTCGCGCGCGGCGCGCTCACCTGGATGAAGCCGAGCAGCCAGTCGCCGATCGCGGCGTTGGTCAGGTTGGCGTGGGTGCCGTAATGGAACGCGCCGTCGTCGAGGCCGGCCACGTCCAGCAACGTGGTTGTGGTGGCGATCCCGACGATGTCGGTGCCGGCGAGCGCCGGGCCGCCGCTGTCGCCCGGCGAGATCAGGCCCTCCCCGGCGCCGGCGCCGCCGAACAGGGTCGACATGACCAGCGGCAGGTCGGGCGACGGCACCGCCGAGTTGGGATAGGTCGCGACGGCCGCATCGATGTTGTTCGTGGCATGGCGGCGCACGCCCGCCGCCAGCGCGCCGTCCGGGCTGCCGCCGAGCCCGTAGCCGACGAGATCGACCGGCGTCCCGTCCGGCGGCAGCGTGCCGGCGATGCCGTAGCGCGCGGCGTCGACCGGCGCCAGGCCGGCAAGGGTCAGGATCGCCACGTCGTACTCGTTAAGATGAGCCAGCGGCGCCGGCCGGCTGGCGTAGAGCGGATGCAGGACCGCCGACAGCACGGATAGCGTGGCGGTGCCGCCCGGCGTCTCGAACGTCACCTGCCAGTTGGCGCCGCCGTCGACGCAATGCCCGGCGGTGACCACGTGCATCCCGCCGGCCAGCAACGCGCCGGAGCACAGCGACAGCCCGCCGCCGGCCTCGAGGTCGTTGTAGATGATGCGCGCCACGCCGGTGAACGCGGCGGTCCCGGTGACGTAGCCGGCCGTCGCCGCATCGTCGATGACGATCGCCTGCGCCGGGGCCGCCAGCCCGACGATCGCCCCGATCGCCCCCGCCATCGCCGCCAGCCGCCGCATGCCCCGATCCCGTTCCTGTCCGTCACGGCGTCTGCCGCGGATGGCGAACCTTGGGCCGGCAAGGTTAAGGGAACTTTACCTTACCTCGACACGCCGCGCTCGCTGCGTTCCGACAGCCGTTCGGCGACCGCCGACGTGGCGAAAAGCACGAGCAGCCCCACCAGGAGCGGCCACACCAGGAACGTCCAGTCGGCGTGTTCGAGGAAGATCACGACCGGATTGGCGCCGGCCGGCGAATGCACCGAATCGGTCGCCATCATCGTGACCAGGGCCGTGGAGACGGCGGCGATCATCCACACATCCGCATTTCCCCCGACGAGGTCATGGCCCAGCTTGAGGAAGGCGAGGCCGATCACCGCGGCGATCAGGTGGCCGCCGAAAAGGTTGTATGGCCGCGCCATGTACGATCCGGGCATGCCGAACAGGATGATGCACGAGCCACCGAGCGAGGCGAGCAGCGCCGGATGGTCGGTCTCGTGCAGGATCGCCACGGTGATGCCGAGGGCGACCGCCGTCGCCAGCCAAGCCCCGGTCCGCTTCTTCAATGCCTCATGCATGGCCCCATCTATAACGGGGCGTGCGTGCCCGTCGAGAGCTTCGATGCCGCCGCCCGTCAGCCGCCGTTGCGGGCGAATATCTCGCGGATCTTCTGGGCGAGATCCCGGCGGCGGACCGGCTTGGTCAGGAAGTCCTCGACCTTGTCGGGGCCGGCGATTTCCTGGATCTGCGCGCCGGCGAAGCCGGAGGTGAATAGCACAGGCAGGGCCGGACGCAGCGCACGCGCCTCGCGCGCCAGGGCGACCCCGGTCATGCCGCCCGGCATGATCACGTCGGTGTAAAGGAGGTCGATCGCGGCCGGCCCGCGCAGCACCTCGAGGGCGGCCGGCCCCGTGTCGGCTTCGACCACCGTGTAGCCGAGGCTCTTCAGGATTGCGACCGTCACCATGCGGACCTCGTTGTTGTCCTCCACCACGAGGATGGTCGCGCCGGCCGGCGCCTCGTCGACGGACGCGGCGGCGGGCGTGGCGGCCGCCGGCCGCATCTCCGCCACCGGCAGATAGAGCCGCACGGTCGTGCCATGGCCGACCTCGCTGTAGATCTTCACGTGGCCGCGCGACTGGCGCGCGAAGCCGTAGATCATGCTGAGGCCCAGGCCGGTGCCCTTGTTCTCGCCCTTGGTGGTGAAGAACGGCTCGAAGACGCGGGCCAGCACGTCCTGCGGCATGCCGGTGCCGGTGTCGGACACCGCCAGCATGACGTAGGCGCCCGGCGCCACGTCGAGGTTCTGCGCCGCATATTCCTCGTCCAGGACCGCGTTCGCGGTCTCGATCGTCAGGCGGCCGCCATTCGGCATCGCATCGCGCGCGTTGATGGCGAGGTTGACGAGAGCCGATTCGACCTGCGCCGGATCGGCGAAGGCGGCGGCGAGTTCGTCGGCAAGCTGGACGGAAACCTGGATCTCCTCGCCGAGGGTGCGCCACAGCAGATCGGTCGCTTCGCTCACCAGCCGGTTGAGGTCGAAGGCGCTGGCGTGCAGCGACTGGCGGCGGGCGAAGGCGAGCAGCTTCCGGATCAGCGTCGCGCCGCGCAGTCCGGCGTGCAGCGCCTGATCGAGGTTGAGGTGCGTTTCGGGCGCGAGTTCGGGCTGGCCCATCGCCAGTTCGACGTTGCCGATGATGATGGTGAGCAGGTTGTTGAAATCGTGCGCCATGCCGCCGGAGAGCTGGCCCACCGCCTCCAGCCGGTGCGACTGCTGCAGCTGCCGCTCCAGCTCCTTGCGCGCCGTGATGTCGCGCACGATCAGGGTGTAGGCGGTGCGGCCGTCCTCCACCAGCTTCGACATCGAGACCTCGGCGGGAAACTCGCCGCCGTCGCTGCGCCGGCCCACGACATCGCCGATCTCGTTCATGTTCCACGCCGTCTCGGGCGAGGCCGCGAAGGAATCGAACAGCGCGCCGTAGTCGGCCGCCAGCCGCTCGGGCACGAGCAGGCCGACGCCCTGTCCGATGGCGTCGGCGGCCGCGAGTCCGAACAGGCGCTCGGCGGCCGCGTTGAAGACGGTGATGCGCCGGTCCTCGTCGAGTGCGACGATCGCGTCGGCGGCCAGCGCGAGGATCTGGCGGAACCGCGCCTCGGCGGTGCGGCGGCCGGTTTCGGCGCTCAGCTTCGCCTGCCGCGCGGCGGCGTCCTTGAGCTCGCGCTCGATCGCCGGCACCAGGCGCGCCAGGTTGCCCTTGATGATGTAGTCCTGCGCGCCGGCCTTCATCGCCGCAACCGCCGTGTCCTCGCCGATCGAGCCGGAGACGAAGATGAACGGCACTTCCGTGTCGCGCGCGCGCACCATCTCCAAGGCCCGCGCGCCGCTGAACTGCGGCAGCGTGAAGTCGGCGATGACGAGGTCCCAGCGGCCGCCGGCGAGCGCCGCGGCCAGCGCCTCCGCCGTGTCGACGATGCGGTGCTCGGTGCGATGGCCGCGCCGCGCCATCTCGCGCAGCACAAGCATGGCGTCGTCCTCGGAGTCCTCGACGATCAGCACGCGAACCGGCGCGGACATCGGCCGATCCTCCCTTCCCGTCTATCGCGTCGGCGGCAAGTTCAGCAGCAGCCAGTACATGCCCAGCTGGTTCACCGCCGCGATGAAATCGTCGAAATTGACCGGCTTGCGCACGTAGCTGTTGCAGCCCAGCCGGTACCCGGAGGCGATGTCCTGCTCCTCCTTCGACGAGGTCAGGATGACCACCGGGAGGAGCCGCGTCCGCTCGTCCTCGCGAATCTTGCGCAGCACCTCCAGGCCGTCGACCTTCGGCAGCTTGAGGTCCAGCAGCACGACCTCAGGCAGGTCGCCGGGATCGCGCCCGGCGTGAGCGCCGGTGCCGAACAGGTAGTCCAGCGCCTCGGCGCCGTCGCGGGCCACCACGATGTCGTTCTTGATGTTGTTCTTGCGGAAGGCGCGCAAGGTCAGCGCCTCGTCGTCGGGATTGTCCTCGACCAGCAGGATCGCGCGTTCAGCCATGGATGATCGCCTCCGTCATTGCGCCGCCGCCGCGACGCGCCCCTCGGGCGCGCGGTCGCCGGCGGCGGTCAGGGGCAGGGTGAAGCTGAACGTCGCGCCCTTGCCCGGCTCCGCGTCGGCCCAGATCCGCCCGCCATGCTTGTGGACGATGCGCTGCACCGTCGCGAGCCCGATCCCGGTGCCGGGAAACTCGCGCGCGCCGTGCAGGCGCTGGAACGCGCCGAACAGTTTTCCCGCGTACGCCATGTCGAAGCCCGCGCCGTTGTCGCGCACGAAGACGACCGTCTCGCCGCTGCTTTCGCGGCGGCCGAACGCGATGCGTGCCGGGCCGCGCCCGCCGGTGAACTTCCATGCGTTGCCGAGCAGGTTCTCGAGCGCGACGCGCAGCAGGCGAGGGTCGCCGTGGACGACGATGCCGGGCTCCACCGTCAGCTCGACGTCGCGTCCGGGCTCCCGGGCGCCGACCTCGGCCGCGACCTCGCGGGCGAGCGCGGACAGGTCGACATCGGCGGTGTCCATTTCCGTGCGCGTGACGCGCGCCAGCTTCAGCAGGTCGTCGATCAGCTCGCCCATGCGCTGGGTCGCCGCCCGCACGCGGTTGAGGTAGTCGCGGCCGGCGTCGTCCACCTTGTCGGCATAATCTTCCAGCAGCGCCTGGCTGAACCCGTCGATCGCGCGCAGCGGCGCGCGCAAGTCGTGCGACACGGAATACGAGAACGCCTCCAGCTCGCGGTTCGTCTGGTCGAGCGAGGCGTTGTCGCGCTGGAGCTGGGCGTTGAGCTCGCGCACCCGGTGCTCGGCGCGGCGCAGGCGGCTGATGTTGCGCACGTCGGCGAAGACCATCGTCTCGCCGTCGATCTGCGCCGAATTGATGCTGATCGCGACCGGGAACTCGCTGCCGTCGCGCCTGACCGCATGGATGTCGAGCGATGCGTCGAGCAGGCGGGGCCGCGTGTCCAGGGCGGTGTCGGGCGGGCCGCCGCGGAACCGGTCGCGATGCCGCTCGCTCAGCAGCCGCCACACCTCGGTCCCGATCAGCTCGTCGCGGGTGTAGCCGAACAGGCGCTCGGTCTGGGCATTGACGCGCACGATCCGTCCGCCCGTGTCGGTGATGATCACCGCGTCTGGCGCCGCCTCCAGGAGCGAGCGCGAGACGACCTCGCTGCGCCGGATCGTCGCCTCCGCCGTCTCGCGCGCCAGCCGGTGGCGCGCCAGCAGCCACGCGCCGATCGCGTTGAGGGTGAGGACCACGATCGCGAAGACGCCGAAGGAAAAGCCGGCCTCCGCCTCGCGCGCCGACAACAGCGCCGCGGGAACGCGCGAGACGATCGCCCAGGTCGGCTCGCCGCCCACCAGGTTGCGGCCGGCCGCGCCCGGCGCCGATGCCATTGCGCCCGGCGTGATCCAGGCGAAGGTGAACAGGTCGCCGTCGATGGTGAGCTGGGCGTTGCGGTGGGCCGTGGCCACAGCGGCCCACGCCTTGGGGAAGCTGGCGGCGAAGTTGCGCTCGGCGCGGTCGTCGAACATGAACGCCCACTCGTCTTCGGGGCGGGGTCCCAGCAGCCAGTGGCCGTCCCGGTTGACCAGCCACAACCGGCCCTGGGAGAGCGGGTCCAGGCCGCGGATGCGATCGAGCACGATCTGCGCGTTGTAGTTCAGCACCACCATGCCGGCGCGGGCGCCGGCGCGGTCGAAGACCGGGACGCCGAACCGCACCACCGGCTTGTGCGGCTCCTCGATCCTCCCGTTCTCGACGTTGAGGTCGAGCGGCGAGACGTACACTTCGCCATAGGCCAGCCGCCGGATCTCCGGGACGTAGTAGCTGCTGCTCTTGTCCTGCAGCAGCGGCGCCGGCACGATCTCGGCGCCGCTGCCGATGCGGTTGACCCGCAGCCGCTCGTGCCCCGTGCCGTCGATGAAGCGCGCCTGGTCGTAGATGGCCCGGTGTCGCACCAGCGACTGGAAGTTGATGGCAAGGCGGCGCAGGATTTCCGGGTCGCCGGTCTCCAGCCATACCGCCAGCGTTTCCTGGTCGGCCAGCACCAGCGTGTCCGAAAGGCCCGCATTGATGCCCGCGATGGTGCGCTGCTTCGCCACATCGACCGCCTGGGCCTCGTCGGTCTCCACGGTCTTCCGGTAGGTCTGGACCGCGTCGCGGTACAGAAGGAACAGGACGGCGCCCGCGGCGAGGCTCGCCAGGACGAACGTCGGCAATGCCCGGCGCAGAATCCCCGGGCTCATCGCCGGTCATCCCCGGCCAGATGGATAATCTGCCAACCCATTATTCTGAAAAAGAAATTGCGATCGATCCCGGGATTCAGGCGCGCGCCCCGTTAACAAACGGTTTACCCATCGGACAAATTGCCGCGGCCTTCGGCCGAAGGGCGATCCGAGATGATTAGATATTACAGAGTCGCGCCTTGGGGAATCCCCGCCGGCAGCTAGGCCGGGCGGCGGCCGTTCAGCGCGAGCGGCCGCGCCGGCCCGGGGGGCGGCCCGGGGGGCGCTTGCCTTGCCCGGTCCCGGCCGGACGGGCGCGGAACGGGCCGGGGTGGGAGGCCTCCACGGAGACGTGGCGATGGGCGGCCGCGGCGGCGCGCGCATCCTCTCGCTGGGCCTGCGCCTCCAGCGACTCGATGCGGCCGAGCACCTCGGCGGGCGCGACCCGGAGGAGGAGCTCGCCATCGAAGCCCAGCGCATCGATGCGGCTGCGCAGCTTGGGATCGAGCGCTGCCGCCGCCTTCGAGGGCGATGCCTCCTCGTCGGATGTGACGCGCGCCTTCTCCTTCACATAGGCCTGGATCAGGGCGCCGAGTTCCTCTGGTCTCACACTCATTCTCCTGCCGGTCGGTCCGGCGGTTGGCGGCGCGGCCGCGGCGCCGGCGTGCAAGGCGGTGGTCTGGGCGTGCCGGCCAACGGCGGTCGCATCGGTCTTCGGGCCGACAGGCGGGGCGGCTGGTACTGCGGATGGCGCGGCGATCGAGCGCCGGGATGCGACGGCCCTCATTATGTGGGGGCGCATGCCCCGCACGCCAGACCCTTTGGCGCCGCCCCGGCGAATTGTCGCCCGGCTCCGCCGCCGATTCGGCGGCCCGGGGCCATCGACCTGCGTGGAGGAATTGCGAACCGGCGCGGCCGCGTTCATAGTTGCAGGACGTCGTTTGGCCGGACCATCGGGCCGCATGCCTTCGCACTACGCTGGGCGCGCGCTCATGCTGACTCAGATGATGGAATGACCGGCACCGTTTGTCGCGCCCGGGGGCGGGGCGGCGGTGCCAGCGCAAAGCCAGTGATAGGGGCATCGAAGATGATCAAGGGCACCGTGAAATTCTACAACGCTCAGAAGGGGTATGGCTTCATCCAGCCGGAGACCGGCGGCAAGGACGTGTTCGTCCACGCCACCGCCCTGGAGCGCGCCGGCATCCACGGCCTGAGCGACGGCCAGAAGGTCGAGTTCGACACCGCGGAAGACCGCCGCAGCGGCAAGGTCGCGGTGAACAACATCAAGGCGCTCTGAACGAGGTCTCGCCCGCTCCCGCTTGGGGGAGCGGGCGGATTTCGCCCGCGCCGCCGTGCCCGATGCGCGGCGCGCTGCCGGATGCGCGCGCGACAGCCGCGCGCCGGGAGGAACGCCGATGAGCAGATGGAACTTCGGGGACATCACCGTCGACCGGGTGCTGGAGTTCGAGCGGCCGCTCGCCACGCTCTCCTACCTGTATCCGGCCGCCCCGAAGGACGGCCTCGAGCCGCACCGGTCATGGCTCGAGCCGCATCTGCTCGACCCGGCGACCGGCCTGCTGCAGATCGCATTCCACACCTTCGTCATCCGCACGCCGCGCACGACCGTCCTGGTCGACACCTGCTCGGGCAACGACCGGCAGCGGCCGCAGAAGACCCGCTACCACATGAACGACTGGCCGTACCTGGAGCGGCTGGCGGCTGCCGGCGTGCAGCCCGAAGCGGTGGACTACGTCCTGTGCACGCACCTGCACGTCGACCACGTCGGCTGGAACACGCGCCTGGTCGGCGGCCGCTGGGTGCCGACGTTCCCGAACGCGCGCTATCTCTTCTCGCGCCGCGAGTGGGCGTACTGGGAGGCGCACTACAGGACCGAGGCCTTCACCGACGACCCGTACTATGAGGATTCGATCCTGCCGGTGATCGCGGCCGGGCGGGCGGTGTTCGTCGACGACGACTACCAGGTCGACACCGGCGTGACCCTGGAGCCGACGCCGGGCCACACGCCGGGCCACGTCTGCGTCCGCGTCGAGGGCGGCGGGCGGACGGCGGTGCTCAGCGGCGACCTGATGCACCACGCGGTGCAGTGCGCCGAGCCCGACTGGAACAGCTGCTTCTGCGTCGACCCCGCGCTGTCGCGCGCGACGCGCCGCGCCTTCCTGGAACGCCACGCCGACACCCCGACCCTGGTCATGCCGGCGCATTTCCCGACGCCGTCGGCAGGCCGCATCGTGCCGTCCGGCAAGGCGTACCGCTTCTGGTTCGACGGCGCGCCCCGCCCGCCGCGGTAGGCACGGCGGGCCGCCCGTCGTCGCGCAAGGGGAGCGAACGGTGACCGCAAGACACGCCCTCGTCCTGTGCGCCGGCATCCTGATGCTTCAGTCCGGCCTCGCCGCGCCGGCATCGGTCGCACGCGCGCAGGACGCTGTGGCCGCGCCCGCCGTGCAGCTCGCGCAGAACCGCACCCGCACCCAGTCGATCCACGAGGGCGAGCCGTGGACCAATCATCCCGGCGGCAATCCGGGCCGCACCACGGGGCGCACCGGCAACCAGTCGCCGTTCGGCCCGCAGCAGCAGCCGCTCCAACCGCAACAGCAAGGGCCGCTCGCCGACCCGGCGATCGTCAGCGTGGCGTGGATCCCGGCGCTGCAGCACACGGGGCCGGATTCGCTGGTTCAGGTGACGGTGCGCTCCACCGCCTATGCCGGGCCGGTCGACGTCAGCGTCCAGCAGCCCAACTCGCCGCTGCAGGAAAAGCGGCTCGGTCCCGCCGTCGCGTTCGCCATCCAGCC
>JBFWQM010000052.1:0-26488 GCA_050249455.1 Rhodospirillaceae bacterium | reverse complement strand
GGGCACCGCAGCGGAACGGAAACCGAGCGCGGCGGAAATCTGCGCCGCCGCCTTGCGCGCCTGTGCGAGCGCCGCCGCGCGGGCCGCGCCGGACAGCCGCGCCTCCGGCCCGAACAGGCAGACCGATCCGGCGACCGCGCCGGTGTGGCCGAACACCGGCACGCCGATCGCGTTCGCGCCGGCGATGATCTCGCCGCCCGACACGCAATAGCCGTCGCGGCGGATCGCCGCGAGCTCCGCCGACAGCGCGCCGCGGCGCGCCTCGTCGTCCACCGCGGCCAGCGCGGCGTCGATCGCCTCCGGCTCCATGAAGGCGAGGATCGCCTTGCCCGACGCGCCCAGCACGGTCGGCTCGGTGAAGCCGACGCCGCGGGTGAACATCAGCGGCTGGCGGCTCTGCAGCTCCTGGACGCAGGTCTTGGTGTGCCCGTCGCCGGGGACGAACAGCGCCACCGTCTCGTTGGTCGCATCGCGCAGCGCGTTGAGCGCGGGGCCCGCGGCGCGCGCCACGTCGTTCTGGGCGAGCCACGCGTCGGCAAGCGCGACCACGCGGTGGTCGAGGCGGAAGCGCTGCGGCTCGCCGAAGGAGCGGACCAGGCCGCGCGTCTCCAGCGCCGTCAGCAGACGGTAAAGGGTGGGTCGGCTGAGCCCGAGCCGCTTCTGCAGGTCGGTGACGCTCAGGGTGTGACTGTCGCGGTCGAACGCCAGCAAAACGTCGAGCGCCCGCTCGACCGCGCGGACGCTCTTGGCAGCCTTTTCAGTGGACGTCATGTACGCTCCATGGACTAGATGTACGGAATTATCGCATGCTCCCTTCCGGAGTCAAGCGCGCCATGCCGCAGTTTGACCTGCACGGCGGGAACGGCTTCCATGGGGGCAAATGAAAGATGGGAGGCCAGGGTGGAACAGACGGTCAGCTTCAAGTCGGACGGGTTCGCGATCGCGGCGTCGCTGCGCACCCCCGACGACTACCGGCCCGGCCAGCGGCGGCCGGCGTTCGTGGTCCTCCACGGGTTCGGCACCAACCGCCACGCGATCAACGTGACCAAGCCGTGCGATTTCCTCTCGGCCCTCGGCTACGTCACCCTGCGCTTCGACATGCGCGGCTGCGGCGACAGCGAGGGCGACCGCGGCCGGCTGATCTGCCTGGAGCAGGCGGAGGACACGCGCAACGCCGCCGCCTGGCTAGCGGCGCGGCCGGAGGTCGATCCGGCGCGGGTCGGCCTGCTCGGCTCAAGCTTCGGGGCGGCGATCTCGCTCTATGCGGCAGGCACCGACACCCGCATTGCGGCGGTGGTCTCGCAGGGCGGCTGGGGCAACGGCGAGCGCAAGTTCCGCGGCCAGCACGCCACGCCGGAGAAATGGGCGCGCTTCACCGCGATGCTGGAGGAAGGCAAGGCGTACCGCGCCCGCACCGGCAAGTCGCTGATGGTGCCGCGCGACGACATCGTGCCGATCCCGCCGGCGCTGCGCGGCAACCTCGCCCCCGGCTCCGCGTCCGAGTTCCCGGCCGAGACGGCGCAGAGCATGTTCGACTTCCGCGCAGAGGACGTGGTGGGCCGGATCGCGCCGCGCCCCCTCCTCCTGCTGCACTCCTCCAACGACTCGGTGACGCCGACCTACGAATCGATCGAGCTGTTCCGGCGCGCCGGCCAGCCGACCGACCTGCATCTCTTCGCCGAAACCGAGCACTTCATGTTCGGCGAGGGCAACGAGCGCGTGCTGAGAGTTGTCACCGACTGGCTGGCCAAGTACTTCCCGGCGACGGCGTGAAGCAAGAAATCAGGTGTCATGCGCGGGCTTGACCCGCGTATCCAGCAGCGCGGCATTGCCGCGCAGAAGAGTCTTTTGCGCGCTGATCGCGCGCGCTGGATACGCGGATCAAGTCCGCGCATGACACCTTGGTATTGGACTATGCCCCTGTGAACGTCGCCTTGGGCAGCACCATGTGGACGCCCTTGTGGACGTCGACGGTCTGCGTGACCTTGAGGTCGCCGGCGAGGCTGCACAGCATGTAGGCCTGCGACCTGCTCAGGTTGGAGCGCTCGCACACCGCGCGCACCATGTTGCTGACCGCCTTGCGCGCGGCGTCGTCGAGGTCCTCGTCGATGCCGATCGAGATCAGGTGGTCGGCGGTCTCGGCGAACGGGCCGGCGAGCTGCATGTCCTTGCGCACGGTGAGGCGGAAAGTGCCGGCCAGCGCGGTCTCCAGCGCGGTCAGGCAGACCTCGCCGTCGCCCTGCACGCCGTGGCCGTCGCCGGCCCAGAACAGCGCGCCGTCGTTGAACACCGGCAGATACAGCGTGGTGCCGGCGCCGAGCGACTTGTTGTCCATGTTGCCGCCGAACGCGCGCGGCACCACCGAGGTCTGACGGCCCCACGACCGCGGCGGTGCCACGGCGATGATGCCGAAGAACGGCGCCAGCGGCAGGTCGATGCCCCACGGCAGCTTGGCGACCTTCTTCGCCATGTCGATGTCGATGACCACCGTCTCGCGCTCAGGGAACTCGTCGGGGATGGTGCCCATCAGCGGCTTGATCGCGCAGTAGCCCCAGTCCTGGCGCAGGCTGACGTCGAGCACGTCGATCTGCAGCACGTCGCCGACCTTGGCGCCGCGCACTTCCACCGGCCCGGTGACGATGTGCGGGCCGGGGCCGCGCGGCACCGTCTCCAGGATCTTAAGGTGGTCGGGCAGCACGCGGGCGCGGTCGGCCGGCGCTTCGGTCCAGTCGGAGGCGGAGACCGCCTCGACCGTCACGGTGTCGCCGGAGTCGACCGACAGCACCGGCGGTAGCGCGGCGTCGAGGAAGCCCCACGCGACGTTCTCCGGCGTGGACTGCAGGCGGTGGTGGCTCGGCATGGCGGTCTCCCGGTCTGGCTGGTCGATCTAGACGTGCGCGGCCGGCGCGAAGGTGTTGAACTGGTTGTTCTGGACGATGGCGAGCTTGCGGATCGGCGGCGGCGTGTTGCGGCTGCGCCCGACGAAGCGCGGAACGCCGGCGGTGAACGCCGCCGCGATCGCGATGAAGTCGCCGTGCTTGATCGCGCCCAGGCAATCCTTGCCCGACCCGCCCAGCGGCGCGTCGGCGATCAGCACGTCGGCGTCCTTGCCCTTCTGGATGAAGCCGCAGTTGAGGCGATAGGTGCGTGCGTTGTTGCCGGTCGCCGCGGCGACCAGCCACTCCGCCGGATAGTCGGTCAGGCACGACAGCGCAGCGATCGACTTGATCATGCCGAGCGGCATGACGCCGGTGCCGGTTGGCGTGTCGGTGGCGATCAGGAAGCGGTCGAACGCGTCCGCCTCCACCGCCATCTTGAGGCACATCAGCGCGGTGCGGATGTTGCCCGCCTCGCACATCTGCAGCGCGATGTCGCTCTCGTTGATGACGCGCGCGAAGTCACGGTCGGGCATCGCCGTCGGCCCGCCGTTGATGTGGTAGGAGACGTCGGGACGCATTGCCAGCAGGTGGTCGCCGATGATCGGCGAGGAGTCGGGGATCGACGCGCCGCCGGTGTGGCAGTTGACGATCATCCCGGCCTTATGCGCCATCTTGACCATCGGTACGTAGTCGAACGGCGTCTTGAACTTGCCGAAGCCGGCCTTGGCGATCCACACGCCCTTCTTGGCGATCTCGTCGAAGTCCTTCTGCTTCAGGCCGGGCTCCAGGATCAGCGCCCCGGCGTGCACGCGCATGCCGCCGGGCCGGTAGTGCTCGAAGCACTTGTGCGCGGCGACGGCGAGCGCCTTCACGCCCTCCGGATCGCTCGGCCGGCCGGGGACGTGCACCTCCGACGCGCTGATCGAGGTGGTGGTGCCGCCGTGCAGGTAGCTTTCCAGGAAGCCGACCGTCTTCTGGCGCGGCGTGTAGTCGCCGAAGGTGACGTGGACCTGGGAATCGATTAGGCCGGGCAGCGCGGTCATGCCGCCCGCGTCGATCACCACGTCGCACGACTTGGTGTCGCGGGCCGACAGCGTGCCGACCTTCTGGATCAGCCCGTCTGCCATCAGGATCGAGTCGCCCTTGGCGAACGGCTTGCGCCAGTCCCCGGTGACGATGGTCCCGAGGTTGACGATCGCGGTCTTCATGCTGGCTTGCCCCTTCCGAGCGGGTTCCTAGTACAGGCCGTCCTGGCCCTTGATGTCTTCCTTGCGCGGGCCGCCGATCCGGTGGTTCAGCCGGCCGCGGTTGGCGACGACGCAGATCACGGCGATCTCGTCGGGCAGCGGCGCGTCGGGCACCATGATGGTCATGCCGTCGTAGTGCGAGCGGACGTAGAGCGCGTCCTTGTGCGCGAGCGGGATGTCGATGGTCTCGCCCGGCGCCGCGCGCTTGGTGATCGAGGAGATCCATGCCTTGCCGCCGCCGACCGCGTCGCGGAACACGTTGCCGAACACGGTGGTCAGCATGGCCACGCCGTGCTCCTGCTCGCCCATCGTGCCGATCAGCGCCGCCTTGCCGTAGCTTTCGACGGCGTAGGGCTTCATCTGGTCGGCCGCCATCTTCGCGATGCGCTCGGCGAGGCCGCGGCTCGCATCGACGAGGCCGCTCAGGTCCTCCACGTAGCGGTCGCCGGCGTGCGGGTTCCTGACCACCGCGACGACCGCCACCTTGCGCAGCGGATCGCCGGAAACCGGCCCCTTGTCGTGCAGGGTCTCCTCGACGACGGTGTACAGGCGGCGGATCTGCATGGCATCCCTCCGAAAGCGGATCCTGCGCTTTATGCCCGAGCGGCGCGCCGAAGGAAAGCACGCGCCGGCCCGCGACTCGCCTCACGGTGGCGCGGGCGCGCAAAATTGGGCACACTCGGGACCGGTCAAGCGCGCCGGCCCGCCAGGCGCCCACGGAGGAGGTTGATGAAAGGCTCGACGATCCTGTTCGCCGAGATGATCCCCGATGCCGATTGGGAGGACCGGTTCAACAAATGGTACGACGGCCATCACATCCCGGCCCGCATGGCGGCCCCCGGATTCATCAGTGCGCAGCGCTATCGAGATCCGGAACGCCTGAACTACCTGGCGGTCTATGAGCTGACGTCCGCCGCGGCGCTGGACACCCCGGAATACAGCCGAATCCGCACCCAGCCCAACATCGAGACCAAGTGGATGCAGTCCAACGTCTCGAACCCGACCCGCTACGTGGCCGACGAGGTCGGCATCGCCCGGCGCGACGGCCTGGCCGACGACCCGCTGGACGCGCCGGTGCTTTATGCCGTGTTCTTCAGCGTCCCCGACGAGCGGCTGGCGGAGTTCGACGCTTGGCACACCGACGAGCAGATCCCGCTGCTCCTGAAGTGCAAGGACTGGCTGATGTGCCGGCGGCTGCTGGTGAGCGACGGCGACCCGCAGCCATGGACCCACCTGACGCTGCACTACCTTGCCGACGAGTCGGCCCTCACCTCGCCCGAGCGCGAGGCGGCGCGCTCCACCCCGACGCGCAACAAGCTGGTGGCCGAGCCGTGGTTCAACCCCTCGACCCTGGTGTTCCAGCGTCACGGCAGGCGGTTCATGGGCAAGGGCTGACGGCGGTGCGCGTCGCGGTTGCCGCCGCGGCGGCGGCCGCGCTCGCCGCGTGCGCGCCCACCTGCCCGGCGCCGCTGCGGCCGGCGACGACGATCGAGCTCCTGTTCGGCCGCGCCATCCCGGCCGGCGGCTTTGTCGACGAGGCCGCCTGGGCGCGCTTCTCCGACGAGCTCGTGACGCCGCGCTTCCCCGACGGCTACACCGTGCTCGACGCCGACGGCCGCTACCGGCACCGCGACGGCGCCAACACCATCACCGAACCGAGCAAGCTGATGGTGATCGTCACGATGGACCCGGCCGCCGCCCTCGCCCGCGCGCAGGAGATCGCGGCGGAATACCGGCGGCGCTTCGCCCAAGAGTCGGTGCTGACGACTATCAGGGACGGCTGCGCGGCATTCTGACAATCGCCGCCGAAGGGGATTGGGGTCAGAGACTAAGCCCCGGTTCTCGACCCTTTGCGGACGAACCGTCGGGATTGCTGTCTGACCCCAATGCCCTGTTCCGGCCGTCGGGCCTGACCCTACTTCCCCTTCAGCAGCGCCGGGTCGTAGAGGCTGGTGTCCTGGCCGCGGACCGGGTCGGCGATCGCATCCTCCAGGGTGTGCGCCCATTTCCATTCGGTGTCTGGGCGGACATAGCCGCTGCTGCCGACCTGATCGACACCCCAGTAGATCTCCAGCCGGTGGCCGTCGGGATCGGTGAACTCCACCGCGATCTGGCAGCCGGCGCGGCGGCGCCCCTCGAAATGGATCGGGACGCCGTGCTTCTTCAGGTGCGCCCGCGCCCGCAATACGTCGTCGAGCGAGGGCACCTCGAAGGCGATGTGGTTGAGCTCGACGTTGGGCGACTTGTCCGGAAAGTTCCCGACCAGGGCGACGGAGTGGTGGTCGGCGGCGCAGCGCAGGAACACCATGCCGCCCGGCGCCTGCTCCTCGGTGTAGACGTCGGACACGTTGAAGCCCATCACCTCGGTGTAGAACTTCACCGATCGCGCGAGGTCGCGGACGTGGAACACGACATGCCCGACCTTGCCGATCCTGAACGGCAGGCCCGCGGGCCGCTTCATCGCCTTGATCTGCGCCACGTCCACCGTCATCGCCGCCTCCTGTCCCGCTGCCGGCCGCTACTTCCGCCCGTTGATGTCGTAGCCCGCGAGCGCGTGGTCGACCAGCGCGTTGGCGCGCTTGAAGTCGTAGGTGCGCCACATGTGAGAGCGCACGATGAACGGCGCGCCGGCATAGAATTTCTCATACTGCTCGTGGCGGCCGGCGAACTCCGAGCCGACGAGGTCCCAGGCGAGCTTGAGGAGCTTGATCCGTTCCTCGCCCGGCGTGCCCGGCGACTGGACGTACTTGGTCACGTCGCTGCGGGTCACGTCGCTGGTCAGGTCGGCGACCGAGGCCGGCAGCTGGATCAGCCCGCCGCCCGCCAGCTCGCGCACGATGTTGAGCATCTGCGGGTAGATCTCGGACTGCAGGTTCATGTTGGCGTAGGTTTCCTGCAGGCCCGGGATCATGTAGCCGTTGGCGTTGGCGGTAGCGCTGTGCTCCGCGCCATAGACCAGCCCCTGGGTCATCGCGGCGTAGGTCGCGAGCCGTGCGATGTCGGACTGCACCGGCGGCAGGCCGGCGACGCCGTTCATCTCGACGATGCGCCGCGCCAGGCCGACCAGGAAGTGGAGCTTGGAGGTGAAGCGGATCTGCGCCTGGCTGTTGCCCATGACGTGGGCCGGCGCCTCGAACCACTGGGCGCGCGCCAGCTCCAGGTTCTTGTAGATGAACACCTGCTCCCACGGCACGAACACGTCGTCGTAGACCAGGAGCGCGTCGATCTCGTCGAACCGCGTCGCGAGCGGATAGTCGAACACGCTGGACGCCGCCTGCGCATAGGACCGCCGCGAATAGAGCTTCACGCCCGGCGCGTTGCACGCCACCGCGATCGAGATCGCGTAGTTCTCGTCGCCAGGCCGCATCGGGTGGATGGTCGAAAGCTGGACGTAGTCCGACAGCACCGCGCCGGTGCCCAGCATCTGCGCGCCGCGGATGACGATGCCGTCGTCGCGCTCCTTCACCACGCCGGCGTAGAGGTCGGGCGGGTTCTGCTGGTGCGCCGGCTTCGACCGGTCGATCTGCGGCGGCACGATGGTGTAGGCGATGTAGACGTCGTGGTCGCGCATGAACTCGTAGAAGCGCACCGTGTTGTCGGCGAACTGCTGGCCGCCGCGCGCCAACACCTCCGGCGCGCACGTATAGCCGACGAAGAACCCGGCGACGTGGTCGGGGCTGCGGCCCATCAGGCCGAGCGTCTCGAACGACCAGCGCTCGATCGCCTTGCGGCGCAGCGCCAGGTCCTCCTTCGACCGCGGCAGGGTCCAGATGCGGTTGACCGGCCGGCCCGTCTTGGGAGACGGGAAGGTCATCAGGTCGCGGTTCTCGGGGTCCGACGCGACGTCGTAGAGCCGCGCGATCGAGCGCACCGCGCCGGCGAACGCCGGGTGGGCCGTCACATCCTTGACCAGTTCGCCGTCGATGAACACCTGGCGGCCGTCGGCCTTGATGTCGGCCATGTAGTCGGCGCCGGTGCGCATCTTCGACTGGTACTTGGCGAAATGGGCCGGAAACGGCGACATGGACGATCCTCTGGGCACGGACGCCGGCACACCCCGGCGGCTGGCAACATAGCCGCCGGGGGCCGGATTTCAAGTCGCGGGGCCGGTGTCCTATTCCGCGACGATCGGGTTCTTGAGGACGCCGACCTTGGAGATGTCGATCTCCACCGTGTCGCCAGCCTTCATCCACACCGGCGGGTTGCGCGCCGCACCGACCCCGCCCGGGGTGCCCGAGACGATCACGTCGCCCGGCACCAGCCGGGTGAAGGTCGAGCAGTAGTTGATCAGGGTCGGGATGTCGAAGATCAGGAGGTCGGTGGTCGACTTCTGCATCTCCTCGCCGTTCAGGCGGGTGATCAGGGTCAGGGTGGTGGGGTCCGGGATCTCGTCGGCGGTGACCATCCACGGCCCGAACCCGCCGGTCGCCGTGTAGTTCTTGCCCGGGATCCACTGCGAGGTGTGGCGCTGCCAGTCGCGGATCGAGCCGTCGTTGTAGCAGGAATAGCCCGCAATGTGGTCGAGCGCCCTCTCCTTCGGGATCCGCCGGCCCTCCTTGCCGATGATGACGGCAAGCTCGCCCTCGTAGTCGAACCGCTCGGACTCCTTAGGCAGCAGCATCGGCTGCAGGTGGCCGACCTGGCTCTCCGCGAAGCGGGCAAAGATGGTCGGGTGCTGCACCTCGGTGCGGCCCATCTCGCTGCGGTGGGAGTGGTAGTTGACGCCCGCCATCAGGATCTTGTCCGGGTTCATGATGACGGGCAGGAAGGTGATCTCGCCCAGCTTGGCGTCGGGCGCCTGGCCCTCGGCGGCCTTGGCCGCCTCGGCGAGCGCGCCGGCGGCGAGCACCGCCCGGATATCGGGGTATTTCTGGCCGATGCGGCGGCCAAGGTCGACGATGCCGTCGCCGGCCACCGCGCCATAGGTTGTCCGGTCCTTGAACCGGTAGGTCACGAGACGCATAGCGCGCTCCACTCGTTTCGGGATGGTCCATTATGCCACGCGCGCCGGCTGCGGCAACGCGCAGCGCCCGGCCATCCGCAACGTCGTTTTCGCGCGGCGCGGCCTCGGCTATTCTGCGCCGCTGTCTGGTCCGAGGAGAGTGGTTGATGCACGTTACGTTGTTTCACTTGATGCCCTACGCGTACCTCGACTTCGCCGAGCGCGAGAAGTACCGCTCGGCCTGGGTCGTGCTGCCCAACTCGCTGTTCGATCCGGAGAAAGGGCACGAGCTGTACAACCGCTACCTCGACGAGCTCGAGATGGGCGAGACCTACGGCTTCGACGCCGTGGCGGTGAACGAGCATCACCAGAACGCCTACGGCCTCATGCCCTCGCCCGTGGTCATGGCGGCGGCGCTCAGCCGGCGACTCAAGAAGGTCCAGATCGCCATCCTGGGCAACGCCTTCGGCCTGCGCGAGCACCCGCTGACCCTGGCGGAAGAGCACGCGATGATCGACTGCATCACCGGCGGGCGGCTGATCAGCGGCATGGTGCGGGGCATCGGCGCCGAGTACTACTCGCTGCCCGGCAACCCGACGATCTCGCACGAGCGGTTCCACGAGGCGCACGACCTTGTGATCAAGGCGTGGACGGAAACCGGCCCGTTCGCTTTCGAAGGCAAGCATTATCACTTCGAATACGTAAACGTCTGGCCGCGGCCGTTCCAGAAGCCGCACCCGAAGATCTGGATCCCCTCGCAGGGCTCGACGGAAACGGTGGACTGGGCGTGCAACCCCGCCCGCAAGTACGTCTACCTGCAGACCTACAGCCCGATCTCGGCGGTGACCAAGTACCTCAACATGTACCGCTCCATCGCCCACAAGAAGTACGGCTACGCCGCCGCCTCCAGCCAGCTCGGCTGGGCGACGCCGCTCTACGTCGCCGAGACCGACGAGAAGGCGATCGAGGATGCCCGCGGGCCGATCGAGCTGTTCTTCACCAAACTGCTGGCGCAGCCGCCCGAGATGCTGTTCCCGCCCGGCTACCTCTCGATGAGCTCGCTCAAGGGCGTGCAGCAGGCCAAGAAGGCGCTGCGCGGCGACAACCCGATCACCATCGAGACCCTGATGAAGGAAGGCGTCATCATCGTCGGCAGCGTCGAGACGGTGAAGAAGAAGCTGACCGAGTTCCACCGCATGGTCGGGTTCCAGAACTTCGTCACCATGCTGCAGTTCGCGACGCTCGACGCCGACAAGACCAGGCGCAACGTCGAGCTGTTCGCCGAGAAGGTGATGCCGCACGTCCGCCAGCTCGACGACGACAATTATGCCGGCCTGCCGGCCGCGGCCGAATAGCGCCGCCGTCATGCCGACCGGCCGCCGCTCCCGGACCGTCCTCGCCGCCGCGCTCGCCGCGGCGGCGCTGGCCGTGCCGGCTGCGGCGCAGTCGCCGGCCCTGGTCGATGCCTATCGCCAGTACCAGTCGCTCTACGAGCGCGGCCAGTACCCGCCGGCCGAGGCGTTCGCCCGCCGCGCGCTGGAGCTGGGCGAGCGCGAGTTCGGCGCCAGCAACCCGACCACCGCCATCCTGGTCAGCAACCTGGCCACGCTGCTGCACCGCCAGGGCCGCTATGCCGAGGCGGAGCCCTTGTTCCGCCGCGCCCTGCTGGTGACCGAGAAGACGCTGGGGCCGACCCATCCCAACGTCGCCTCCTCGCTCAACAACCTCGCGGCGCTCTACGAGACCGAGGGCCGGCTGATCGAGGCCGAGGCGCTGAACCGCCACGCGCTCCTGATCCGCGAGAAGGCGCTCGGCCCCAACCACCCCGACGTCGCCACCTCGCTCAACAACCTTGCCGGGCTGATGCGCGCGCAGGGCCGCTACACCGACGCCGAGCCGCTCTACCTGCGGGCGCTGGAGATCATGGAAGGCGCGCTGGGCTCGTCGCATCCGTTCGTCGCGATGACCCTCGCCAACCTGGCGACGCTCTATGCCGCGACCAACCGCACCGACCAGGCGCTGCCGCTACTGCGCCGGGCGCTCGCGCTGCGCGAGGCCGCCGCCGGCGCCAACCATCCCGACGTGGTGGCACTGCGCGAACGCATGACCGCGGTCGAGCGCGGCCGCATCGGGCCCGCGACGCCGGCCCCCGTCGCCGCCCCGGCCGCGATGCCGCGGCCGGCGTCCCCGGCGCCCGGCATCGTCGCGGCGCCGTCGGCGCAGGCGCTCGACACGGCCGTGCTGAGCCAGGTCGGCCCCGCCCCCGGCGCGCCGCTCTCCGCCGCGTCGCCGCCCGCTGCGCCGCCGCCGCCGCCGCCGGTTGTAGCGCCCCCCGCGCCCGCAGCCGCGCCTGCCCCTGCCGCTGCAGCCCCGCCCCCGGCGGCCGAGCCGGCGCGGCCGGCCGTGGTCGGACAGGCGGCCGAGGTGTTCGCCCCGCCGACCGCGCCGCCGCCTGTCGCGTCGGTCCCCGTCGCCAACCGCGACGCCGACATCGCCGTGGCCGCCGGGCGCATCACCGAGGATGTCTTCCTGCCGCCCGGCGCGAAGCGTCCGCCCGCCGAGCCACCGCCGCCGCCGCCGGTGCAGCGCGAAGAAGTGCCCCCCCCCGCGCCCGCGGCCGCGCCGCCGCCGGACCCGCCGGCGCCCGCGGTGCCGGCGACTGCCGAGGCCAACGAGCCGCCGCCTGTGCCGCAGCCGCGGCCGGAGCCGCCGGCGCCCGCCCCCGCCAGCGCGGCGGCGCCTGCGAGCGCGGCAGCGCCCGCCCCCCAGGTCGCGGCGGCGCCGGAGGCGGCGGCGCCCACCGCCAGCGTCGTGGTCGCCGACAGCATGGTCACCACCCGGCCAATCCTGACGCGAAGCGAGCCATCGGCCCAGGCCGGGCGACTGCAGCGGCTGGAGAAGTGGACGCGGGTCAAGATCACCGCGACCACGCCGGACGGCGGGTGGCACCGGCTTTCGTTTGCCGGCGACGACGTCGGCTTCGTGCCTGCCGACGCGGTCGGACCCGAGTTGCGGCCGACCGACATCGCCATCGCGCCGATCGCGTCGCAGACCCAGACCACCCGGCGGTCGGTCGTCATCCGCGCCGCCCCGACCATCGAATCGGCACGGGTCACCGTGCTGCCGGAGGGCCGGAAGCTGACCGTCAACGGCCAGTCCGGCGACGGCGAATGGTACCGCGTGCTGCAGGGCGGCGGCAGCGTCCTCGGCTACGTGCAGACACGCTTCATGGCCGCGGAGTGACCCGCGGCCGGCGCCGGTCGTGCGGCCAATCGCCACCCCGGCCCGTTGCCGTACCGGTTGCGACGACATCGTTAGGTTGCTAGCTTTCGTTCAACGCAAATCGCGCAATTCAAGAGGGAAAGACCATGGCTGGGTGCACCGAGAGCGTCGTCAAGGTTGACGGGACCGACGTGTTCGTGCGGCGCGGCGGCAAGGGCCAGCCGTTGCTGTTCCTGCACGGCGCCGGCGGCGTCGGCGCGTGGCTGCCGGTCTTCCAGCAGCTGTCCGAGAAATACGACGTGATCGTCCCCGACCACCCGAGCTTCGGGAAGTCGCCGCTGCCGTCGTGGCTCGACGACATCCACGACATGGCCTACTTCTACCTCGACTTCATGAAGGCGCTCGACCTCAAGGGCGTCCACCTGGTGGGGCAGTCGCTCGGCGGCTGGATCGCGCTGGAGATCGCGGTGCGCTCGGCCGAGCGGATCAAGAGCATGACCCTGGTCGGCGCCGCCGGCATCCACGTCAAGGGCAAGCCGAAGGCCGACATCTTCATGATGGCGCCGGAGGAGCTGACCCGGAACCTGTTCGTCGACCAGAAGCTGATCGAGGGCGCGCTGGCTCAGACGTTGACGGAGGAGCAGGAGGACATCCTGATCACCAACCGCGTCGCCACCGCGCGGCTCGGCTGGCAGCCGCGGCTGTTCAATCCGAAGCTGCACAAGTGGCTGCACCGCGTCACGGTGCCGACCCACATCGTGTGGGGCGATTCCGACAAGATCATCCCGCCGGCCTATGCCGACGCGTTCAAGGGCCTGATCGCGGGCTCGACCGTGACGATGATCAAGGACGCCGGCCACCTGCCGCACATCGAGCGGACCGAGCCGTTCCTCAAGGCTGTGACCGACTTCCTGCAGAAGGCCGCGTAAGACGGCCCCGCGCTGACGCCGGAGGCTTCGCGAAAGGAGACGCCCGATGCAGGTGTTCATGTTCCATCTCATGCCCTACGGCGCGTTGGACATGAGCTTCCGCGAAAAATACAACAGCGTCTGGGTGCTGCTGCCGAACTCCTATTTCGACCCGGTGAAGGGGCACGAGATCTACAACCGCTATCTCGACGAGCTCGAGATGGGGGCCGAGCTCGGCTTCGACGGCGTCGCGGTGAACGAGCACCACCAGAACGCCTACGGGTTGATGCCGTCGCCGATCGTGATGGCGTCGGCCCTGTCGCGGCGCACCGACAAGAAGATCGCGATCCTCGGCTCCGCGTTCTGCCTGCGCGAGCATCCGCTGACCCTGGCGGAAGAGCACGCGATGATCGACTGCATCACCGGCGGCCGGCTGATCACCGGCTTCGTGCGCGGCGTCGGCGCCGAATACTTCTCGATGGGCGTCAACCCGGCCTATTCACTGGAGCGCCACCACGAGGCCGCCGACCTCGTCGTCCAGTCGTGGACCAAGCCGGGTCCGTTCGCGTTCGAGGGCAAGCACTACCACTTCGAGTACGTCAACGTCTGGCCGCGGCCGTACCAGAAGCCGCATCCGCCGATCTGGTGCCCGTCCACCGGCTCGGTGGAGACGGTGAACTGGGCGGCGCATCCGTCGCGCAAGTACACCTACCTGCACGCCTTCACGCCGTTCGAATCGTGCCGGCAGTACCTCGACCTCTACCGCGAGACCGCCCAGTCGAAGTACGGCTACGAGGCCGACAACAAGCAGCTCGGCTTCTGCACGCCGCTCTACGTCGCCGAGACCGACGAGCAGGCCTATGCCGAGGCCAAGCCGCATTTCGAGGCGATGTTCAACATCTTCCTGCCCAAGGTCTCGGTCCTGATGTTCTCGCCGCCCGGCTACGTGACGCGCGAGTCCTACCGCAAGGTGCTGCGCCACAACCAGAGCGTCCGCGGCGAGCAGACGTTCGAGTCCCTGGTCGAGCGCAACATCGTGATCTGCGGCAGCCCCGACACGGTGCGCAAGCGCATCACCGAATGCCAGCGCCAGGCCGGCTTCGAGAACTTCCTGTGCCTGCTGCAGTTCGGTACCCTGCCCCGCGACCTGACCGAGAAGAACATCCGCCTGTTCTCCAAGGAGGTCCTGCCCGCCATCCAGGCGCTCGGCAGCAAGGACTACCAGGGCTTCGAGGCCAAAGGCCTGGCGGCGGAGTAGCCCCGCGCTGATGGTCGCACGCGCTGGGTAGGGGCGGGTTTCAAACCCGCCCGCGGCGGTCGATCCGGCCTCTGCGTCGAAAGAAAAATACGGAAAAACAGGGCGGGTTTGAAACCCGCCCCTACGGTGCGCGGGAAACGCGGCTGTCGGCTGGCCCGCCCCTATTCCACCGTCGCCGCCTTCTCCAGCGCAGCGATCATCGAGGACTGGCGCAGGAACTCGCGTGCGCGCTGGGGGTCCTCCGCAATGCGGCGCAGCTCGTCGTGGCGCGCGCGGCGCTTCGCCGGATCCTTCTCCTCCAGCAGCGCCTTGTTGCGCAGGGTGGCGGCCTGGACATACTCGACCGCGATCGGCCGGCGCTGGCGCTCGTAGCGATCCAGAAGCGCCGCGTCGGCCTCGCCGCGCAGCACGGCGACCAGCTTCTCCGCCAGGTTCACCGCGTCGTGAATGCCGCCGTTCATGCCCATGCCGCCAAGCGGGTTGTTGATGTGCGCGCTGTCTCCGGCCAGCAGCACGCGCCCGCTGCGATAGCTGGCCGCCACGCGCTGGTGCACGGCGTACGCCGTGCGGTGCACGATGTCGTATGGGCCGTCCTTGGGGCAGTAGAACTGGATGCGCGACTGGATCGTCTCTTCCTGCAGGATGCTCTCCGCGGTTTCGCCAGGACGCGTCGGGAACAGGAGCCGCCACAGGCCCGGCACGCTGACGAAGACGAACCAGTTCTCCGGGTCGGCGACATAGGCGATCGGCGCCAGCCGCTCGAACCGCTTACCGAAGTCGTAGGGCGTGGAGACGACCAGCCACAGCTCCGGGAACGTCAGGCCGGGGAAGTCGATGCCGAGCCCCTTGCGGATCACGCTGGAGGCGCCGTCGGCGGCGATCAGGTAGGCGCCGCGCAGCCGCTCCGTGCCCTCCGCCGTCTCGACCTCCAGGGTCACCCCGTCGGCATCCTGCGTCACGGCGGCGGCCCGCGCGCCGAACCGGAAGGTCACCTCCGGCATCGTCCTGAGGACGGCGGCGGCGATGCGGGTGAGGCGGAACTGCTCGGCCTGCACGCGATAGGGGTGCGCGGTGTCGTCCTTGAGCACGCCGAGATCCCACTCGGCGACGATGCCTTCCTGCGTGTCGCGGTTCTGCCAGACCGGGCAGATGATGCCCTGGGCGATCAGCTTGTCGACCAGCCCGAGCTCGCCCAGCATGTCGAGCGTCGGCGGGTGGAAGGTGGACGCGCGGAGGTCCTCCGGCAGGTCGTCGCAGGCCTCCAGGATAGTCACCTTCACGCCGTTCCGGGCAAGGTGGAGCGCGGCGACGCAGCCGACCGGGCCGGCACCGGCGATCAGGACCCGCTGTTCAGTCATCCGTGCTCTCCATCGCGCTGCCGCCGGCCCATCTTGGGCAGGATAGCGCGCGGCCCTTGCGCGCGCACCGCTGGATTGGCACGCTCGCGTAAGGACAGGGAGGATCGGCCATGAGCGGGACGGCGACGGAGCGGCAGGACGGCTGGCGGGCGCGGATCGGCGTGATCGTGCCCAACAGCAACACGATGAACGAGACCGAGTTCAACCGCATGGCGCCGGACGGGGTGACCGTCCACTTCACCCGCACGACGCTGCATCCGCACCCGGCCGAGGACGACTTCAAGACGATGCTCGACGACACCGCGCGCGCCGCCGAAATCCTCGCCCAGTGCAAGGTCGACGTCATCGCGTTCGGCTGCACGTCGGGCTCGATGGCGTGCCCGTCCGACCGGCTGCTCGGCACCATGAAGGGATCCGGCAAGGTGCCCGCGGTCTCGGTCGCCGGCGCGCTGCTGGCCGCGTTCAAGGCGCTGGGGATCACCCGCATCGCCATGGCGACGCCCTACACCGACGCGACCAACGAACACGAAAAGGAGTTCCTGGAAGAGCACGGCATCACCGTGGTCGCGATGGCCGGGCTTCAGCTCAACTACGCGCTCGAGGGCATCCAGAAGATCTCGCGCGTGCCGCCCGACCAGATCTATGCCCATGCGAAATCGGTCGACCGCCCCGACGCCCAGGCGGTCCTGATCTGCTGCACCGACTTCGGGTCGAGCCCGGTGGTGGCGCGGCTGGAGAAGGAGCTGGGCAAGCCGGTCATCACCAGCAACACCGCGACCTTCTGGGCCGCGCTGCGCGCCGCCGGGGTGAAGGACCCCCTGCCCGGCTACGGGCGGCTGCTGGCGGAGCACTGAGGCGGCGGATTCACGCCGCCCGTGGCGTGATCCCGGCGAGTTCGCGTCCGATCGCGCGCCGGCGCTCCATCAACTCATAGTCGGCCTGCAAACCGAGGAAGAATCCTTCGGAAAGGCCAAAATAACGCGCAAGACGTAGGTCCGTATCCGCAGTGACGGCACGCTTGCCGAGAACGATCTCGTTGATCCGCCTCGGCGGCACGCGGATGGCGCGGGCGAGCTCATTCTGACTTATCGCCATAGGCCGTAGAAATTCTTCGAGCAGGATTTCACCCGGATGGGGGTTGGGAAGGAGGCCCCTCTCAGTCGTGGTAGTCGACGATCTCGACATCGCCCGGCCCCGCTTCGTTCCAACTAAATACGATCCGCCACTGCTGGTTGATCCGAATGCTGTGCTGGCCTTGTCGATCGCCGCGCAACGCCTCCAAGCGATTGGCCGGCGGAATTGCCAAATCCGATAGGATCCGCGCTTGATTGAGCATGCGGAGCTTGCGAAGCGCGACCGGCTGAATGTCCGGAGGCAACCGCCGGCTCCGCCGACCCGACCAGATCAGCGCGGCTTCGCGATCGGCAAAGCTCCGGAGCATCCCACACAGCCGCGCACAATCGCATCATAACGCATAACGTTATAAAGCAATCGAGCGCGGGCTGTCCAGGCGACCGCGTCCCTACTTCTTCGCGTCGATCTCGGCCAGCGCCTCGCGGAAGGCGCGGAAGGCGTTCACGCCGCACGGGATGCCGGCGTAGATGGTGGCGTGGCGCAGCGCCTCGGCGATCTGCTCGCGGGTCAGGCCGTTGTTCAGCGCGCCGCGGGTGTGGGCCTTAATCTCGTGCGGCTTGTCGAGCGTGGCCAGGATGCACAGCGTCATCAGCGACCGGGTCTTGCGGTCGAGCACGTCCGAGGTCCAGCCGTAGCCCCAGCAGTATTCGGTGACCATGTCCTGCAGGGTCTTGGCGATCGGATCCGCCTCGGCGGCCTTGATCTGCGGCTCGACGTATTGCGGGCCGAGCACCTCGGTACGGACCTTCAGGCCGGCCTGGTAGAGCTCTTCGTTGCGCTTGGGCATGTCGCGGTCCTTTCGCGGGCGGTGCGCGCACGCGGCGGAATGCCGCGGCGATGAATGCGCCGGCATATAACGGGCTGCGACCCGCCGCCACAAGGGCCCGTGGCCCCGGGTGATGCGGGAGTGGGATGGTGCGCCGCGAATCCCGTTCACCGGGAATGTCGAATTTGTCGCGCCTGATCAGCCTTGTTCGTTATTGTGCACCGCACAATATCCGGTCCAGCCGTAGACTTGCGTAAGGCGTGTCGGAAATGTCCGTGTTCAGACGTGCGTTGCCTGGCGAAGAGGGCGAGTTCGCCGCCCACCTGCTGCGCCTGTCGCCGGAAGGCCGCCATCGGCGGTTCTGCGGCATGGTCGCCGACGAGGTGGTTCGGCGCTATGCCGAGGCCGGACCCCGGCTCGACCGGGTTCTGGTCGGCTGCTTCATCGACGGCCGGATGCGCGGTGCCGCCGAGGTCGGCTGGACCCTGGGCGAGCGCGCGGAGGCCGCCGAATTCGCGGTCTCGGTCGAGCAGGAACACCAGGGCCTCGGCATCGGCCGCAGGCTGGTGGAGCGGGTGCTGGCCGCGGCCGGCAACCGGGCGGTCCGCAACGTCCACTGCTACACCCTGTCCGACAACCTGCCGATGCGGCGGCTGATCCGGCGCCTGGGCGGCACCCAGCATTTCGCCGACGGCCTGATCGAGGGCCGCTTCGTCCTCGACGGCCCGTCGCGCGAATCCGTCGCGGCCGAGCTGGTCGGCGAGGGCGGCGCCTACCTGCAGCATGCGATCGAGCTGCAGACCCGGTGGTGGCTGGACCTGGTCAAGGCGGCCTGACGGCCGACGGCGAAGGGGCCCCTACCGTCCGAAGAACGCGCAGTTCTCCTTGGTGAACCGGTCATTGCGCCGGCGGTAGGTGACGGTGTGCGGCTGGAACCACGGCTCGGCGGCAAGCCGGGCGCTCCACACGGTACTGCGCTTGCGAGGCTCGTCGGCCAGCGCGCCCGGGTCGGCGAGGTAGTGGATCGAGAGGTGGGTGAACGGCCACGGGTTGGTGTCCGTCACCCGCAGCCGCCGCGCCAGCCGCCAGGCGCGGCTCTCCAGCAGCGCGGGGATGTACTCCTGCTCCTCCCAGGCATCGAACGCCGCCGTGCGTTCCTCCGGCACGGCGTGGAAGGCGCCGAGCACGATCTCCGCGTCGAGCGGCTCGCCCGCCCCGCCGCTGCCGCGGAACGCGCGGGTCTCGCGCGCGACGTAGCGGGTGAAGCCGGTCACCTTCGAGAGCATGTCCCGCGTCGGCTCGTCGGGGGTGTACTTGCGCGACCGGTAGGCCTCGGTCGCCAGCACCTCGACCGAGTCGAGCTCGTAGACCGCGAGGTAGTGCGGCCCGTGGTCGGCCTTGTAGCGCATCGCGCTGATGAAGCCCGCGACGCCAGAGACGTGGTTCGGCGTGTGGTGGTTGACGTACCAGTCGTTGAACGCGCCTTCGCCGCCCGGCGGCGGAGTCATCTCCGACCACAGGACGGCGTTGCCCTTCAGGCTCACCGGGCGACCGCGCGGCAGGCCGTGTCGAGCGCGCGCACCGTCGCCTCAAAGTCCGCGTCTGTGTGCACCGACGAGACGAACCGCCGCACCATCGGCAGCACGTAGAGGCCGGCCTTCATCTGCTCGACGTCGAGGCGGCGCGAGCGGTCGGCGTCGGCCGCCATTACGTCGGCGTGGCTGACCGGCGGCTTCGGCATGAACAGGATCTGCCACAGCGACGCCTCGCCGATCGCTAGCGCCGGCAGGCCGTGGCGGTTCAGCACCTTCTGGCACTCGGCGCGGATCGTGTCGGCGCGCGCGTTCAGGCGCTTGTAGTAGCCCGGCTCCTTCAGCACCTTGAGCGTCGCGAGGCCGGCGACTGCCGCCACCGGGTTCCCGTGCAGCGTGCCGTTGATGTAGGCGTAGTTGGGCTTGCCCTTGTTGGCCGGCGCGGCAAGGCCGATGATATCGGCGCGGCCGGCGACGCAGCCAAGCGGCCCGCCGCCGCCGACGATCTTGCCGTAGCTCGCGATGTCGGGCTTCACGCCGAAATATTCCTGCGCGCCGCCCCAGGCGAGGCGGAAGCCGGTCACCACCTCGTCGAAGATCAGCAGCACGTCGTTGTCGTCGCAGATCTTGCGAAGGCCGGGCAGGAAGTCCGGCTTGGGGAAGATGATGCGCTGCGCCGGCTCGACGATGATGGCGGCGAGGTCGTCCTTGTTGTCGGCGACGATGCGGCGCACCGCCTCCAGGTCGTTGTACGGCGCGATCAGGATCGACGACGACAGACCGGCCGGGATGCCGCCGGTCTCCGGCTGGCCCTGCGGGTAGTTCGACAGCGCCTTGGGCGTGACGGAGAACGCCGAGTAGTCGTGGTTGCCGTGGTATCCGCCCTCGAACTTGAGGATCTTGCTGCGGCCCTTGTACGCGCGCGCCATGCGCATCGCGTAGAACGTCGCCTCCGAGCCGGTGGTGGTGAAGGTCACCTTCTCGGCGCATGGGATGGCCGCCTGCAATTCGGCGGCGAGGTGCAGCGCCGCCTCGTTGAGCGTGCCGAAGAAGTGGATGCCCTTGGGCGCCTGCTCGACCACGGCATCGACCACCGCGGGGTACGCGTGGCCGAGGATCAGCGCGCCGGCGCCGCCGACATAGTCGATGTACCAGCGCCCGCGGACATCCTGAAGGCGCGAGCCCTCGCCCTTGTGGATGATGAAACGCACGTCGTTGGGCAGCGAATAGCCGCCCAGCCCGGCGCCGGGCAGCAACTTCTCGGCCAGCTCGTAATAGGCCTCGTGCGTCATCGCGCCGGGGCCGGCGGGTAGGACGGCGTCCTCAGGGGTCATGGCAGGCTCGCTGTTGATGGCCGCATCAGGCTACAGGGGAACGGTGCGTCAAAGCACCAAAAAGGGGATGGGGTCAGACGCCCGACCCCACGATCGTTCGGACCGGGCGAGATCGTCGGGTCGGGTGTCTGACTCCGTCCCCTTGTCCTATCCGGCATGGCGGCAGTCCAGGGTGCCCGACGGCAGCACGGTGATGGTCCAGCCGGGCGGCACGACGGAGGTGCCGCCGGCCTCCTCCACGATCGCCGGGCCGCTGAAGGCGTAGCCGGCCGGCATCCGCGCGCGGTCGAGCACCGGGCAGTCGACCCAGCCGGCGCCGAACCACACCGGGCGCTCCTCGATCAGCGGGTCGCCCTCGGCCTCGGGCTCGAAGGCAAGCGCCGGCTTGTCGACGATGCCGAGCGAGACGAGGCGGATGTTGACGATCTCGGCGTCGCTGTTCGCGTCGGCGTAGCCGAAGGTCTGGGCGTGGCGGTCGCCGAACGCCTGGCGCAGCGCGTCCCATGTCGCGGTCTCCGGGTCGCACGGCACCGACAGCGTGTAGGACTGCCCGGCGTAGCGCATGTCGAGCGTGAAATTGTGCGCCTGGCGGGTCGGACCGAATCCGTCGGCGGAAAGCCGTTCGGCCGCCTCCGCGCGCATCGCCGCGCAGCGGGCGCGGAACTCCGCCGGGTCGAGCTGCGCCAGGCGGCCGCCCCACGCCAGCACACGGTCGAGCCGCTGGTCGGCCAGCAGCTGGCCCAGCGCCGACAGGTGGCCGGGGAAGCGCGGCACGATGACGTGCGGGATGGCGAGTTCCTCCGCCACCAGGAAGACGTGCATCGGCCCGGCGCCGCCGAAGCCGAGCAGCGCGAAGTCGCGCGGGTCGAAGCCGCGGTGGACCGACACCTCGCGCACCGCGCCGGCCATCTTGGCGGTCGCAATCCGGATGACGCCGTCGGCCAGCGCGATCACGTCGTCGCCGGCGCCCATCGCCGTCGCCAGGGTGCGGAACGCGGCGTCCGCCAGCGGCAGCGACAGCTGCAGCCCGCCCGCCAGGGTGCGGTTGGTCGGCAGCCGGCCGAGCAGCAGATTGGCGTCGGAGATCGTCGGCTGGGTGCCGCCGCGCTGGTAGCACGCGGGGCCCGGCATCGCGCCGGCGCTCTTCGGCCCGACCTCGAGCGTGCCGTCGCGCTGCACCCAGGCGATCGAGCCGCCGCCGGCGCCGATGGTGTGGATGTCGAGCTGCGGCACCTGCAGCGGATAGGCGTCGATCTGGTTCGCGTGCGAGATGCGCGGCGTCAGGTCGTGGATCAGCGCCACATCGGTCGACGTCCCGCCCATGTCGAAGGTGATGCAGTCCCGCACGCCCGCCATCTCGCAGATGCGGACCGCGCCGCCGACGCCGCCCACCGGGCCGGACAGGAACGTGCCGGCCGCGAAATCCGCGGCCTGCGCCAGGGTCATCGCGCCGCCGTTTGAGCCCATGACGTTGACCGGCGCGGCGAGGCCGTGGCCCTCCAGCTCCGCCGCCAGGGTCTTCAGGTAGGCGCGCACCACCGGCGTCAGGTAGGCGTTGAGCACGCATGTGGAGAAGCGCTCGAACTCGCCGCGCTCGCGCACCACCTCGGTCGATGTGCACACCGGCACCTCGCCCAGCCGGGCACGCAGCGCGGCATCCGCCGCCGCCTCGTTGGCCGGCTCGCGATAGGCGTTGATGAAGCCGATGGCGACCGACTCGACACCCGCCGTCTTGAGCTGCCCGGCGAGGGCGTCGAAGTCGTAGCCGTCGAGCGACTGCAGGACGGCGCCGTCGGCGGCCACCCGCTCCGGCACCTCGAAGCGCAATGCGCGCGGCACCACCGGCTTGGGCCGCACGAACTTGATGTCGAACAGCCCGCCGATCAGCCGCCGGGTGCGGCCGATCTCCAGGGTGTCGCGGAAGCCGTCGGTGGTGACGAAGGCGGTCTTCGCCCCCTTCCCTTCGAGCAGCGCATTGGTCGCGATCGTGGTGCCGTGGACGAAGGCGCGCACCGCGCGCCCGTCGATGCCGAGCGCGACGAGCGCCTGGAGGACGCCGCGCCACTGGCTGCCCGGCAGCGACGGCACCTTGGCGTGGCGCAGCGCCTGCGTCTCGACGTCGAGGCACAGGATGTCGGTGAACGTGCCCCCGACGTCGACGCCGACGAGGTAGCGGGCGGTCATCGCGAGCCACCGTTGGCCGGTGCGGCGGCGGCACCCACCTCACCCGCTCGCTGCGCTTGCACCCTCTCCCCCCTGAAGGGCGGAGAGGGTAATTCTGCTCCCTCTCCGCCCTTCAGGGGGAAGAGGGTCGGGGTGAGGTGGGTGCCGGCCACGAGATCGATGTCCATCGTCAGAGCGCCGGCGCCGAGGCGACGAGCCGCAGCTCGACCCGCTCGCCGGGAGAGGCCGCGAGCAGGCGCAGGCTGGACGGGCCGACCATCACTTCCTCCGTGCCGCCGTCGCCGACGACCGCCCAGGCGCGCACCGGCGCGGCGCGGCCGGTGGAGAGCTCGACCAGCGCACCGTCCGCGATGCCGAGCCGCTCCGCCACCGCGCCGGCGAGCTGGAAGCGCCGGCGCGGGCCGTCGAACAGCTCCGCGTTGGCGACCTGGACGTTGACGTAGACGCGGCCGCCGCGCAGCGCCTGGCGCCGCCGCTCGGTCGCGCCGGTATCGAGCGCGCCGTCGTCGCCGAGGACGACGCCGTAGCGCATCGTCGCCTGGGTGCGGGTGAGGTAGCCTTCCGCCACGTCGGCCGCCACGGCCGCCGGCTCGCGGGCCAGCGGGTCGCCGAAGCCGCCGCCGCCGGCGGTCTCCTCCACCACCACGTCGCCGCGGCGCAGCGGGAAGCCGGAGACCTTGCCCGGGATCGTCGACGGCTCGACCGTCGCGCCGTCGCGCGACACGGTGAACCGGTTGGCCGCGCCGTTGGCGGCGCCGGCGACGCCGTAGGGCGGGATCACGTTCTTCTCCGACAGGACGGACAGCATCGCGCGCTCGCCCAGCACGCGCACCTTGCGGCGCAGGCCGAAGCCGCCGCGCCACGCCCCGTCGCCGCAGCTGCCCTCGCGGATCTCGCAGCGCTCGATGCGCAGCGGGTACTGGCTCTCCACCGTCTCGACCGACTGGATGGAGTTGAAGTCGCCCTCGTTGTAGCTGCGCACCGCGTTGGATCCGTCGGTGCCGTGCGAGGCGCCGGTGCCGCCGGCCGGCCACTCGTAGTGGATCCAGGTGCCGCCGCCGTCGGCACGCGGCCCGGCGATATGGACGTGGTTGGCGCCGCCCTTGAGGTCGCCGACCATCATGTCGGGCACCACCTGCCCCATCGCCGCGGCGACCACCGAGTCGATGGTGAACTTAACCTCCGCCATGCCGCCGCACGGCGCCGGGTCGCGCGCGTTGATGAACGTCCCGGGCTCGGCGATCACCTCGATCGGGTTGAAGGAACCCTGGTTGATCGGCGTGCGCGGGTCGAGGAACGCCTTGCAGATGGTGCCGACCGCGTTCAGCGCCAGCGCCGGGCCGCAATTGGTCGGCCCGTTGGTCTGGCGCGAGGTGCCGGTGAAGTCGGCGACCATGCGGTCGCCCGCGACGGTCAGCTTGAGGCGGATCACCAGCGGGTCGGCGTTGGTGCCGTCGCTCTCGACATAGCCCTCGGCGAAGTAGTCGCCGTCCGGGCACTCGGCGATGCGCGCGCGCATCTCGCGTTCCGAGCGCGCGATCAGCTCCTCGATGCCGTCGAGCAGGCCCTGGCCGCCGAACCGCTTGAACAGCCGGCCGAGGTGCTCCGCCGCCTTGCGGCCGGTGCCGATCATGGCATTGAAATCGCCTTGCCGTTCCGTCTTGCCGCGCATGTTGTTGAACAGGAGGTCGAGGAAGGGCTGGTTCATCCGGCCGCGCTCGCAGATGCGGGTCGGCGGGATGCGGATGCCCTCCTGGATGATCTCGTTGACCCGGCCCGACAGGCTGCCCGGCGTCATGCCGCCGACGTCGTTCCAGTGGCAGCGCATGGCGGCGAACATCGCCAGCCGGCCGTCGTGGAACACCGGATGCAGCATCAGCACGTCGTTCAGGTGGGTGCCGCCGGTGTACGGGTCGTTGTGCAGGAACAGGTCGCCCTCGTGGATGTCGCCGGCGAAGGCGCGCACCACCTCGCGCGTCGAGTACGGCACCGCGAAGATGTGGATCGGATGGTCGGCCAGGCCCTGCGCAACCTGACGGCCGTCCGCCGACATCAGCGCGCAGGAGAAGTCGTGGCCCTCGTAGATGATCGGCGCATAGGACGAGTGGATGATGTTCGCGCGCATCTCGTTGACCACCGCGACGAGGGATTCGCGGATAAGCTCGAGACGGACCAGGTCCTGCAACGCCATGTCCCCTTGATGGAAGAGGCCGGAAACTAGCAAAGATCGTGCGCCGGACCAATCGATTAGCGCATTCGCGAACGCATGTTGGCATTGCAAACCCGCCGCGATAGATTGCCGCAAGCCCTTGGAATAGAAGCGTTCGCATGACCGAGCCCACCGCCCACATCGATACCTTCATCCGCGACAACCTGCCGCCGCGGGAACTCTGGCCGGAGATGGACTATTCGGTCCTGCCGGAGCTCGCGGCGTATCCGCCGCGCATGAACGCCGCCGTCGAACTGCTTGATAAGATGGCGGCCGGCGGCTTCGCCGATCGCCCGGCGGTGATGTTCGGCAGCCACACCTGGACCTACGGCGACGTGCTGGCGAAGGCCAACCGGATCGCCCGCGTGCTGGTGGAGGACTGCGGCTTCGTGCCCGGCATGCGGGTCCTGATCCGTTCCGGCAACCACCCGATGGTGATCGCCGCGTGGTTCGCCATCCTGAAGGCCGGCGGCATCGCCATCGCCACCATGCCGGTGTTGCGCGAGCGCGAGCTGGTGTTCATGATCAACCGCGCGAAGATCCAGTTCGCCATCTCCGACATCAAGCTCGCCGACGACATCGAGCGGGCCAAGGCCGCCGCGCCGGACCTGCGCCGCATCCTCTATTTCGGCGGCGGCGGCCCCGACGGGCTTGAGGCGCTGATGGAGAGAAAGCCCGCAACCTTCGCCAATGTCGACACCGCGGCCGAGGACGTCGCGGTGATCGGCTTCACCTCGGGCTCCACCGGCACGCCGAAGGGCACCATCCACTTCCACCGCGACCTGCTGGCGGTCGCCGACACCTTCATCCGCTACGTGGTGAAGATCCGCCCCGGCGACATCGTCTGCGGCAGCCCGCAGATTGCGTTCCTGTACGGGCTGTGCGCGTTCATGGTGGATACCTTCCGGTTCGGCGGCACCAGCGTGCTGCTGGAGCGCGCCACGCCGGAGTCCCTCCTCCAGACCATCCAGGACACCCGCGCCACCGTCTGCTTCTCGACGCCTTCGGGCTACAAGCTGATGCTCGACAAGGCGGCCAACTACGATCTGTCCAGCTTGCGCGTCTGCGTCGCGGGCGGCGAGCCGCTGGCGCCGGCGACCTTCAATGCGTGGGAGAAGCTGACCGGCGTCAGGATGATCAACGGGCTCGGCATCTCCGAGTTGCTGCACATCTTCATCTCGGCGGCGGGCGACGACGTGCGCCCCGGCCTGATCGGCAAGGCGATCCCCGGCTTCCAGGTCCGCGTGGTCGACGAGAATTTCGCCGACGTGAAGCCGGGCGAGACCGGCCAGATGATCGTCAAGGGGCCGAACGGCTGCCGCTACCTCGACGACATCGAACGGCAGAAGAAATACATCCGCGACGGCTGGAACCTGTCCGGCGACCTTTGCCGCATCGACGCCGAGGGCTACATCTCCTACGAGGCGCGCACCGACGACATGATCCTGACCGCCGGCTACAACGTCTCCGGCCTGGAGGTCGAGGCGGTGCTGCTGGAGCACCCGAAGGTGAAGG
>JBFWQM010000051.1:0-26568 GCA_050249455.1 Rhodospirillaceae bacterium | reverse complement strand
CGCGTCGTCTGGCGCGCCGACGAGACGCCGGCCGACGTGTGGACCCGGCAGGACTTCGGCGCGGCCGAGGCCGACGTGCAGCCGCCGCCGCGCGGCAACTGGTTCCGGGTCATCGACTACGTCGCCGCCACGCCGGGGCGGATGCACCGCACCGATTCGGTGGACTACGTCGTCTGCATGGCGGGCGAGATCGAGATGCTGCTCGACGACTCTTCCGTCGTCCTGCGCGCGGGCGACGTGATGGTGCAGCAGGGCACCAACCACAGCTGGGTCAACAAGGGGCCCGGCAACTGCCGCATCGCCTTCGTCCTGATCGACGCCAAGCCGGGCGCCGGCCGTACTCCCGGCCACGTCACCCTGCCGCATCCGGGGTAGACCGCGGACGGCGGACCCGGCGGGCGGAACCGCCCGGGAACCTTTGATGGCTGCGTTACGTTTCCTTTCGCGCGCGTTTGCGCGGCGACGAAGGAGACAGCCTCGTGACGCTCGGTACCATCCTGTTCATCATCCTGATCCTGATCCTGATCGGTGCGCTGCCAGCATGGCCGCACAGCCGTGGCTGGGGCTACTACCCGTCCGGCGGCCTCGGGCTGGTGGTGATCATCCTTCTGATCCTGTTGCTGATGGGGCGGATCTAGCGGAAAACCGGCCATGCTGCGGCGCATCGCCATCGCGTTCGGCGTCCTGTTCGGGATCGTCGTGCTGCTCGTCGGCGCCGCCGCGGTATGGCTCTACACCGCCGACTGGAACGCCTATCGCGACACCATCGCCGGACGCAGCGGCGGCGCGCTCGGCCGCACGGTCGCGATCCGCGGCGACCTCGACGTGGCGCCGTCGTGGCGGCCGCAGGTACGCGCGACCGACTTCCGCATCGCGAACGCCGAAGGCATGGAGCCGGCCGACATGGTGCGCGCCGGCGAGGTCTATGTGCAGTTCCGCGTCTGGCCGCTGCTGGTCGGGCGGATCGAGATCGACACCCTGCGCCTGGCCGACGTCGATGTGACGCTGGAGCAGCGCGACGGCCGCGCCAATTGGCAGTTCTCCACCGCCACCCCGGAAGGCGCCGCGGTCAAGGCGGCGACGCCCAAGGAGCGCGGCGAGTTTCCGATCCTGCGCCGGCTGCTGGTCGAGGACCTCAAGATCACCTACAAGGACGCCGACATGCGCGAGCCGGTGCGCGCGACGCTGGCGCGTATCGAGGCGTCGGAGGCGGACGGCGGACAGGCGATCGTCATCGGCGCCGAAGGCACCTATCAGAGGGCGAAATTCAAGCTCGACGCCCGCGTCGGCTCCTACGCGCTGCTGCGCGACGCGGACGAGCCCTACCCGGCGACCGTCAAGCTGGAATCCGGCGCCACGAAGGTCTCCTTCGACGGCCGGATCGACGAGCCGGTCGATTTCCGCGGCGTCGACGGGGCGGTCCATATCGAAGGCCGCAACCTCGACGAGCTCTACCGCCTGCTCGGCGTGCCGCTGCCGCAGTCGCCGGCCTACCGGCTGACCGGCCAGTTGATGCAGGACGGCGAGACGTGGCGGCTGAACGGCATGGCCGGGCGGCTCGGCTCCAGCGACATCGGCGGCGATGTCGCCGTGTCGACCGGCGGCCAGCGCCCCAAGGTCACGGCCAAGGTCACCTCGAACGCCGTTGACATGAAGGACATCGAAGGCTTCTGGGGCGCCAAGGCCGACCCCGGCGGCGGCGGCAAGCAGCCGGCGCCGGCCCGCGCGCCTGGTGCAACCGTCATCCCGGACGAAAAATTCGAGATCGCCAAGCTCGACCGCATGGACGTCGCGCTCGACTTCCGCGGCACGTCGGTGAAATCGAGCGACCTCGTGCTCGACAACATCGCGGCGAAGCTGCGCATCGACAACGGCAAGGTCGCGCTGGAGCCGCTGGAGGTCGGCGTGATCGGCGGCACGGTGCGTGCCGACCTCCGCCTCGACACCGCCGCCAAGGTGCCTGCGGTGGACGGCAACATCCGCATGTCGGGACTGCAGCTCAAGCGCTTCATTGCCGCGCTCGGCGTCGAGGACGATTCGCTCGGCACGGTCAGCGGCCGCGCGGCGATCAAGACGCGCGGCAACTCGCTGCACCAGCTCGCCGCCAACGCCGCCGGCGACGGCTTCCTCACAATGGAGGGCGGCCAGTTCAGCAACCTGCTGCTCGAGCTCATGGCGCTCGACCTGCAGGAGGCGATCGAGCAGTGGCTCAGCGACGACAAGAAGAAGGTCGCCATCGGCTGCCTGATCGCGCCGATGAAGATCGCGCAGGGCAAGATCATCGCCGATCCGTGGGTGCTCGACACCGAGGACGCGCTGGTGGTGATCCGCGGCGACATCGACCTGGGGCGCGAGACGATCGGCCTCAAGCTGCTGCCGCAGCCCAAGGACTACAGCTTCTTCAACGCGCTAACCTCGATCACCGTGGAGGGCGACCTCGGCGCGCAGAAGGCCGACGTCGATAAGCTGGAGGCGCTCGCCAAGCTCGCCTACAAGACGCTGCTGGCCCCGCTGATGCCGCTCCTGTCCGACGAGATCCAGCATGACGCCATCGCTCAGGCGCCGTGTTCCAACCTGGCGCAGCGGCTGCGGCAGGGGCAGTAGCGATGGCGCTGCGCTACGTCAGCGATGCGGAAGACGCGGGCCATAGCCGCCGCCGCAACGGCAAGGGGTTCGCCTACCTCGACTCTGCGGGCCGGCGCGTCGATGCCACGACGCGTGCGCGCATCGCGGCGCTGGTGATCCCGCCGGCGTGGACTCGCGTGTGGATCTGCGCCGACCCGAACGGCCACATCCAGGCGACGGGCTTCGATGCGCGCGGCCGCAAGCAGTACATCTACCATCCCGACTGGGTGGCCGACCGCGACCGGGCCAAGTTCGACCGCATGGCCGCGTTCGGCGCCGCGCTGCCCGCCATCCGCCGCCGCGTGGCGCGCGACCTGGCTCGGCCCACGCTCGACCGCCTCCGCGTGCTGGCGGTCGCCGTGCGGCTGCTCGACCGCACGCTGATCCGCGTCGGCAACGACGCCTACGCACGGGAGAACGGGACGTTCGGCCTGACCACCTTGCGCGACCGCCACGCGCGCGCCGGGCGCAGCGGCCTGGTGCTTGAATTCCCCGGCAAGAACGGCCTGCCGCACCGCATCGCGGTGGACGACCGGCGGCTGGCGCGCCTGGTCCGCGCCTGCCAGGACCTGCCCGGCCAGCGGCTGTTCCAGTACCTCGACGCCGACGGCGGCCGGCGCGAGCTCACCTCCGCCGACGTCAACGACTACCTGCGCGAGATCGGCGGTGGCGACTTCACGGCGAAGGACTTCCGCACCTGGGCCGCAACGGTGCAGGCCGCCTGCCGGCTGTGCGCCGTCGGCTGCGCCGGCAGCCCGACCGCGGCAAAGCGCAACATCGCCGGCGCGGTGCGCGAGGTCTCGCAGGCGCTGCGCAACACCGCCGCCGTGTGCCGCAAGAGCTACATCCATCCCGCGGTGCTGGAGGAGTACGCGGCTGGCGCGCTCGACCTGACCGCCGACCGCCCGCCCAATCCGCGCGGGCTCGATGCCGACGAGCGCGCGGTGCTGGCATGGCTGCGCCGGCGCGACAAGGCGGCGCGGCCGGCGGCGGCGGCGCAAGGTCAACGCACTGCGGCGGCGGCCTTCTCCGCGATGGCGGGCGGCGTGGCGTAGACCTCCTCCATCAGCGCCGCGACGGCCTCGCCCGCGACGGGCGTGATCTCGAGCTGCGCCTTCTCCGCCACCGCGAGGAATTCCGGGTCCTTCATCGTCGCCATGAACGCGGCCCGCAGCGCTGCCGCGCGCTCGGCGGGCACGCCCGGCGGGGCGAGGAACGGCCGGCCCATCACCTGGCGCGCGAAGATGACGCGCAGCACCTGGCGCTGCTCGTCGTTCTCGGCAAGGTCCATCACCAGCGGCACGTCCGGCAGGTCGGCGTGCTTCGACAGCCCGAACTGCACCAGGAGGCGGATGCGCCCGTCGCGCACGAGGTGCAGGCTGTTCGCCTTGATGGTCGACCACGACCAGCCGCAGCGGCCGCCGACCTCGCCGCGCTCCATCGCCAGCGCCACCTCCGACCCGCCGGGATAGCCGCTGACGATCTTCATCTTTGTGCCGAACACGTGGTTCAGCACGGCAGGGAACACGTCGGTGTCGGCGCCCGAGCCGGTGCCGCCGACGATGAGCTGCCGGGTCTTCAGGTCCTCGAACCGCCCGATGCCGCTTTCCTTCGCGGCGACACAGGTGCTGACCTCGTCGTTGGCGCTGCCGATCCAGGTGAACCTGCGGCCGTCGAACTGCGCCCCCTGGCCGCCCAGCACCGGCTCCATCGGCACGCCGCGGCCGACGATGCCGAACGCGGCGCCGTCCTTCGGCGCCACGTTGTAGAGCCAGTTGGCCAGCCGCAGGCTGCCGGCGCCGGGCATGTTCTTGACGACGATGGTGGGGCCGCCCGGCAAATGGCGGCCCATGAAGCGCGCGACCGTGCGGCCGTAGAGGTCGTAGCCGCCGCCCGGGCTGTAGCCGACATAGAGCTCGACCGTGCGGCCCTTGTAGAAGGCCGCGGGGTCCTGCGCCGCTGCGCCGCCCGCCAGGCACAGCGCAACCAAAGCAGTCAGCCACAGTCGCATGGTCGTTTCCTCCCTGTCCGGGGAGAGTGCGGAGGCGCTCATCCCGGTGTCAAGCCGCAGGCCATCCTGTAGACTCCCCGCCAATCAACGAGTCAGGGAGCGCAGGGAATGACCGACCTGTTCGACCGGAGCCCGCCGGGCCCCGGCCACAACGCCGAGAAGGAAGTCGTCTGGGAGCGCTGGCAGAAGAAGCGAACCTTCGTGCGCGCGCTGGAGGGCACCTACAGCGAGCTCTTCCAATCGCTGCTCGACCAGCCGCGGGTCTACTCCTCGCGCGACTTCGCCTGGAAGGGCGGGCCCGCGCTCTACGGCAAGCACGTCATCAGCCCGCACGGCGCGGCCGTCACCCAGTCGATCGAGACGCACATCGAGGTCTATGCGCCCGGCGCCTACGGCCAGAAGCACGGCCATCTCAACAGCGCGGTTTTCTACGTGCTGAAGGGGCGCGGCCACGACATCCACGACGGCCGGCGCATCGACTGGCAGGCGGGCGACGCGATGATCGTGGAGAACGGCTGCGTCCACCAGCACTTCAACGACGACCCCGACAACGAGGCGATCCTGCTGGTGATGAAGGCGAAGCCGCTGTTCCTGTTCATGCACCTGCTGTTCCAGAAGATCGTGTCCTACCCGCCGACGACGCTGGCGGAAGGGCACGAGGACTTCACGCCGCCGACCGACCTGTAATCGAGAGAAAAGCCATGCCCGCCCTTGAAGAACGCGACGTCGCCCATGTCGGCGAGAACACCTGCACCTTCCGCGCCGACGCGCTGAAGGAGTCCGAAGCGTTCCGCCGCGACTACGACACGCGGCTCAACCTGATCGCCGCCGCCGACATGCCGTTCGAGGAATCGCCCGAAGGGCTGATCAAGCACGTGGTCAACGAACGGCTGAACTCCAAGGAATGCTGCATCGAGGCCTACATGCAGTTCCTGCCGCCCGGCGGCCGCTCCGGCAAGCATCGCCACATGTGGGAGGAGGTGCTGTTCGTCGCGGAAGGCTCCGGCTACGACCTGCACTGGGACCTCAAGTTCGACTGCCTCGATCGCTACAGCTGGGAATGGGCGGAGGAGCCGCGGCGGTCGGACTGGCGGCGCGGCGACTTCATCTACGTGCCGCCGTTCACCATCCACCAGCACTTCAACGCCGACCCGGCCGCCGAGGCGCGGCTGATCGTCATCAGCAACCGCATCGTGAAGGCGATGGGCTTCGACTGGCTTGACCAGATCGAGAACGCGCCGGGCTACTAAGCCTTCTCCCCTCGCGGGAGGGGGCTGGGGGAGGGGGCCTCTCCGGGTCCCGCACGCCAGAACGGATAGGGGCGGGTTCCAGACCCGCCCTTTTTTCCGCTCTTCCATTTGAGCGTCGGAGCCGGAACGAATGCCGCGGGCGGGTTTGAAACCCGCCCCTACGAATGAGATACGCGTGCGCGATGCGTGTCGTCAAAACACCAGCGACTTCACCACCACCGGCACCGTCCCCGCGGGCGCCATGACCGCGCCGATGTCGACATAGTCGAACGGCGCCAGCGCCAGCCCGTCGAGCGCGATCACGTCGCGGCCGGGCTCGATTTCGGTCGCGATCAGCCGGCCCAGCGACAGCGCGACGTCGCCGTCGATCAGCAAGGTCAGCGGCCCCGCCGCGCCGGCGCAGATGCCCTGCGCGATCGCGTGCAGCCGGGCGTAGGCGGGATCGCCCGCCCACGCGAACGCCAGCGCGCACGGCCCGTCGTCGACGCCGGCGCGCGCGACGGCCGCGCGAACGGCCTGCGCGACGGCGTCGGCATCGACCCGGTCGTCCGGGGCCAGCGGCACCGCCGCCACCGGCAGGTTGCGGACGGGCAGGCGCGCGCCCCCGCCGATCCAGCTCGTGGCGCCGGAGAGCTGCACGGTGAACTGCGCCGCGCCGGTCACCGTGGCGCGGATGCCGTGGCCGGTGTCCCACACCAGCAGGCCGACCGTGCGGTCGGCCAGCGCATGCTGCAGCACGTGCGCCAACGACGGTCCGAGGTCGTCGAAGCGGCGGTGCTCGCGCTGGAACAGGTACTCGGCGACGCCGCCGGAGAACGCGACCGCCGTCGGCGCGAGACGCGGGTCGGCGCGCCAGTCCGGCAGCGGGCCGGTCAGCATCAGCGCGCGGGTCAGCGCGTCCGGCGGATCGCCGCGCATCAGCCCGACCACCACCGCGGCCATCCGGCGCACGAAGCGCCGCCGCTGGTCGTCGGCCCATGCCGCGCCGAGCTCGAAGCCGAGGTCGGCGGCGATCGCCTCGGCCGCCGGTTCGCGGCGCACGATCGTTGCGCCGTCGCGCTCCACCACCAGCCGGGCGCCGATGCCGGCCGCGGCCGTCGCGACGACGGCGCCGTCCTGCACCAGCGCGAACTTGGTTGTGCCGCCGCCGATATCGACGTTGAGCACGGTCTCGCCGCGCCGCCGCGACAGAGCGACCGTCTGCGCGCCGTGCGCCGCCAGCCGCGCCTCCAGGTCGTGGCCGGCGCTGGCGCAGACGAAGCGGCCGACCACCGCGGCGAACAGGTCGGTGATCGCCGCGGCGTTGGGCCGCGCCAGCGCCGCGCCGGTCAGGATCACGGCACCACTGTCGACCATGTCGGGATCGACGCCCATCTCGTCGTAGCAGCCGCGCACGAACTGCCCGAGCAGTTCGACGTCGATCAGCCCGTCGCGGCGATAGGGCGTCAGCAGGATCGGCGACTGCCACAGCACCTCGCGCTTCAGGGTCTCGTAGCGGCCGGCGTGGCCCTGCGCCGCGCGGCGCAGGTGGACCCGCGCGAAGGACAGATGCGCCGTGGTCGAGCCGACGTCGATGCCGACCGTGGTCAGCGCGACGTTGTCCGCCGCCCAGATCGCGCGGTCGGTCGCGTCCTGGTCCTCCGGCTCCAGGTGGACATGGTCGAACAGGAAGTCGTGCATGGACCGCCTCAGCTTGCGGTGAAGGACAGCCCGACCGACAGCAGCCGCGCAGTGCCGCCGGCCGGCTGGTGGCGCGCGCCGCGGTCGTCGGCGAAGACGATGCCGGGGCGCCAGTCGATGCGGCGGCCGTCCGCCGTCAAAGTGACGCCGCCCCCGGCGATCGGGAACACGTGGCCGCCGGCCGGGCGCGGGCCGAGCTGCGCCTGCAGCGCGCCGCCGCCGAGCGCGAGGCGGATGCCGTCGTCCTCTCCCGCCGCAGGGGCGAGGCGCGCGAGGTCGGCGACGAAGTCGGCATCCATGGTGTGGCGCCGCGCCGCCGCCTCGGCGCGGGCCGGAAACCCATGCGGGTTGTCGAACACGAAGGCCGGGTCGCCGAACAGGTTCAGCATCGCCGGCAGGTCGTGCACGACGGCGAGCCGCGCCCGTTCGCGCCCGCTCGCGTTGAAGTGCCTCCAGCTCGAATTGCGTGCCAGCGCGAACAGGCTGCCCGGACCCCATTCGACGTTGCGCCGGCCGTCCGGCGTCGCGGTCGTCGTGCTGCCGTGGCCGGCCAGCACCCACGCCACCGCCTCGGCCAGCATGCGCTGCGGCGCGCAGGCGCCGCCGGGGCCGACATCGACCAGCAGGGCCGCGACCAGGCCGCCGCGGCCGGCGAGGTGGATCAGCGCGCCGTCGCAGTCGAACCGCGGCCAGGGGGCGGTCGGCTGCGCCAGGAGATCGACGCACGCGCCCTCGGCCGCCGGCACGCCTTCGCCGGCGGCCCAGGCGTCGTAGGGATCGCGGCCGGCCTCGCCCATGCCTCACCGGTAGACCCGGCCGGGCGCGCTGTCCAGCCCGGCGGGTGCGGCATTGTTTGCCGTGGCGCCGGCGGCGAAAACGCTCCACCATGAGCGCATGGCAAGCACCGCGACACGGCCCGACGGGCGCGAGATGGTCGGCCGGGCGCGCGAGATCGCGCCGGCGCTGGCGGCGCGCGCCGCTTCGTGCGAGGCGGCGCGGCTGTGTCCCGCGGAGTCGGTCGCCGATTTCCGCGCCGCCGGCCTGCACCGCATCCTGCAGCCGGTGCGCTATGGCGGGCTAGAACTCGGGTGGGACGTCCATTGCGAGGTCGCGATGGCGCTGGCCGCCGCCTGCGCCGCGCAGGGCTGGGTGCTCTCGATCTACAACGATCACCACCAGGCGCTGGGCCAGTTCGAGCGTGCGGTGCAGGACGAGGTGTGGGGCGACGACCCGGACGTGCTGACCAGCGCCGTGTTCGGCCCGGCGGGCGAGGCGCGGGCGGTGGACGGCGGCTTCGTCGTCTCCGGCCGCTGGGCGTTCGCCAGCGGCATCGACCACGCCGAATGGCTGATCGCGGGGTGCCGGCTGGTCGGCGGACCGGGTCACCTGTTCGCGGTCGTGCCGAAGGCGCAGGCGACGGTGATCGACGACTGGAACGTGGTCGGCCTCGCCGGCACCGGCAGCAAGAGCTTTGCGATCGACAACGTTTTCGTGCCGGCATACCGCACGCTGGGCGGGGCGGAGGCGGACGCCGGCATCGCGCGCGGCGGCAACGACCTGCCGGCGCTCTACCGCATGCCGCGCAAGGCGACCGGCGGGCTCGGGCTCGCCGCGGTCGGCGTCGGCGCGGCGCGCGGCATGATCGACGCCTTCGCGCAGCACACCCGCGCCCGCATGGGCCGGCCCGGCAGCACCGCGGGCGACCAGTGGACCCAGCTCCACGTCGCCGAATCCGCGGCAGACGTGCGGGCGGCGGAGATGCTGCTGCTCAATGCCTCGCGCGAGACGGCGGCGATCCTGCAGCACGCGCCCACCGTCGGCGCGGACCAGCGCATCGCCAACAAGCGCGACATGGGCTACGCCGCCATGCTGGCGCGGCGCACCGCGGAGCGGCTGTTCGCGCTGGCCGGCGGCCAGAGCCTCTATGCCGGCGACCCGCTGCAGCGCTACTACCGCGACATCGCCGCCGCGACCTCGCACCTCGCGCTGCGCTGGGACATCGCCGCCACGCCCTACGGCCGCGCCGCCCTCGGCCTCGCGCCGCCGGACGGGAGCTATTGAAGGGCCGCCGGCCCGTTCGTCGTCGCGCTGAAATTTTCCGAAGGGGCGGGTTTCAAACCCGCCCTGTTTTATTTTTTATCGCACGCCGTGCCCGTTCGCGCGCCGCGGGCGGGTTTGAAATCCGCCCCTACGAATCGGTGCGATGGTGGCCGTCACGCCGCGCCGGCCTGGCTCATGCGGCTGCGCAGCTCGGTCTTGCGCACCTTGCCGGTGGTGGTCATCGGCAGCGTCTCCATCACGACGTATTGCCGCGGCGCCTTGTAGGCGGCCAGCGACTCGCGGCACAGCGCATCGAGCGCCGCCTCGTCTATCGCAAAGCCCGCGCGCGGCACGACGAAGGCGCACACGCTCTCGCCCCAGCGCGGGTGCGGCACGCCGACCACCGCGACCTCGGCGACGGCGGGGTGGGTGGCGAGCACGTGCTCGACCTCCACCGAATAGATGTTGTAGCCGCCGGACACGATCATGTCCTTCTTGCGGTCGACGATGTAGAGCCAGCCGTTTGCGTCGCGCCGCGCGAGGTCGCCGGTGCGCCACCAGCCGTCCTGCAGTACCTCGGCGTTGAGCTCCGGCTGGTTCAGATAGCCCTTGAAGATCGATTCGCCGCGCACGACCAGCTCGCCGACCGCGCCATCGGCCACGTCGCGCCCGTCGGCATCGACCAGCCGCACGGCGAAGCCCGGCAGCGCCTGGCCGGCCGGCATCACGTTGCGGCCCCACGCGTCGGTCTGCGCCGCCGCGGTGGCGACGACGGTGCGGTGGTCGGCCGGCGACAAATGGGTGATGCGCCCGCCCGATTCCGTGGCGCCGTAGGCCTGGTAGAAGCCGCAGCCCAGCACGTCGTGTCCGCGGGCGATCGGCTCGATCGTCGCGGGCGCGCCGGTGTAGCCGATCAGCCGCAGCGCGGACAGGTCGCGCGGCCGCGCCGCCTGCTCGTCGATCAGCGCCGCGATCAAGGTCGGCACGGCGGTCAGCCGCGCGATGCCGTGCCGCGCGATCGCATCCAGGATCGCCGCGGGCGAATTGGTGTCGAGGATGACGGTCGGCGCGCCGCGGTAGACATGCGCGGTCAGCAGGTAGCTGCCGAGCCCGGCGCCCAGCGAGACCACCAAGCCGCAGACCTCCTCCGGCGCATAGGGCTCGGCGATCAGATAGGCCATCACGTTGAACACGCATTCGCGGTGCGTGCCCATGCAGCCCTTCGGCGCGCCGGTGGTGCCGCTGGTGAACTTGACGATCCGCAGGTCGGTGTCGGCGGCGCGGTGCGGCGGGCGCCCGGCGGCGCCGGCGGCGACCAGCGCCTCGTAGTCGTCGGGCATGCCGTGGCCGGCGCCGAACCCGACCAACAGCTTGAGCGCGCCGTCGTCGAGCGCGGCTTCGCGGAAGGTCTTCGCCAGGCGCGGCGAAACCATGAACGCCGACATCTGCGCGCGCTCGGCGATGAAGCGGATCTCCGCCGGCGACGCGCGGACGTTGAGCGGCACCGCGACCAGCCCCGCCTTGGCGAGCGCGAAGAACGCCTCGGCGAGCTGGTCGGAGTTGTGCGCAAGGATGCCGACCCGCTCGCCCGGCGCGAGGCCGCGCGCCAGCATCGCGTTGGCGACCCGGTTGGCGCGCGCGTCCGCTTCCGCCCAAGTTCGCGTCGTGTCGCCGAAGATCCACGCGGTCGCGTCCGGCGCATTCACCGCCGCGGTTTCGAGGGCATCGCTGGTCAGCATCGGGTCCGCCTGTCTTGTGGCGCGCTCACGGCAGGCCGAGCAGCCGGCGCGCGACGATGTTGCGATGGATCTCGCGCGAGCCGCCGAAGATGGTGGCCCGCCGCGACTGCAGGAAATGCGCAGACGCGTCGGCGTCCGCATCGGCGCCGTCGCCGCCGGTCGCCTCGACGGCGAGGTCGCTGATCGCCTGCAGCGTCTCGGTCGCGACCAGCTTGAGCAGCGAGGTCTCCGGCCCCAGCGTGCGGCCGGACTCGGTCAGCCGCACGGCATGCTCGAACAAAGCCGAAAGCGACGTCACCGCGATGTCGAGTTCCGCCGCGCGGGCGCGGAAGGACGCGGTTGCGTCGGTGCCCGTGGCGGCGGCGAGCCGCTTCGCGCGGGCCAGCGCCGTCATGCAGAACATCGGGTTGCTGCCGGCCAGCCGCTCGTGGGCGAGCAGCGCGTTGGCCAGCCGCCAGCCGTCGCCCGGCGCACCGACCATGTTCTCCGCCGGCACGACGACGTCCTCCAGCAGCACCTCGCTCAGCTCGTCCTCGCCGACGATGGTCACGATCGGGCGCACCGTGACGCCGCGTGTCTTCATGTCGATCAGCAGGCAGCTGATGCCGTGGTGCTTCGGCACGCTGCGGTCGGTGCGCACCAGGGTGAACATCCAGTCGGCGTGGTGGCCCCAGGTCTGCCAGATCTTGCGCCCGTTGACGACGTAGCGGTCGCCGTCGCGCACCGCGGCCGTGGCCAGGCTGGCGAGATCGGAGCCGGCGCCCGGCTCCGAGTAGCCTTGCGCCCATTCGACCTCGGCGCGCAGGATCGGCGGCAGGTGGCGGGCTTTTTGCGCCGCGCTGCCGTAGTGGATCAGGAGCGGGCCGACGAAGCCGAGCCCGGGGGTGACGATCATCGGCGCGCCGGCGCGCACCATCTCCTCGACCAGGATGAGCTGCGCGCGCACGCTGGCGCCCATGCCGCCGGCCGCGCGCGGCCAGTGCGGCGCCACCCAGCCGCGCTCGAACAGCGCGCGGTGCCAGGCGCGCAGCCGCGCCGGCGGCGGCCGCTGCACGCGGTCGCGCAGGTCGTCCGGCAGGTTGTGGGCGACCCACTCGCGCACCTCCTCGCGGAACGCGCGTTCGTCGTCGCTGTCGATGCGGAACCGCGGCGCGCGGTCCCCGGCGGCCTCGGTCATGCCTCCCATCCGCATTCGCTCGTCGCGCTTCGTGTCGCGATTGACTGTCCGGGCAATGTTACGCTAGCCTAATTGTTAGCCAGAGTAAACAATTCACACGGCCGATGCCGACCGACCGCAAGCAGACGCAGCCCAGCCTCGGCTCCCTCGCCAACGATGTCGTGCGGCTGATGAACCGTACGTTCGACGATCGCGTCGGCCACATCGGGATGACGCGCGCGCAGTGGAAGGTGCTGCTGCACCTGACCCGGCGCGAAGGCATGACGCAGTCGGAGCTGAGCGAGATCCTGGAAGTGCGGCCGCCGTCGCTGGCGCGCCTGGTCGACCGGCTGGAAGCGAGCGGCTGGCTGGAACGCCGCGCCGACCCGCAGGACCGCCGCACCAACCGCCTGTACCTCACCGACCGCATCCAGCCGACCCTGAAGGCGGTGCACCGGATGGCGGGCCAGATCGACGATGCGGCGCTGGCGGGCTTCACCCGCGCCGAGGCGGCCGAACTGATCCGCCTGCTGCGCAAGGCGAAGCGGAACCTGGCCGGGCCGGCGGCCGCCGAACCGCGGCGGCGCACGTCGGCCTGACGGCAATTCGCCCGCGACGGCCGGCGGCCGCGGGCGCACCAACGACAAGCCGGCGGGGAGGACCACGCGCGTGAACGACGCCGCCCGACGGCGCGGCTTTTCCGTGGCGGACCTGTTCGTGGAGGCGGGGTGCGTCGTCATCGTGCTGATGATGCTGCACGTCGTCCTCGACGTCGCGGCGAAGTACCTGCTGAACCTGCCGCTGCCGGGCACGATCGAGATCGTGTCCGCCTACTACATGGTCGGCGTCCTTTTCCTGCCGCTCGGCTATGTCGCGCGCGAGAACGAGCACATCTACGTCGAGCTGTTCACCCAGAAGCTGTCGCCGCGCAACCTGCGCCGGCTGGAGGCGGCGATCGGCCTCGTCGGCGGCATCGCGATGGCCGGCGTCGCGGTGCTGACCGGCCTGGAGGCGGCCGCGCGCACCGCCAGCGGCGAGCGGTGGGAGACCGCGGCGTCGCTGATCCAGGTGTGGCCGAGCCGCTGGATCCTGCCGATCGGCACCGGCGTGATGGCGGCCTACATGATCGGAGTCGCGCTCGGGCTGGTCCGCCGGGATCGCGCGCCGTGACCAACCTGGAAATCGGCTGGGCCTCGGTCGCCGCGATGCTGGCGCTGATCGGGCTCAGGGTGCCGATCGGGCTGTCGCTCGGCCTCGTCTCGATCGCCGGCATCGCCGCGATCCGCGGCTGGAGCGTCGGCTTCGGCATGGTGCGCACGGCTCTGTTCGACTTCTCGGCGCACTGGTCGCTGTCGGCGGTGCCGATGTTCCTGCTGATGGGCGCGGTGGCGCACTATTCGGGCGTCAGCGAATCGCTGTTTGCGGCGGCGCGGGCGTGGTTCGGCCGGCTGCCGGGCGGGCTCGCGGTGGCGTCGAACTTCGCCTGCGCCGCGTTCTCGGCCGCGTCCGGCTCCAGCGTCGCGACCGCGGCGGCGATGGGGCGCATCACCATCCCGGAGATGCTCAAGGCCGGCTACCAGCCCGGCCTCGCCACCGGCGTCGTCGCCTCGGCCGGCACCCTGGGCTCGATGATCCCGCCGTCGATCCTGATGGTGATCTACGGCGTCTTCGCCGAGGTCTCGATCAGCGAGATGTTCATGGCCGGCGTGCTGCCCGGGCTGCTGACCGCCGGCATCTACGCGCTGATGATTCTGGTGCGCTGCCGGCTGCGCACCGAGCTCGCGCCGCCGATCGACGCGCACTACACGCTGCGCCAGAAGCTCGTCTCGCTGCGCGGCGTGTGGCCGCTCTTCGCGCTGATCGTCGGCATCCTGGGCGGCCTCTACGGCGGCGTGTTCACCGCGACGGAAGCCGGCGCGGTCGGCGCCTTCCTTTCGTTCGCCATCGCCGGCGTGCAGGGCCGGCTGAACCGCGCCGTCATCCGCGAAAGCGTGGTGGAGGCGGTGGTCGGCACCTCGCGCATCCTGTTCGTCGCGCTCGGCGCCGTGCTGTTCACGCGGCTGGTGGCGCTGACCGGCATCTCGATGTTCCTGGCGCGCGAGATCGGGGCGTGGGCAGTGGACCCGCTGACCCTCGTGCTCGGCGCGTCGCTGATCTACTTCGTGCTCGGCATGTTCCTCGACCCGCTCGGGCTGATGCTGCTGACCCTGCCGATCCTGATGCCGCTGTTCGAGCGCATGGACCTCGACATGATCTGGTTCGGGATCCTGGTCATCAAGTACATCGAGATCGGGCTCCTGACCCCGCCGGTCGGGCTCAACGTCTACGTGGTCAAGAGTGTCGCCGGTCCGGCCGTGCCGCTCGACGTCGCGTTCCGCGGCGTCGCCTGGTTCCTGGTGTGCGAGGCGATCGTGCTGACCCTTCTGATCGCCTTTCCGCAGATCGCGCTGTTCCTGCCTGAACTGATGCGCTGAAGACGACTCAACAGGGGAGACAACGTCATGGGCATTTCACGCAAGATCGCCGTCGCGTCGCTGGCCGGTGCGGTCGCGCTCGGCGCCGCCGGCGCCGCAGCGGCGAAGGAGTACGTCTTCGGCATGTTCCTGCCGCCCAAGCACGAGGCCAACGTGCTGGGCATGGAGCCCTATTTCGACAAGCTGAAGAAGGAGACCGGCGGCAGGATGGCGTGGAGCCTGCTCGCCGGCGGCCAGCTGTTCAGCGGCAAGGCGACCTTGTCCAGCGTCGGCAAGGGCATCGCCGACGGCGGCCTGGCGGTGTTCAGCTACACCCAGTCCGACCTGAAACACGCCTATGTGATGACCGACCTGCACATGCTGGGCAGCAATCCGCACGCCGCCAACGCGGCGGTGCTGCAGACGTTGTTCTTCGACTGCCCCGAATGCCTCGCCGACTTCACCCGCAATAACGTCGTGCCGATCGGGGGCTACTCGCCCGGGATCTACCGGCTGGTCTGCGCCAAGCCGGTGAAGGGGCTGGAGGACATGAAGGGGCTCAAGGTCCGCACCACCGGCGCCACCGGCCGCTGGGTCGAGGCGATCGGCGCGGTGCCGACCAACATGTCTTCCGACGAGGTGCCGGAGGCGATGCGCCGCGGGCTGGTGGACTGCTATGCCGGCCCCATGTCGTGGATGGACACCTACAAGCTCTACGACATCGTCAAGGCGGCGCTCGACGTGCCGATGGGGATCTTCAAGGGCGGCGCCTTCGTCATCAATCGCGACACCTGGAAGGTGCTGTCCGACGCCGACCGGCGGACCATGCTGAAGCTGATGCCGGAGGCGGTGGCCCGCATCTCGGTCGAAGGCTACTCGGAGGTGGACGACAAGGCGCGCGAGACCGCGGCCAAGCGCGGCATCGCCGTCGGCGACGGCGGCCCGGCGCTCGCCAGGCTGCTCAAGGAGCACATCGACAAGGAGATGAAGGTCGTCGTCGACCTGGCGGAAAAGCGCGGCGTCAAGAACGGCCAGCAGATCGTCGACATCTACATGCGCAACCTCGACGCCTGGGAGGCGCTGATGGCCAAGACCGACAACAGCACCGACGCCTACGCCAAGCTGCTGTGGGAACGCATCTACAGCAAGATCGACCCGGCGAAGCTCTAGCCGCAGACAGAGGGGGGACGACCGCCATGCACGTCATGCCGACCAGCGACATCCAGGGCATGGCGGTTGCCACCCTGGACACCACCAAGGTCCTCGCCAAGGCGCGCCAGCAGGCCGAGGACCGCGGCTTCGACAAGGTGCTGATCGTCGACGTCGATTCGCACCACTACGAGACCGACCACCTGCGCGAGATCGTCGAGTACATCGACGATCCCGTGCTGCGCCAGCTCGGCCAGAGCGCCACCGCCTTCCCGACCGGCGTCACCTCGTTCCTGCCGCCGCCGGTCGGCTTCCAGGACATGGGCGGGCGGGTCACCCGCTACGTGCTGAGGAAGACCGAAGGCACGCCGGCGTCAGACGACCACCGCGACGTGGTGGTCGCCCGGCGCTGGATGGACGCCATCGGCATCGACTACATCTGCCTGTTCCCGACGCCGATGCTGCTGCTCGGCCTGCATCCGTCGGCGGAGGTGGAGGCGGGCCTGGCGCGCGCCTACAACCGCTGGCTGACCGACCGGGTGACGCCCGGCGACCCGCGCATCAAGACTATGCTGTGCCTGCCGTTCAACGACCCGGAGGCGGCCTATCGCACGGTCAAGGAGCTCGGCGACAAGCCCGGCGTCGTCGGCTTCATGGTCACCTCGCCGCGCTACCGCCCGATCCACGACAACGCCTACGTGAAGACCTATCGCCTGATCGAGGAGATGGGAAAGCCGCTCGCCTTCCACGCGGCCTACAACTGGAACGACGGCCTGTTGTCGACGATGAACCGGTTCATCGGCGTCCACGCGCTTGGCTTCCCGCTCTACAACATGGTCCACCTGACCAACTGGGTGGTGAACGGGATGCCGGAGCGGTTCCCCGGGCTCAAGCTGATCTGGATCGAGGCGGGGCTCGCCTGGGTACCGTTCCTGATGCACCGGCTGGACAACGAGTACCGCATGCGCAGCTCCGAATGCCCGTCGCTGAAACGGCTGCCGTCGGAGTACATGCGCGATATGTTCTATTCCAGCCAGCCGATGGAGATGCCGAGCCGGATGGAGGAGCTGGAGCACATGTTCAAGATGATCAACGCCGAGACGCAGCTGCTCTACGCTTCGGACTACCCGCACTGGGACATGGACCTGCCCAGCACGATCTGGGACCTGCCGTTCCTGACCGAGCGGGCGAAGCGCAACATCCTGGGCGAAAGCGCGATGCGGCTGTTCAACCTCGACGTCAGCGCCCGCTTCCCCGACGGCCTGCCGGGAGCCGCCGCATGACCCTGGACATCGCCGCCCTGCAGCGTCACGTCGGCGCCAGCCGCGTCGTGCACGACACGGTGACGGCCGCGTCCGTCGCCCGCCTCGCCGCCACGCTCGACGTGGCGAACCCGGCGCCGAACGCGGGCGATCCGCTGCCGCCGGGCTGGCACTGCAGCTACTTCACCCCGGACATGCGCCCGGCCGGGCTGGCGCCCGACGGCCTGCCGGCCGAGACGGCGCTGCTGCCGCCGATGCCGCTGCCGCGGCGGATGTTCGGCGGCGCGCGGATCGCCTTCAACGCCCCGCTCCGGGTCGGGCAGGCGATCGAGCGCCGGTCGGAGTTGGTCGCCATCGACGCCAAGGAGACCCGCAGCGGCCCCCTGGTGCGCGCCACCTTGCGCCACACCATTTCCGGGCCCGACGGCCCCGCCATCGTGGAGGAGCATGACACGCTCGCGCTGGAGGAGGCGAAGCCCGGCGGGCCGCCGGCGACGCCCACGTCGGCGCCGGGGGGCGCGGCATGGAAGCGCGTGGTGGAGCCGACGGCGATCCTGCTGTTCCGCTACTCGGCGATCACCTTCAACGCCCACCGCATCCACTACGACGCCGACTACACGCGCGGGGTGGAGCACTATCCCGGCCTTGTGGTCCAGGGCACGCTCCTGAGCCTCCTCCTGATGGAGCTGTGCCGCGCCCACGCCGGCCGGCCGCTGGCGCGGTTCGAGTTCCGCGCCGTGCGCCCGGTCTACAGCCCGCGCCCGTTCACGGTCGCGGCCCGGCCGGAGGGCGACGGCGCCGAGCTGTGGATCGCCGACCCCGACGGGGCGCTGGGCATGCGCGCGACGGCGGGTTTCGCGTCCGGCTGAACCCTTGCGTCGTCCGCAGGCGCGGCCGACACTGCGGTCAACGCCGCGGCGAAGCGGCACGTTTCGGCAGGGGAGGTCGCGATGACGATCGAGCACACCATCCACGGCAACGGCCCTGAGGGCGTCATCGTCTGCCACGGCTGGTTCGGCGACTGGACGGTGTTCGAGCCGACCGTGCCGATCCTCGACCGCGCGGCGTTCACCTATGCGTTCATGGACCAGCGCGGCTACGGCAAGTCGCGCGGCCGGACGGGCACGTTCACGGTGGAGGAGATCGCCGCCGATGCGATCGGGCTCGCCGACGCGCTGGGCTGGCGCCGGTTCCACGTCGTCGGCCACTCGATGGGAGGGAAGGTGGTGCAGCGGGTCGCGATCGACGCGCGCGACCGGGTCAAGAGCGTCGTGGCGGTCACGCCGGTCCCGGCGTCCGGCGTGCCGTTCGACGACAAGGCTTGGGGCCTGTTCTCCGGCGCCGCGGACGACGACAGGCTGCGCGCCGCCATCGTCGACTTCAGCGTCGGCGGCCGGCTGACGCCGGTGTGGGTGGAACGCATCGCGCGCGCCTCGCGGGAGACCACGACGGTGGAGTCCTTCCGTGCCTACCTCACCTCGTGGGCCAAGGGCGACTTCTCAGCCGAGGCGAAGGGGGTCGCGACGCCCTTCAAGGTTATGGTCGGCGAGCACGACGCCGCGCTCAACGCCGACTTCATGCGCCAGACCTTCCTCGCGTGGTACCCGAACGCCGAGCTGGAGGTGATCGGCAACTCGGGTCACTACCCGATGCAGGAGGTGCCGATCGCCTACGTCAGCTCGGTGGAGCGCTTCCTCAAGGCCCACGCGTAGCGGCAGGTGAATCACATCTGCGTGCTGGCACGCGGGTTGCATAGTCGCCTGCGTCGGTAGCGACGCGGCCGTATTCCGAACTTTATTGTGCGCTGCGCTGTCGCCCGACGGAACGATCGGGACGACGGCGCGTTGCCTGCGCGATTGTAGTCATTCCAATCGCGCATCAAACGCCGCCTCGTACCGCCACACGGACGCAGCCGCGCATATTGTCGCGCCACAGATGGGTGTCATGAAGGCGACTCGCAACCGACGTACAGCGGTGGTCATGCCAAGCGAGGCGCTGCGCATCCTGTTTGTCACGTCCGAGGCCTTTCCGCTGGTCAAGACCGGCGGGCTTGCCGATGTCAGCGGCGCGTTGCCGCTGGCGCTGCGCCGCCTCGGCGCGGACGTGCGGGTGCTGATGCCCGGCTACGCCGGGACGGCGAATGCCCTGGTCGGTGCGCGGGTGGAGGCCGAGCTCGGCGACGTTGCCGGCCTCGGCGAGACGCGGATCGTCTCGGGGCGCATGCCGGACACCGGCATCCCCGTGCTGCTGGTCGATTGCCCGGCGCGGTTTTTCCGCGACGGCGGACCGTACCAGGATGCCGAGGGCCGCGACTATCCCGACAATGCCGAGCGGTTCGCCTTGCTGAGCCATGTCGCCGCGGCGATCGCCGGGCCGGCGGCGCCGCTCGGCTGGACGCCCGACGTCATCCACGCCAACGACTGGCACGCGGGCCTGCTGCCGGCCCTGCTGCCGGCGGCGCGCGACGCGCGGCCCGCCACCGTCTTCACGATCCACAACATGGCCTTCCAGGGGGTCTTCCCCGCCGCCGCCTTCCCCGCCCTCGGCGTGCCGGACGCGGCGTTCACGCCGGACGGGCTGGAGTATTACGGCCAGGTGTCGTTCCTGAAGGCGGGCCTGCGCTGGTCGGACCGGCTGACGACGGTCAGCCCGACCTACGCCCGGGAAATCCTGACGCCCGAGTTCGGCTTCGGCATGGAAGGCCTCCTGCGGGCGCGCGCCGCCGACCTGACGGGCATCCTCAACGGCATCGACGACGTCGTGTGGGACCCGTCCACCGACATCGTCCTGCCGGCGAACTACGACCATCGCGACCTCGCCGGCAAGATTGCCTGCAAGAAATCTGTGCAGGCTGAGTTTGGGCTTGCCCAGGAAGCGGGCACGCCGCTGGTCGCGTTCATCAGCCGGCTGACCGACCAGAAGATGGCGGACATTCTGCCGCAGGCCATCCCGGCGCTGGCCGAGAGGGGGGCGCAGATCGCCGTGCTGGGCGCCGGCGACCCGGCGATCGAGGCGCAGCTCCGCACCGTCGCCGCGCAGTACCCCCGCGTCGTCGCGGTCCGCATCGGCTATTCGGAGCCGCTGGCCCACCGCCTCTATGCCGGCGCCGACATCCTGCTCGCGCCGGCGCGGTTCGAGCCGTGCGGCTTGGCCCAGCTCTACGCCATGCGCTACGGCACCCTGCCAGTGGTGCGGCCGGTCGGCGGCCTCGCCGACACGGTCACCGATGCGACCGAGGCGACCCTGGCGGCCGGCACGGCCACCGGCTTCGTGTTCGATGCGCCGACCGCAGACGGCCTGGTCGGCGCCGCGGCGCGGGCGCTGGAGCTCTACCAGCTCCCGATCGCCTGGCGCCGCGTCCAGCTCCGCGCCATGGCCGAGGATTTCGGCTGGTCGCGCTCAGCGGAAGCCTATCTCGCCCTCTATCGCTCGCTCACCAGCCCCGGCCAGGACGGCGAGGGCGCGGAGACGCCCGACGCCACGCCCTCGGCCGCCGATCGCGCCGCGACGGCGTAGGCGGCCCGCCCGCGGCGGCGGGCCTCAATACGTCACGCGCGCCCCGACGAAGACGCCGGCGCCCGGCTGGCTGAAGCCGTCGGGGTCCTCGTAGCGCTTGTCGAGCAGGTTGGTCAGGCGGCCGAAGCCGGTCAGGTAATCGGTGAAGCGATAGCTGGCCGCCATGTTCACCAGCGTGTAGCCGGGTACCCGGATGGTGGCGAAGGTCGCGGCGTCGACGTCCAGCCTGTCGCCGACATAGGCGACCTCCGGCGTCAGGGTCAGGTTCTCGGTCGCCCGGATCGCGAGGTCGGCGTAGCCGCGGTGACGGGCGCGGCGCAGCAGGTCGACATCGGCGTCGTCGTCGCGCGGCACCAGGTAGGTGTATCGAAGGCCGAACCGCAGCGCCGGCGCCAGCTCCGCGGTCAGGCTCGCCTCGACGCCGGTCAGGCTCGCGTTGCCGACATTGACGTTGGTGGTCGCGCCGCCCTGGATCAGGTTGTCCACCTCGGTGTCGAAAAAGGTCGCGCCCAGCGTCAGCCGGCCGCCGAGCAGCCGCTGCTCGACGCCCGCCTCCCAGGTGCGGCTCTCCTCCGGCTGCAGGTTCGGATTGCCGCGGAAGACGCCGAAGCCGGAGATCGAGCTGCCATAGAGCTGGTACAGCGACGGTGCCTTGAAGCCGGTGGCGTAGGAGCCGCGCACTGTCGTGCCGGTCCGGTCGATCCGCCAGCCCAGCGCGGCGCGCCACGTCGGTTCGGTCCCGAAGCTCTCGTGGTCGTCCACGCGCACGCCCAGGCCGCCGAACAGGCCGAAGCCGAACTCGAACTGGTCCTGCAGGTAGACCGCGTTGTTGCGCGCGCCGGCGTCGGCCGAGGAGCCGAACGGGCCGAACGCGCTGTCGGAGACCAGCGCCGAATCGATCGTCTCCTTCTCGGTCTCCAGGCCCAGGGTGAAGACGTGGCCGGGCAGCACGCGCACGTCGTTCTGCAGGTCGAACTTGAGCTTGGTGCCGACGTTGGCGTCGCGCAGCATGTCGAACGGGTTGATCGGGTCGCGGTCGTCGCGGTCAAGCCGGTCGTAGCGCGTATATGCGATGCCGAGCCGGTGCTCGGTCCTGCCGCCGAAGGCGACGAGCTTGCCTTCGCCGCGTACGGCGTAGAATTCGCTGTCGGTGCGCGCGTCGTTGTCCGACTGGATCGGGAAGACGTTGAGGTCGAGGTCGTTGGCGGTGCGGCTGTAGCGGCCGACCAGGCCGAACGACAGGGTCTCCGTGGCCTGCCAGCCCAGCCTGGTGCCGACCGTGACGTTGTCGAAGGTGTCGTGATCGTTGCTTTCGCCCGGCGGGGCGAAACGCGACGGCGTCGCCGAGATGCCCGTGGTACGCAGGTGCTGCACGTTCAGCGCATAGTTCACCGACGCGGTGGCGCCGCGCAGGCTCGCGGCCTGGTTGAAGGTGCCGAACGAGCCGCCCTCGAGCTGGACGTTGCCGGTCGGCGGCCCTTCCCCCGTCTTGGTGACGATGTTGATCACCGCGCCGATGGCGTCGGAGCCGTAGAGCGTGCCCTGCGACCCATAGAGGATCTCGATGCGCTCCACGTCGTCGAGCGCGATGGCGCCCAGGTCGACCCGGCCGTCGGTGGTGGACGGGTCGTTGAGCTCGATGCCGTCGAGCAGCAGCAGGGTGTGGTTGGCGTTGGTGCCGCGGCTGAAGATCGACGACAGCTTGCCCGGTCCGCCGGAGCGCGAGATCTGTAGGCTCGGTTCCGACCGCAGCGCCTCGTCGATGGTGCGGTACTGCTTGCGGGCGATGTCGGCGGCGGTGATGACGGCGATGGTGCCGGCCACGCGGCTGACGGGAGTGGCGACGCGGGTCGCGGTGACGACCAGCTCGGGCGTCTCGGTCTGCGCCGCGGACGGCGCGGGCGCGAACAGGGCGAAGGCGGGAAGCAAGGCGAGCAGGGATCGTGGAGCGGAAGCCATGGTGTCTCCGTTGCCGCAGTCGTTGGACACACGGACGGCCGCGGCGCCGGCGGAGAACGCGTCTCCGGCCGCCCGCGCGGACGCCCTTGTCACCGTCTAACGGAGATATCCGTCCCGCCGGGGAGCCCCGCCCGGTGGTTGGGTGACGACGCCGACGGCAGGTCTCCTGGCTCGCGGATCGTCGCCTGCGCCCTGGCCTTCCCGGTTTCCCAGTGGCCTCGCTCGGACGCGGGCTCCTCGCTTACAGTTGCGGGGGCAGCCGCGGCATCGGCCGGCATTGCCGGCCTCACCGCGTTCCCTTTTGATCCCGGACTAACGGGAACCGTCGTCGCGGACTATATGACGGGGTGGACGGCGAAACAACGGGGGCCGGCGATGGTCAAGCTCGATCGCATCTACACACGCGGCGGCGACGGCGGCGAGACCTCGCTGGCCGATGGGACGCGCGTGCCCAAGCATTCGCTGCGCATCGTCGCGCAGGGCGAGGTGGACGAGGCGAACGCCGCGGTCGGCCTGGCCCGGCTGCACCACCTCTCCGACGGCGACGGCAGCCTGCTCGCCATCGTGCAGAACGACCTGTTCGACCTCGGCGCCGACATCACGGTGCCGTACGTCGCCGGCGACGGCAGGCTGCGTATCGCCGCCGCGCAGACGGCGTGGCTGGAGGGCGAGATCGACCGCATCAACCAGTTCCTGCCGCCGCTGACGTCCTTCGTGCTGCCCGGCGGCTCGCCGCTGGCCGCGCACCTGCACCTCGCGCGCACGGTCGCGCGCCGCGCCGAGCGCGCGCTCGCCGCGCTGGCCGCCGCCGAGCCGGTCAACCCGGAGGCGCTTCGCTACCTGAACCGGCTGTCGGACTACCTGTTCGTGATGGCGCGCGAGGCCAACAACCACGGCGGCACCGACATCGAGTGGCACCCCCGCTCGCCGCGCTAGAGCGGTATCCGAACAGGCGTGATCGGATACCGCTCTCGATTCCGCGTTGGCCGAATCCTCTACGGCGAACCGGATTCCACTTCGCCGGATAATGCTCCAGGGGGCCGAAGGCGCCTGCGGCCGTGCGTCACACGGCCGGGCATTGCACCGGCAAGCGACCGGAGTCACGCTGGTCGATGGCGAGGGGCGTCAACGAGGGGAAACCTCGTCTCATGCCGTCATCGGTCTATGCCTATATCCTGCAGACCACGGGTCGCAGGCAGGTTCCGCTCTGCCTCCTCGCCGCCCTGGTGGTGGGCATGTCGATGGGGCCGCTGGAGCTGCAGCGGCGCATCATGGACGACGTCCTCGGCCCGCGCGACGTGCCGCTTTTTCTCCAGCTCGGCGCGGCATACTTTGCGCTCATCCTGGTTCAGGGCGGGCTCAAGTACCTGCTCAACCTGCTTCGGGGCGTTCTCGTCGAGGACGTGACGCGGCGGCTGCGGCGGACGATCTTCGCCTGCATCGGGCTGGCGCCCGCCACGCTGCTCGCGGCGGACGACGACCGCCGGCTCGACGGCGGCGCAATCGCATCGATGATCGCCGCGGAGGCCGAGGAGGTCGGCGGCTTCGTCGGCGAAAGCATCTCCCTGCCGCTTCTGCAAGGCGGCACCGTGGCGGTGCTCATCGGCTACCTGACCTGGCTGAACCCGCTGATCGCGGCCTTTGCCGTCGCCGTCTATCTGCCGCAGGTGCTGATCGTGCCGCCGGTGCAGGCGGCGATCAACCGTTACGCCCGGCTGCATGTGCGCCAGGTCCGCCGCCTGGGCGCCGCCGTGGTGATGCGTTCACTGGGCGAGCGCGACGATCCGTCCAATCGTGCCGCATTCGACCGGGTGGTCGACCAGGCCTTCGACTCGCGCATGAACGTCTATCGCCGAAAGTTCTTCCTCACGTTCCTGGGCAACTACCTGGATGCACTGGGGCCGTTGGTGATCGTCATGGTGGGCGGCTGGCTGGTGCTGACGGCGGGAGAGGACGCCGGCACCATCGTCGTGTTCATCACCGGCTTCCAGCGGATCGCCGGCCCGTGGGACGATATCGTCAACTTCTACCGCACGGCCTCGAACGCGCAGACGAAATACGCGCTGATCCGCGATTCACTGATCCTGCCGCCCACCGAGCCGCCACCGTAGGGCGGCGCCGCCGGCAAGGCCGGGGCAGCTACCACGCCGTCCAGCCGCCGTCGATGGCCAGCGTGTGGCCGGTGACCATCGAGGACGCCTCGCTGGCGAGGTAGAGGATGCCGCCGGCGAGCTCCTCCGGCTCGCCCAGGCGGCCCATCGGCGTGCGGTCCTCGATCATCTTCACCATGGCGTTGTTGCTGCTCAGCCCGGCGCCGAAATTGGTGCGGAAGAAGGTGGGCGCGATCGCGTTCACCCGCACGCCCTTCTTCGCCCATTCCACCGCCAGCGCGCGGGTCATGTTGACCAGCGCGCCCTTGGAGGCGTGGTAGGGCAGATGTGGGAACATGCCGCCGCCGACCAGGCCCATGATCGAGGCGATGTTGATGATGCGCCCCTTGCCGGCCTTCAGCATGTGGCGCCCGGCCTCGCGCGAGCAGACGAAGGCCGAGGTCATGTTGACCGCGATCACGCGGTCCCAGTCCGCGTCCGACAGGCTCTCGGTCGGGCCGCGCGCGAAGGTGCCGGCGTTGTTGATCAGGATCTGGATGCCGCCGAACATCTCGGCGACCTCCGTCACCACCTCCGCCACCTCCTTGCGGTCGGCGACGTCCATCCGGAACGCCACCGCGCGGCCGCCCGCCGACTCGATCTCGGTGGCGACCTTGCGCGCCGATTCGAGGTCGATGTCGGTCACCGCGATCGCCGCGCCGGCCTCGGCCAGCGCGAACGCGCCGATCCTGCCGAAGCCCGACCCTGCGCCGGTGATCAGCGCGACGTCGCCGTCGACGCGGAACAGCTTCTCGACGGAGACGAGACCCCTGGCGGCCATAGCGGCGCTCCCTTGCGGCTACTTGTGGCCTAGGATCGGCAGCATCGCGGCGGCGGCCGCGAACATCGCCGCGTCCTCGCCGGCGAAGCCGATCAGCTGCAGCCCGAGCGGCAGGCCTTCCGCCTGCAGCACCGGCAGGGTCATCGCCGGCGTGCCGAGCAGCGACGACGGCACGACGAAGATCGGGTCGCCCGTCCAGTCGAGCCCCTTCGGGGCCGCCGCCGGCGCGGTCAGCGTGAAGCACAGATCGGCGTGGTCCTTCAGCGCCGCGTAGGTCTTGCGCACCTTCTCGCGCTCGCCCAGCAGACCCTGGAACTGCGTCTGCGACATCGACTCCGCGAGCTTCAGCCGCTCGATCGCCGACGGGCTGAGCTTGCTGCGGTCCATGTCGCGCGCATAGGTGTTGAGCGGCCAGCGGCCCTCCCAGGCGTTGATCGTCATCGACAGGTGGAACGCGTCGGCGATCGCGGCCTCCGCCGCCTCGACCGCGGCGGACGACTTGCGGTCGATCACCTCGATCCCGGCCGCGGCCAGCTTCGCCCGCGCGTCGAGCAGCTGCTTCTTCGCCTCGTCGGTCGCCTTGGCCCAGCCGGCGGTCTCCAGCATCGCGATCCGCTTCGGCCTGGCCGCCGCCGGCAAGGTCATCGGGCCGAGCAGGCCGACATGGCCCGCATCGCCGCCGATCCGGTCCGACATCACGCGCGCCACCGTCCACGTCTCGGCGATCGTCGCCGCCAGCACGCCGGTGCAGCTCTGGCTGAAGCCGTCGAAGCTGCCGCCGCGGTTGATGCCGCCGA
>JBFWQM010000050.1:0-26578 GCA_050249455.1 Rhodospirillaceae bacterium | reverse complement strand
GAGCACGTCACCATCTACCGCTCGCGCAACAACGACCGCGGCGCCTACGAGGCGGACGGCCTCGGCTTCACGCGGCGGCACTTCTGCTCGAAGTGCGCCAGCATGCTGTGGCTCGCCAACCCGAACTACCCGAAATGGGTGTACCCGGCGGCGTCGGCGATCGACACGCCGCTGCCGGTGCCGCCGGAGCGCCGCGCCTACATGCTGGACTACCGCGTGCCGTGGTCGCTGGTGCCGGAGGGGCCCAGCGACGAGCACTACCCGCGCTACCCCGACGACGGCATCGAGGACTGGCACAAGAAGCGCGGCCTCTACGAGACGCTGTAGGCAGCCGGTCCGCGCGTCGGCGCGGACCGCGTCAGCCGAACTTGGGCGCGGTGGCGGCGAAGCTGGGGCGCTCGGCCATCGCGCCGTACCAACGCCTCAGGTGGTCTTTGCCGGCGAGCAGGCCGGCGCCTTCCGGCGCCATCCCGACATAGGCAACGATCGGCGCCAGGAACAGGTCGGCGAGCGACAGCGCCTCGCCGGCGAGGAACGGCCGCGCCGCCAGCTCACGGTCCATCAGCGCGAGCTGGTCGGCCACCCTGGGCAGCGCCGCGGCGATCGCGTCCTCGTCCGGCTTGCGGCCCAGCAGGGCCTCGGCGGCCAGCCGCTCGATGACGAACTGGCGCACCGTGACCGCATCGACGTAGCTGTTGGAGACCGAGATCCACTTCTCCATCTCCGCCCGCGGGCGTGCCGCCGCCGGGGTCAGCCGCGGCCCGTCGAAGGCGTCGTCGATGTAGCCGGCGATGGCGCGGGTTTCATAAAGGGTGTAGTCGCCGTGCTGCATCACCGGCATGCGGCCGAACGGGTGCAGCGCCCGGTGCGCGGCCGAGCGCAGGTCGGCCGGCACCAGCCGGTGGCCGACCCCCTTCTCCGCGCACGCCATGCGCGCGGTGCGCACGAACGTGCTGCCGGCGGCGCCGTGCAGCGTGATCTCGGCCATCGGTCAGTCCTCCCATGAGCGGTTGGCAAGGCGGTCGAGCACGCTGGTCCAACCGTCGGCATGCCGCGCCGCCGCGGGCGCGTCGGGGAACCCGTCGTGGGCGACCACCACGCGGGTGCCGTCGCCGTCGCGGACGAACTCCACCGTCACCTCGGTCTCCATGTCGGGCAGGTGATCCCAAACCCAGCTGTGGACCAGCCGGTGCGGCGGCTCCACCACGCGGTAGATGCCGCTGATCGCGAACAGATTGCCCTCCGGCGAGCGCATGGCCAGCCGCAGCCGGCCGCCGGGCCGCGGGTCGATGTCGACCGTCTCCGGCACGAAGCCCATGGGGCACCACCAGCGCCGCACCTCCGCCGGGTCGGTCCAGGCGCGGAAGGCGCGTGCCGGGGCGACCCCGACCCGCCGCTCAAGCCTGACGCTTCGCGCGCCGTCGTCTGCCATGTCGTCCCTCCGCCTTCGGGTCGTCGGGCGCGCTCTCGAGATAGCGCGCGAAGGAATCGAGCTGCGTCTCCCAGAACCGGCGCATCTCGCCGATCCACGCCTCCGCCTCGCGCAGCCGTTCGGGCGCCAGGCTGCAGTGCCGCTCCCGCCCCACCTTGCGGCGCACGATCAGCCCGGCGTCCTCCAGCACGTTGAGGTGCTTGGTCACCGCCGGCGGCGTCAGCGCGAACGGCGCGCCGAGCGCGCCCACCGTCGCGGCGCCATGCGCCAGGCGGGCGATCATCGCGCGCCGCGTCGGGTCCGCCAGCGCGCCGAACACCGCATCGAGCGGTCCATGCTGATAATTCACCATATGGTTAAATATAACGGCGGCCGGTCATCCGGTCAAGCGACCGATCGCGGACGGGAATTCGCGAGGCTCAGGCCGGCGCGTTCTCCGCCGGCAGGCCGAGCATTCCGCGGCCGACCAGGGTGCCGACGGCGTCCCAGTTCAGGCTGGCGTGCATGGCGGCGGCATGCGCGTCGCGCCACGCGCGCTGCATCGGGTGGCTGGAGAACAGGCCCTGGCCGCCCGCCGATTCGAACAGCCGGTCGACCGCCTGGGTGGCGAGCCGCGCGGCGAAGGCGCCGTCGCGCCGGTTGCGCAGCAGCGCCTCCTCCGACGGCGCGGGGTCGGCCTCCGCGAGGTCGCGGCACAGCAGCAGCTCCGCCGCGTCGACCAGCGAGGCGGCCTCCGCGACGCGGAGCTGAATGGTGGGGAATTCGGCCATCGAACGGTTGCCGCCGACCGCGGCGCCGCGCGTGGTGCGCTCGCGCGTCGTGGCGATGTAGTCGTCGAGCGCGCCGCCGGCGATCGCCACCACCGGCAGCGCCAGCGCGCCCGGCAGCACCGCCGCCAGCGGGACGCGGTGGAGCGCCGCCGCATCCGCCGCGACCGGTTCGGCCAGCCGCAGCAGCCGATGGCCCTGCACCGCCGCGCCTTCCGCGACCACCGTGCGCCCGCCGCCGCCGGCGAGCCCGAGCGCCGCCGCGTCGTCGTCCAGGCGCACGTCGGCGCGCGGCACCAGCGCCAGCGCCGCGCCGCCGTCCGCGCGGCAGCCGAGCAGCAGCCAGTCGGCGCTGGCCGCCGCCGCCACCCGCGGCCAACGGCCGCCGAGGCGCCATCCGCTGTGGTCCGCCAACGCCTCGCCGCCCGGCGCCAGCGCCGCCGCGGCCAGGCCGTCGGCCGACCACACCTCGTCCTGCGCCGCCGCGGGGTAGCGGCCGGCCCGCCACTGCCCGACGCCGCGGGCGGCGCCGGCCCACGCCGTCGCGCCGCAGCCGCGGCCGAGCGCCAGCACGGCACGGCCGTATGTCTCCAGGTCGAGGCCGAGGCCGCCGAAGCGCGCCGGCTTGAGGATGCCGAGCAGCCCCGCGCCGCGCAGGTCGGCGATCGAGGCGTCGGGCAGCCGACGCGCCGCGTCTGCCGCGCCGATGCGCGCCCGCAGCGCCGGGACGAGGTCGCGGGCGCGGTCGAGCAGCGCCTGGCGCGCCTGGGCATTGCGCGGATCGGATGTCATCGCGGGGCCTCCCTGCCAGTCAGTCGGCGGCGATCATGCCGGATCGGCGCGCCGCCGGCATCCCCTTTACGCCCTGGTTACCCGACCGCGATAGGCTTGCCGACCGTGCAAGCCATGGAGTCCGCCGTGACCGCGCAACGCCGCCTGAGCGACAAGATTCTCGCCGCCTTCGACCAGGCGTGCAGCGAAGGTTCCGTCGAGGTCGCGGAAGAGCTGTTCCGCGCGTTGGAGGCGGCCCTGACCGGCCACGGCGGCGCCGGCGTGCGCGACCGCCGCGACGACGTCGCGTTCATCGAGGACGCCCGCGGCAAGCTGACGCGCCTGCGGGCCGAGAAGGCCGCCTAGCCCCGTCAGTTGGCGGGCTTGCGGGCCGGCGCGGGGCCGTAGGAGCCGATGAGCTGCTCGGCGCGGCCGGGCTGCGGCCGGGCATAGCAGTCGGGGGCGCCGATCGTACGGTAGCAGTACACCGGGTCGAGGTCCGGCTGCGGCGCCGCCTTCACGAACTGGCCGCGCTTCAGCACGGCTTCCTCGGTCATCCCGACGTGCTCGTACAGCGCATCGGCGCAGCCGCCGAGCGCGACGAGTAGAAGCAGCGCAAAGCCGTTTCGCAAAAGCATCCGGGTCAACCCACCGCCGTTTCGCCGATCATGGCATGGGATGGTTGACGAGGGGTTTAAGGGCCAGCCCGGCGTTTTTTTTCGCGCGGAGAAGCCCCCTCCCCCTGCCCCCTCCCACGAGGGGAGGGGGAAGAAAGCCCTCCCCGTCGACCGAGGGAAGGTTGGGTGGGGGTGACGCCGCGCGCCCGGCGTCAGGCGTTGACGTCGATCACGATGCGCCCGGAGGTCTCGCCCTTGATGATCTGCGACGCCAATGCCGGCAGGTCGGCGAGCGGGGCGACCCTGGTCAGCCGGTCGAGCGCGTCCATCGGCAGCTCGGCCGCCAAGCGCTGCCAGGCGCGGGCGCGGCGATCCATCGGGCACATCACGGAATCGACGCCGAGCAGCTTCACGCCGCGCAGGATGAACGGCAGCACCGTGGTGGCGAGGTCGTTGCCGGCGGCGTTGCCGCAGGCCGCGACGGCGGCGTTGTAGCGCACCGCCGCCAGCGCGGAGGCCAGCACCGGCCCGCCGACCGCGTCCAGCACGCCGGCCCAGCGCTCCGACGCCAGCGGGCGGCCCGGCGGCGCGCCGACCTCCGCCGGGTCGATCACCGCCGACGCGCCGAGCGCCTTCAGGTGGTCCGCCATCTCCTTGCGCCGGGTCGCGGCGACGACGGTGTGGCCGAGCCTGGCCAGCAGCGCGATGCCGACGCCGCCGACCCCGCCGTTGGCGCCGGTCACCAGCACCTCGCCGGCGCCGGGCTTCAGCCCCGCGTCCTCCAGCGCCATCACGCACAGCATCGCGGTGAACCCCGCGGTGCCGATCGCCATCGCGCGGCGCGCGGTCAGCCCGTCGGGCAGCCTCACCAGCCACTCGGCCTTGACGCGCGCCTTCTGCGCGTAGCCGCCCCAGTGCGCCTCGCCGACCCGCCAGCCGGTCAGCACCACCTTGTCGCCCGGCTTGAAGCCGCCCGCCGCCGCGCGCGTCACGGTGCCGGCCATGTCGATGCCGGGCACGTGCGGGTACTTGCGCACCAGCCGCCCGATGCCGTTGAGGATCAGGCCGTCCTTGTAGTTGAGCGTCGAGCACTCGACGTCGATGTCGACGTCGCCGTCGGGCAGCGCGGCCTCCTCCAGCGTCCTGATCGACGCGGCGACCTTGCCGTCGGCCTCGTCCAGCACCAGCGCCTTGAAGCTCATGGTCGCATCTCCCTTCCGCTCGCGGCGGCTACCCTGACGCGCGGACCGACGCTGTCAAGCCCGGCGTGTCGCGCGACGCGGCGAGGCAGTGCATCACGTCGCCGTCGGGCATAAGCCCGAGCACGTGCCGGCGATGCCACAGCGCGTAGAACAGCAGCACCCACTGCGCCATGCCGGCGTGCCTGGCGTGCGAGACGAACAGCCGGCGCACCGCCAGCGGGTCGCACAATTCGGCGACGCCGGGCTGCGCGGCGACCAGCGGCCCCAGCTTGTCGCCGGCGGCGGCGATCCACGACGCCACGGGAACGGAGAAGCCGCGCTTGTGCGCGAACGGCTCCGCCGCCGGCACGTTGTCGGCGAGCCACTGGCGCAGCAGCCACTTGCCGGTGCGGTCGCGCACCTTCAGTGCATCGGGCAGGGTGAAGGCGACCGCGGCGACGGCGGGGTCGAGGAACGGCGTGCGCCCCTCCAGCCCGTGCGCCATCAGGCAGCGGTCGAGCTTGGTCAGGAGGTCGTTGGGCAGCCAGTCGGCGCAGTCCACCGCCTGCACCACCTGCAGGCGCGAGCGGCCGCCGCGGGTCGCCAGATGCTCGCTCGCCACGATGCCGTCGCGCCACGCCGGCTCGTCGTGGCGCAGGAGCCCGAGCCCGTCGAGGATGCCGCGGGCGCGGAAGCCCTTGCCGCCGCGCCACCAGGGGCGGATCGCGGCGCGGTAGCGGCCGTAGCCGCCGAACAGCTCGTCGCCGCCCTCGCCGGTCAGCACCACCTTGACCTCCGCCGCGGCGACGGCGGCAAGCTTGTAGGTCGGCAGCGTCGCGTAGTCCGCCGCCGGGTCGTCCATCGCGGCGGCGACGCGCGGCAGCAAATTCCAGAAGTCGTCGGCGCCGAAGCCGACCTCCACGTGCCGGGCGCCGAGCGCGCGCGCGACGCGGCGGGCTTCGGCGCGCTCGTCGGCGACTGATGCGTCGTCGAACCCGGCGGTGAAGGCGAGCACCGGCCGGTCGTCGAGCCGCGCCATCATCGCGAGCACGGCGGTGGAATCGATGCCGCCCGACAGGAACATGCCGTAGGGCACGTCGGCGCGCCGGTGCACGTCCACCGAATCCGCCAGCGCCGCGTCGAGCTGCTTCAGCGCATCCGCCGCTTCCACCGCGCGCGGCCCGCCGTCGGGCAGCGCGGCGCGGCGGTGGCGCTCGATGATGCGTCCACCGGCCACCACCAGCGTCTCGCCGGGCAGCACGCGGCGGATGCCCTCGAAGATCGTCTCCGCGCCGGTGGTGAACTGCAGCTCCAGGAGCTCTGCGCGGCGGTCGGCGCGCACCGCCGGCGGCACCAGCCCGGCGGCGACGATCGCCTGCGGTTCCGACGCGAAGGCGAGGCACGTTTCGGTCTCCGCATAGTAGAGCGGCTTGATGCCGAACGGGTCGCGCGACAGCACCAGCTTGCGCTCGGCCTGGTCGTGGATGGCGATCGCGTACATGCCGCGCAGCCGGTCGGCGAAGCCGACACCGGCGACGCGGTAGAGGCGCAGCGGCGGCTCGCAGTCCGACCGGGTGGAGAACAGCGCCTCGCCCATCTCGGCGCGCAGCTCGAGGTAGTTGTAGATCTCGGCGTTGGCGACCAGCGCGCCGCCGTGGTCGTCGAGCAAAGGCTGGTCGCCGGTCGCGAGGTCGATGATGGCGAGCCGCGTGTGCACCAGCCCGACGTCGCCGACGATCGAGACCGCATCGCCGTCCGGCCCGCGGTGGGCGAGCGCGGCGCGCATGCGGTCGAGCAGCGCCGGGGGCGGGGTGGCGCCGTCGCGCATCATCATGCCCGCGATGCCGCACATCAGGCCGCGATCCGTTCGAAGAAGTCGCGGTAGCGCGCGACCACCGCCGCCTCGGCGAAGCGGTCCTCGTAGGCGCGCCGCCCGGCGGCGGACAACCGCGCCGCGAGCGCAGGATCGCCGGTCAGCCGGCGCAGCGCCGCGGCGAGCGCCGAGGGATCGTCGACCGGAGCCAGGAGGCCGGTCTCCTCCGCCGCGACCAGCCACGCCGGCCCGGCGGCGGCGGCGGCGACCACCGGGCGGCGATGCGCCCACGCCTCGATCACCACGTTGCCGAGCGGTTCGTGCCGCGACGGGCAGCACAAGAGGTCGGCGGCGGCAAGCAGCGCCGCCACGTCGTCACGCCAGCCGAGGAAGCGCACCCGATCGGCGATGCGGAGCTCGTCGGCAAGGGTCATGAGCGCTTCGCGCTCGGGCCCCTCGCCCGCGATCCACAGCACCGCGCCGGGCACGTAGGGCAGCGCGTGCAGCAGCACGTCGAAGCCCTTGTTCCGGTGCAGCCGACCGAGCGCCAGGATCACCGGCGCATCGGCTGGCGTGCCGACCGCCGCGCGCGCGATCGGCGGCAGCGCGGCATCGTCGACGAAGTTGGGCAGGAAGTGCACGCGATCCTTCGGCCAGCCCTGGCCGACGATCCAGCCGACGATGTCGGGCGTGTTGCCGATCAGGTGGTCGCAGCCCTGGTAGTACTTGAGCTTGTAATAGCCGCCCAGCCGCGCGGCCAGCACCGGCGGCGCGCGGCGGCGTGCGCGCGCGGCGAACCGCGCCGCACGGCTCATCCAGGCCAGCATCACGTCGGGACGAAACGCCTCGCCGGCGCGCGCGATGGCGCCGGCGGTGGCGAGATCGAACGCGCCGCCGAACCGCGCCTCCGCCGCCGGCACGCCGGCCGCCGCCAGGCCGGCGGCGCGCGCTGGGTTCGGCCGCATCACCACGAACTGCTCGATGCCGGCGCCGGCCAGCGCGCGCACCAGCCGCACGAAGAACGCCTCGGCGCCGCCGACCTCGCCGCCCGCGATGGCATGGAGTACGCGCATCGCCTATGCCGCCGCCGCGCGGGCGCGCTGCCACAGCGCGCGCGCCGCGGCTTCCGCCGCCTCGACGGTCAGCCCGTCCATCAGCGTCACGGGGCCGGCGCCGGGGAAGCCGGCTTCGCCGCCGAGCGCGGCCCAGGTCTCGCGGGTGCGCACGCTGGCGGCCAGCGGCCCCCACGGGCCGTAGACGTCTTCCCGGCTGGGCCCGAACAGGCCGAGGGTCGGAATGCCCGACGCGGCGGCGATGTGCATCAGGCCGGAGTCGTTGCCGACGAACAGCGCGCAGCGGCGCAGCACGGCCGAGACGGTGAGCACGTCGATCCGCCCGACCAGGTCGATCAGCCTGTGCGGCGGGATCGATTCGAGCAGCGGCCGCGCCTCGTCGCGGTCGCCCGGCCCGCCCAGCACCGCCACCCGTCCGCCGGGCAGCAGGCCGTCGGCGGCGGTCAGCCGTTCGGCCAGCGCGGCGAAGCGGCGCGGCGCCCAGCGCTTCGGCGGCCAGTTGGCGCCGGGGCCCAGCGCCAGGACCGGCGCCCCCGGCGGCACCAGCTCGGCGGCGGCGGCGCGCTGCGCCTCGCCCAGCCACAGCCGCGGCGACGGCGGATCGTCAAGGCCAAGCGCGCGGGCGAGGCTGACCACCTTGTGGACCGGGCGCATGTCACCGGGAAACACGCGGCGTACCTTCGCGCGCAGCAGCCACGCGATGGCGCTGCGTCGCAGGTCGACCACCACCTCCCACGCATGGGGCGCGCAGGCGCGCCACAGCGCGACCCAATGGCCGGCATAGGGCTTCTTGACGACGGGTATGACACGGTCGAGCCGCGGCACCGCGGCGAACAATGGCGCCGCGTCGGGCCCGCAGGCCACGGTGAAGCGCGCGGTCGGATAGGCCGCGACGAGATGGGCGAGAAGGCCGGTGCTCAGCACGGCGTCCCCGATCCGCGTCGCGGTGATGAACAGGATCCTCACGCCCGCCCGGCGCCGATGCCAGCCATGCCGCGCTTATAGCCGCCGCGCCGCGCCGATGCAAAGCCGGGGTTGCCCGCGGATGGGCGGCGTACCAACATTAGCGCATCGCTTTCATCAGCTTGGCCGCCATGCCCCGTTCCGTCCGCCTCGCCGACCGCGCCGTCCTCCGGGTCTCCGGGCCGGACGCGCGCGGGCTCCTGCAGGGCATCGTGACCAACGACATGGAACGGGTGGCGCCGGCGCGCGCGATCTGGGCGGCCCTGCTGACGCCGCAGGGGAAGTACCTGCACGACTTCATGATCGCCCAGGACGCCGAAGGCTTCCTGTTCGATGCCGATGCCGCGCGGCTCGCCGAGCTGAAGAAGCGGCTCGCGATGTACCGGCTGCGCGCCAAGGTGACGATCGAGGAACAGCCGGGGCTCGCCGTCTTCGCGCTGTGGGATGCGGACGCGGCCGCGCGCTGCGGGCTTGCCGACGCGCCGGGCGCGGCGGCGCCGTGGCAGAACGGAATCGCGTTCGTCGACCCGCGGCTCGCCGCGCTGGGGGCGCGCGCGATCCTGCCGGCGGACGCGGCGGCGGCGGCGGCGCTGCAGTCGGCCGGCTTCGCCGCCGCGAAACCGGGCGAATACGAGCGTCACCGCATCGCGCTGGGCGTGCCCGACGGCGCGCGCGACCTGGTCGCCGACAAGTCGTACCCGATGGAAAACGGCTTCGATGCACTCAACGGAATCGACTTCGCCAAGGGCTGCTATGTCGGCCAGGAAGTGACGGCGCGGATGAAGCACCGCGGGCTGGTCAAGAAGCGCCTGTTCCCCGTCGCCATCGAAGGCGACCCGCCGCCGCCCGGCACCGCGGTCCGCCGCGGCGCGGTCGACGCGGGCGAGCTGCGCGGCGCCGCCGGCGGAATCGGCCTCGCGCTCCTCAAGCTGGACCAGGCGTTCGCCGACGACGCGGCGCCGCTCACCGCCGGCGACGCCCGCCTGACGCCGCGGAAGCCGGCGTGGATGGCGGAGTAGGCGTCACCCCGCGCGGTCCATCCCCATGTCCCAGAACTGCCGCTCCAGCACCGTTGCGCGGCGAAAGATCGCAACGAGGCGGTCGAAGCGGCCGTCGCCGGCGCGGCGCGCCATCAGGCCGTCGAGCAGCTCGGCCTCGGCGCGCGCGGCGGCGACGAACTCGGCCCCCGAGTACATCCGGATCCACGGCAGATAGGGGTTGCCGTCGGTGCGCGTCGACGGGTCGGCAGCGAGCGTCAGCCCGATCTCGGCGTAGCCCACCATGCACGGCGCCAGCGCGACGTGGAGGTCGAGGAGATCGCCCGCCATGCCGGTGTCGAGCACGAAGCGGGTGTAGGCCGTGGTCGCCGCCGCCTCCGGCGCCGCCTCCAGCTCGGCGGGCGCGATGCCCCAGCCGGCGCAGTACTCGACATGCAGGCCCATCTCGACGTCGAGGATGGCGGCGAGCCCCGCCTGCGCCGTGCGCATGTCCGACAGCGTGTCGGCCTTGTAGGCGGCGAGCGCATAGGCGCGCGCGAAGTGGATCAGGAACAGGTAGTCCTGCACCAGGTAGTGCCGGAAGCACGCCGGCCGCAGGGTGCTGTCGCCGAGGCTGCGGACGAAGTCATGGCGCGTGTAGGCCGCCCATTCGTCGCGGGCAGCATAGCGCAGCCGGGCGAACAGCCCGGTCGGCGAGGCGATGCGATCGAGGATGTCCTGGCTCATGCGCTTCGACGCTCCCGTCGGCGGTAGAGGGCTTCCCAGGCGGCGACGAAGCGGTCGGTGTCCGCCGCGGTGGTGGTCCAGCCCAGGCTGATGCGGATGGCCGAGCGCGCGAGCGCATCGGGAACCCCCATCGCGGCCAGCACGACCGGCGCGGCGACCCGGCCGGAGGAGCAGGCGGCGCCGGCGCTGACGGCGATGCCGTCGAGGTCGAAGGCGATCACCTGGGTCTCCGCCGCCATGCCGGGCATCGCGATCTGGCTGGTGTTGGGCAGCCGCGGCGCTCCGGCGCCGAACACCACGGCGTCGGGTGCGACGGCGCGGATCCGCCGCTCGATGCCGTCGCGCAGCGCCGCCATGCCGGCCGCGGCCCCCGTGCCGAGAGCGGCGACGGCGTCCGCCGCGGCGCCGAAGCCGGCGATGCCGGGCCCGTTCTCCGTCCCGGCGCGCCGGCCGCGTTCCTGGCCCCCGCCGTGGACCAGCCGGCCGGCCAGGGCGGGCTCGCGCACGATCAACGCCCCGACCCCCTGCGGCCCGCCGAGCTTGTGCGCCGACAGGCTCATCAGGTCGGCGCCCAGCGCCGCGAAATCGACCGCGATGCGCCCCGGCCCCTGCACCGCGTCGCAATGCACCAACGCGCCGTGGCGGCGGGCGATCGCGGCCGCTTCGGCGACCGGCTGGATCACCCCGGTCTCGTTGTTGGCCAGCATCAGCGACACCAGCGCCGGTCCCGGCGCGGCGGCCAGCCGGCGGTCCAGCGCGTCGAGGTCCACGATCCCGTCGCGGTCCACCGGCAGGCGGACGGCATCGGGAGCCGCCTCCAGCACCGAGGGGTGCTCGACCGCGGAGACGAAGACGGCAGCCCGGCCGGTGCAGCGCAGCGCCTGGTTGTTCGCCTCCGTCGCGCCCGCGGTGAAGACGACCTGGTCCGGCCGCGCCCCGACCAGCGCGGCGACGCGGCCGCGTGCGGCCTCGATGCGCCGGCGCGCCGCCTGGCCGGCGGCGTGGATGGACGAGGCGTTGCCGCCGGCCGACATCGCCTCGGTTGCGGCAGCCACCGCGGCGGGCCACGCGGGGGCCGAAGCGTTCCAGTCGAGATAGACGCGCGGGTTCATCCGGTCAGCCGGTCGTCGGGCTTGAATTCTCGCATGGCGCTCGTGCTATGATCCGCCTCCTTTTGCACAGCCCGCCGTCGTCCGCTGCTCGCGACGGCCGGCCCGCCGAAGAACGCTATACCGGCCATGATGGTAAACGAACAGACGCGGATGCAGGCGCCTCCCCCTTCGGTCGCCGGCATCGCCAATCGGGACGCGTGCACCGCCGATGCCTGAGGTGATCTTCAACGGCCCCGAGGGGCGTCTCGAGGGCCGGTATCACCACAGCAAGCGGCGCAACGCGCCGATCGCGCTCCTGCTCCACCCCCACCCGCGCTACGGCGGGTCGATGAACAACCGGGTGGTCTATCAGGTCTACCACGCCTTCGCGCAGCGCGGCTTCGCGGCGCTCAGGTTCAATTTCCGCGGCGTCGGCCGGTCGCAGGGGGTGCCCGACGACGGCATGGGCGAGCTGTCGGACGCCGCGGCGGCATTGGACTGGCTGCAGGCCGCCAACCCCGACGCCTCGCAGTGCTGGATCGGCGGCTTCTCCTTCGGCGCCTGGGTCGGGCTGCAGCTCCTGATGCGCCGGCCGGAGATCACCGGCTTCGTCGCCGTGGCGCCGCCGGCCAACCGCTACGACTTCAGCTTCCTGGCGCCGTGCCCCGCCTCCGGCCTGATCGTGCACGGCGAGGAGGACGACCTGGTGCCGAAGGAAAGCGTCGCGGCGCTGGCCCACAAGCTCGGCCACCAGCGCGACATCTCCATCGAGTGCAAGCTGGTGCCCGGCGCCAACCACTTCTTCCACACCCATCTCGACGCGCTGACCGAGAAGATCGAGGAATACCTCGATTCCAAGGTCGTGGTGGCCTAGCCGCCCTAGGTCGCGACGGGATCGCGCTGCGCCCGGAACAGCCGCCCGCCGGTCATCGGCCGCGGCACGCCGGTGGTGCCGGGAACGCTGAGCGGCAGGCCCGCCAGGCTGCGCACAGCCAGGAAGGCGAACGCCTGCGCCTCCAGCGCATCGCCGTCGGCGCCGATCGCCTCGATCGGCTCGACCGGCACCTCGAGCCCGGCGGCCAGCCCTTGCATCAGCACCGGATTGTGGCGGCCGCCGCCGGTGACGACCCAGCGCCGTGCCGGAACTGGGAAATGCGCCCGCGCCGCGGCGACCGACGCGCAGGTGAACGCGGCCAAGGTCGCCGCGCCGTCGGCAGGCGACAGGCCATCGACCGCCGCGGCCGAGAAATCGTCGCGATCGAGCGATTTCGGCGGCGTCTTGGCGAAATAGGCATGCGCCAGCAGGCGGGCCAGCAAGGCCGCATCCGCCTGCCCGGCGGCGGCCAGCGCCCCGTCCACGTCGCACGGCCGGCCGGTGTGGCGCTGCGCCCAGTCGTCGAGCAGCGCGTTGCCTGGCCCGGTGTCGAAGGCGAGCATCGCCGCGCCGTCGCCGATCCATGTCACGTTGCCGACGCCGCCGAGGTTGAGCACGGCGACCGGCTTCGCGAGGTCGCGGCACAGCGCGGCATGGTAGAGCGGCGCGAAGGGCGCGCCCTGCCCGCCGGCGGCGACGTCCGCCGCGCGGAAATCCGCCACCACGTCGACCCCGGTGAGCGCCGCCAGCAGCGGGCCGTCGCCGATCTGCCAGGTCCGCCGCGCCTCGGGCCGGTGCAGGATGGTGTGGCCGTGGAAGCCGATCACATCGACGTCTTCGCGGGCGAGGCCGGCCTCCGCCATCAGGGTCGCGACCGCCGCGGCGTGACGCTCGGTCAGCTCGCGCTCGACCGCCGGCACCGCATCCGCCGCCGCGCCGCCGAGCACCGCCTTGAGCCGGGCGCGGAAGTCTGGCGGATAGGCTTCCGTCAGCCTTTGCCCCGCCGCCGCGACCCGCACCCCGTTGGTCTCCAGCACGGCGGCGTCGATGCCGTCGAGCGACGTGCCGCTCATCAGGCCGATGGCGCGGAGGGTGTCAGTCACAGCTGGTCGAAAGCTCCCGCAGGACAACGTGCATCACGCCGTCCAGATTACCCAGCACCTCGTTATTCCAGAAGCGAATCACGCGATATCCGTGCTTTTCGAGTTCGGCGGTCCGCTGTGCGTCAGCCGCACGGTTCGCATCATGCTGCCCGCCGTCGAGCTCGATCGCGAGCTTTCTCACCGGGACAGCGAGATCGACGATGTATTCGCCGATGGGATGTTGTCGGCGTACGCGCCAAGGAAGCTGCGCCTCGCGCAGAGCGTTCCAAAGACGCCTTTCCGCGTCGGTGGGATCGCGGCGCAGCCTGCGGGCGATGATCGCTCTTCGCTTCATTGGTCCCGGGCCGCGGCGGGCACCCACCTCACCCAACCCTCTCCTCCCTGAAGGGAGGAGAGGGCCATATTCTCCCTCTCCTCCCAATTGGGAGGAGAGGGTCGGGGTGAGGTGGGTGGCCTCGCTCTAAGTCAGAACGTCTTCCCCGAGGCGAGCCAGGTGTCGATGATCTCGCTGCCGGTGGCGCGCCAGACGCCGGCGTGGCTGCAGATGTAGGACAGCGCCTTGTCGAGCGCGCCGATGCGGTGCGGCATGCCGATGATGAAGGGGTGCAGGCAGATCGACATGACGCGGGCGTTGTCGGCGCCCTCGCGGTAGAGGGTGTCGAACTGGTCGCAGATCATCTTGGCGAACGCGTCGGCGGTGTGGCCGCCGCGCATGATCTGAGGCAGGTCGTTGATCTCCGTCGAGTACGGGATCGAGATCATGCGCTTGCCGTCGAGGTCCATCAGATAAGGCTGGTCGTCGTTGCACCAGTCGGCGCAGTAGGTGATGCCGGCCTCGATCAGGTAGTCGAGGGTGTTCCAGCTCTGGGTCAGGCCGGAGGACAGCCAGCCCTTGGGCGCCTTGCCGGTCGCCTTGCCGATGCGCTCGACGGTGGCGAGGATCTCCGCGCGCTCCTCCGCCGGCTCCATCTGGTTGAGGTAGCGGGAGTTGGTGCGGTTGTGGCCCATAAACTCCCAGTCGAGCTTGAGCGCGTCCTCGATGATCTCGGGGTAGCCGTCGCAGACGTTGGCGTTGAGCGCGACCGTGCCGCGGATGCCGTGGCGGGCCATCACCTCCATCATGCGGAAGATGCCGACCCGGGCGCCGTAGTCGCGCGGCACCCAGTTGATCACGTCCGGCGCCTTGCCGATGCCACCCGGCACCGGCACGTCGAGGGCGAAGATCTCGATGTTGGGGATCACCCACAGCGCCACCCGGGCGCCGTTCGGCCATGCCAGCTTGGGCCGGCGGTTGATCGGGGTGTAGGGGAACGGTCCGTACGGGCGCGGCTTCATGGCAGGGCCTCCTTGGGTCGGGACGGCCATTAGCGCCCCGCCCGTCCGGCACCGTCAACGGCTTTTCGCGGATGCGCCGGCCATGCTAGGAAACCCGGCCATGACCAGCCCGAATTCCGCCTTCCTGCGCGCCGTGACCGAGCGCGGCTTCGTCCACCAGTGCACCGACACGGCGGCGCTCGACGCCGTTCTGTCGGCGGGGCGGCCGCGCGCGGCCTATATCGGCTTCGACTGCACCGCGGATTCCCTGCATGTCGGCAGCCTGGTGCCGATCATGCTGTTGCGCTGGCTGCAGCGGACCGGGCACAAGCCGATCGTCCTGATGGGCGGCGGCACGACCAAGGTCGGCGACCCGTCGGGCAAGGACGAATCGCGCCAGCTGCTCGACGACGCGCAGATCGCGAAGAACATGGCCGGCATCAAGCAGGTGTTCGGCAAGTTCCTGACCTTCGGCGACGGGCCGACCGACGCGGTGATGATGAACAACGCCGACTGGCTGGACGGCATCGCCTACATCCCGTTCCTGCGCGAGTACGGCCGGCACTTCTCGGTCAACCGCATGCTCGGCTTCGACTCGGTGAAGCTGCGGCTGGAGCGCGAGCAGCCGCTGACGTTCCTCGAATTCAACTACATGATCCTGCAGGCCTACGACTTCCTGGAATTGGCGCGGCGGGCCGACTGCGCGCTGCAGATGGGCGGCTCCGACCAGTGGGGCAACATCGTCAACGGGGTCGAGCTGGCGCGCCGCGCCGACGGGCGCGAGGTGTTCGGCCTGACCTCGCCGCTTATCACCCTGTCGTCGGGCGAGAAGATGGGAAAGACCGCGCGCGGCGCCGTGTGGCTCAACGCCGAGCGCCTTTCGCCCTACGACTACTACCAGTTCTGGCGCAACACCGCCGACCCCGACGTCGGCCGCTTCCTGCGCCTGTTCACCGAGCTGCCGGTCGCCGAAGCCGACCGCCTGGCGGCGCTGGACGGGGCGGAGATCAACGAGGCGAAGAAAATGCTGGCGTTCGAGGCGACGAAGCTCTGCCACGGCGCGGAAGCGGCTGAGGCGGCGGCGGAGACCGCGCGCACGACGTTCGAGGAAGGCGCGCTCGGCGCCGACCTGCCGCGGGTCGCGGTGCCGGCCGCCGAGCTCTCCGCCGGCATCGCGGCGTTCAACCTGGTGCGGCTGGCCGGCCTCGCCGCCAGCAACGGCGAGGCGCGGCGACTGATCGCCAACGGCGGCGTGCGCATCAACGACGTCGCCGTCAACGACCAGATGATGACGGTGGACAGCGCGTTCCTGTCCGGCGGCGTCATCAAGGTCTCCGCCGGCCGCAAGCGCCACGTGCTGGTCGAGCCGAAGTAACGGCCCGACGCAACCGGTCTTGCGTCACGGCCGGGCGGGTCCCGGCCGTACGCGCTTTCACCTTCTTGTCGTCCTCCGGCTTGACCGGAGGACCCATGGCGGGACGCATCGATGCGCGGAGGAATGGGTTCTCCGGTCAAGCCGGAGAGCGACAAATGTAAAAATGGGTCCCGTCACCCCAGCCGGGTGACGTGGAAGCTCGTGGTCTGCGGCTTCGGCAGCCCCGCCGACTTGTAGCTGGCGGTGAGCTTTTTCTTCATCGCCATCATCTGCTCGGCCAGCGCGTCCATGTCGAGACCGGCCTTCTTTGCCTGAGCGAACAGGCCTTCGGCGCGCTTCTCCTCCTCCTCGACGTGGTGTTCGATCATCTCGGAGAGGACGGTCACCTTGGCATCGTAGAATTCGTCCTCCGGGCCGCCGCCCTCGATCTCGGCGATCAGCACCTTCGCGCCGTCGTGCTCGACGAAGCTTTCCTTGAGCATGTCGTCGTCCACCGCGCCTTCGCAGGCCGGATAGAAGATCTCTTCCTCGATCTTGGCATGGACGGAAAGCTCGCGGCAGATCTCGGTCGCCAGCGTCTTCTTGCGGCTGCCGCCCTTGGCGGCCTCGAACTTCGCGAACAAGTCTTCGACCTTGCGGTGATCCGCCTTCAGGAGGGCGACCGCGTCCTGCTTCGCTGCCTTGGCCATGCGTGCATTCCGATCTGTATGAGGGGCGCGCAGGTTAACGGCGCCGGACCTCCTTTGTTCCGGCGTGCGCCCGCTGCGGGATCGGACCGAAAGCGGCTACGCGGTGCCGCTCGAAGACGCGTGGCCGCGCTTCTCGGCGATCGCGGCCTGGGCGGCGGCGAGGCGGGCGATCGGGACGCGGAACGGCGAGCACGAGACGTAGTCGAGGCCGGTCTTGTGGCAGAACGCGACCGAGGCAGGGTCGCCGCCGTGCTCGCCGCAGATGCCGAGCTTGAGGTCGGTGCGCACCTTGCGGCCGCGCTCCGTCGCAATCTGCACCAGCGCGCCGACGCCGTCGACGTCGATCGACACGAACGGGTCCTTGGGCAGGATGCCCTGCGCCTCGTAGACCGGCAGGAACTTGCCCGAGTCGTCGCGCGACAGGCCGAACGTCGTCTGCGTCAGATCGTTGGTGCCGAACGAGAAGAACTCCGCCGTCTCGGCGATCGGGCCGGCCTGCAGGCAGGCGCGCGGCAGCTCGATCATCGTGCCGGTGAGGTACTTCAGCGCGACGCCGGTCGCCTTCGACACCTCGCCGGCGACGCGGTCGACCATCGCCTTCAGGATGTCGAACTCCTTGCGGGTGGCGATCAGCGGGATCATCACCTCCGGCACCACGGGCTTGCCGGCCTCCTTGGTCACCGCCGCGGCGGCCTCGAAGATGGCGCGGCACTGCATCTCGTAGATCTCGGGGTAGCTGATGCCGAGCCGGCAGCCGCGGTGGCCGAGCATCGGGTTGACCTCGGCGAGGTCGACCGCCCGCGCGCGCAGCGCCTCCACCGTCGTCTTCGCGGTCTTTGCCACCTCCTCCATCTCCGCCAGGGTGTGCGGCAGGAATTCGTGCAGCGGCGGGTCGAGCAGGCGGATGGTGACCGGCCGGTCGCCCATGATGCGGAACAATTCGGCGAAGTCGTCGCGCTGCATCGGCGCGATGCGGGCCAGCGCCGCGCGGCGGCCGTCGGTGTCGGAGGCAAGGATCATCTCGCGCACCGCGACGATGCGCTCGGCGTCGAAGAACATGTGCTCGGTGCGGCACAGCCCGATGCCCTCGGCGCCGAAGCGGACCGCGGTGCGCGCGTCCGCCGGCGTGTCGGCGTTGGCGCGCACGCCGAGGCTGCGGATCTCGTCGACCCACTCCATGAGCTTCGCGAAGTCGCCGGTCAGCTCCGGCTGCACGGTGGGAATTTCGCCCAGGATCACGTCGCCGGCGGCGCCGTCGATCGTGATGACCTCGCCCGCCTTCACGGTGACGCCGCGCGCGGTCATCGCCCGCTTCTCGTAGTCGACCCGGACCTCGCCGGCGCCGACCACGCAAGGCCGGCCCATGCCGCGCGCGACCACCGCGGCGTGGCTGGTCATGCCGCCGCGGCAGGTCAGGATGCCCTTCGCGGCGTGCATGCCGTGGATGTCCTCCGGCGAGGTCTCCAGGCGGACCAGGATCACCGCCTCCCCTTTGCCGGCGCGCGCCTCCGCCTCGTCGGCGGAGAACACGACCTTGCCGCAGGCGGCGCCGGGGGAGGCGGGCAGGCCGCGGGTGAACACCCTGCGGTGCGCCTTGGGATCGAGCGTCGGGTGCAGGAGCTGGTCGAGCGACTCGGGCTCGACGCGCGCGACCGCCTCCTCCCTGTCGATCACGCCGTCCTCGACCATGTCGCAGGCGATCTTGAGCGCGGCCTTGGCGGTGCGCTTGCCGGTGCGGGTCTGAAGCATGTAGAGCCGCCCCTGCTGCACCGTGAACTCGATGTCCTGCATGTCGCGGTAGTGCTTCTCCAGCGTCTTGCGCACGCCGTCGAGCTGCTTGAACACCGCCGGCATGACCTCTTCCATCGCCGGCAGCTTCGACTTGTTGGCGTTCTTGCCGGCGACGGTGAGGTGCTGCGGCGTGCGGATGCCCGCCACCACGTCTTCGCCCTGCGCGTTCACCAGGTACTCGCCGTAGAACACGTTCTCGCCGGTCGACGGGTCGCGGGTGAAGGCGACGCCGGTGGCGCAGTCCTCGCCCATGTTGCCGAACACCATCGCCTGCACGTTGACGGCGGTGCCCCAGTCGGCCGGGATCGAATGCAGGCGGCGATAGGTGATGGCGCGCTGGTTCATCCAGCTGCCGAACACCGCGCCGATCGCGCCCCACAGCTGCTCCAGCGGATCCTGCGGGAACGGCTTGCCGGTCTGCTTCCTCACCGTCGACTTGAACTCGGCGACAAGGCCCTTGAGGTCGTCGGCGGTGAGCTCGGTATCGAGGTGGACGCCCTGGCGCTCCTTGCAGAGCTCGATCAGCTCCTCGAAGTGATGGTGCTCCACGTCGAGCACGACGCCGCCGAACATCTGGATGAAGCGGCGGTAGCTGTCATAGGCGAAGCGCGGGTTCGACGACCGCCTGGCCAGCGCCTCCACCGTCCGGTCGTTGAGGCCGAGGTTCAGGACGGTGTCCATCATGCCCGGCATCGAGGCGCGCGCGCCCGAGCGGACCGAGACCAACAGCGGGTTCTGCTCGTCGCCGAAGCTGGCGCCGACCGCCGCTTCCAGCTTCTTCAGCGCGGCCGCGACTTCTTCCTTGAGTCCGTCGGGGTAGTTGCGCTCGTTGGCATAGAAGGCGGTGCACACCTCGGTGGTGATCGTGAAGCCCGGCGGCACCGGCAGCCCGAGATTGGCCATCTCCGCGAGGTTGGCGCCCTTGCCGCCCAGCAGGTTGCGCATGTCCGCCTTGCCCTCCGCGGCGCCGCCGCCGAAGGCATAGACCCACTTCTTTCCAGCCATTCCTACCCCTCGATCTTCGAGAAGTCGGCCACGACGTTCATCGTGGCCCTGATCCGCGACAACAGTCGCAGGCGATTTTGACGAAGCCTGGGCACGTCCGCGTTAACCAGGACTTTATCGAAGAACGAATCCACCGCCGCGCGCAGCCCGGCGAGGCTGCCCATCGCGGCGCCGAATTCCTCCGCCGCCACCTGGGCCTTCACCCGTCCACCGGCGGCGTCGAGCGCGGCGAAAAGCGCCTTCTCCGCCGGGTCGTCGAGGTCGGCCTCGACCGGGTCGGCATCGAACGAGGCGCCGTCCTTCTTCTCCTCGATCGCCACGATGTTGGCGGCGCGCCGGTAGGCGACCAGCAGGTTGGCGCCGTCGTCGCTGGCCACGAACTGCCGCAGCGCCTCGACCCGCGCCAGGAGGCGGATCAGGTCGTCCTCGTCGCCGAGCGAGAAGACCGCGGCGATCAGGTCGTGTCGCACGCCCTTCTCGCGCAGGTGCACCTGCAAGCGGTCGGCGAAGAAATCGAGCAGCGCGCGCTCCAGGAGCTTCGGCTGGTGCCCCTTGGGCAGCGCCGCCGCGAAACCGGGCACCGATTCCTCGTAGCCCCAGTAGGCGCGGCGGAACGCCTCGCGCAGCGGCAGGCGCAGCCCGTTCTCGATCACCAGCCGGATGATGCCGAGCGCGGCGCGGCGCAGCGCGAACGGATCGCGCGAGCCGGTCGGCCGCTCGCCGATGGCGAAGAACCCGACCAGGCTGTCGATCTTGTCGGCCAGCGCAACCGCCACGCTGACCGGCGCGGTCGGGCAGCGGTCGTTCGGGCCGGCCGGCGAATAGTGCTCTGCGATCGCGTCGGCGACGGTGTCCTTCTCGCCCTCATGGCGCGCGTAGTAACGCCCCATCACCCCCTGGAGTTCCGGGAACTCGCCCACCATCCCGGTGGTCAGGTCGGCCTTGCACAAGGTGGCGGCGCTGCGCACCTGGTCCACGTCGGCGCCGGGGACGTAGGGGGCGATCTCGGCGGCCAGCGCCTGCAGCCGCACCACCTTCTGCGCGATGGTGCCGAGCCTGGCGTGGAAGACCATGTCGGACAGCGCCGGCACCCGCGATTCCAGCGGCCGCTTGCGGTCGAGGTCCCAGAAGAACCGCGCGTCGGACAGCCGCGCGCGCAGCACGCGCTCGTTGCCGGCCACCACCTGCGCGCCACCATCCGCAGTCTCGCGGTTGGCGACGACGATGAAGCGCGGCGCCAGCCGGCCCTCATCGTCCAATGTAGCGAAGTAGCGCTGGTGGGTGCGCATCGCGGTGATCAGCACCTCCGGCGGCACCTCCATGAACGCCGCGTCGATGCTGCCGATCAGCACCACCGGCCATTCGACCAGGCCGCCGACCTCCGCCAGGAGGCCGGGATCGTCGCGCAGGGTCACGCCGTTGGCGGCAGCCAGCGCCGCGGCCTCGCCCGCGATCTTGGCCTGCCGCGCCGCGCCGTCGAGGATGACATGGGCGGCGAGCAGCTTCTTCTCGTAGTCGGCGAACGATGCGACCTCGAACGGCTCGGGCGCCATGAAGCGGTGTCCGGCGGTGGTCGCGCCGACCGGCACCGGGTTCGCCAGCACGACCGGCACGACCGCGCCGTCGAACAGGCAAACCACGCGCTGCAGCGGGCGCACCCAGCGCATCGCGCCGGCGCCCCAGCGCATCGACTTCGGCCACGGCATGTCGGCGATCGCCGCCGATACCGCCTCCGACAGCACCTCGGCGGCGGGACGGCCCGACTTGTGGACGACGGCGAACCAGAACTCGCCGCGGCCGGTGTCGCGCTTCTCGCACTGTTCGAGCGAGGCGAGGCCGTTGGCCTTCAGGAAGCCCTGCACCGCGGCGTCCGGCGCGCCGACCCGCGGCCCGCGCCGTTCCTCGGTCACGTCGGGCTGGTGGACGGGAAGGCCGTCGCACGCGTAGGCCAGCCGGCGCGGCGTGGCGAAGGCGCGCGCGTTCTCAGGCGTCAGCCCGGCGGCGGCCAGCCGCTCGCCGACCAGCCGCTTGAGGTCGTCGGCCGCCCGCGCCTGCATGCGGGCGGGGATTTCCTCGGAGAACAGCTCGATGAACAGCTCGGCCATCTCAGCCCGCCTGGCTCGCCAGCCACGCTTCGCAGCAGCCCTTGGCCATCGTGCGGACGCGGCCGATATAGGCGGCCCGCTCCGTCACGCTGATCACGCCGCGCGCGTCGAGCAGGTTGAAGGTGTGGCTCGCCTTGATGCACTGGTCGTAGGCCGGCAGCGCCAGCTTGCGGGCCAGCAGCGCCGCGCACTCCGCCTCGGCGAAGCCGAACTGCTTCAGGAGCGTGTCGGTGTTGGCATGCTCGAAGTTGTACGCCGAATATTCGCGCTCGGCCTGCAGGAAGATGTCGCCGTACTTCACCCCGGCGCCGTTGAAGTCGAGGTCGTAGACGTTCTCGACGCCCTGGATGTACATGGCCAGCCGCTCCAGCCCGTAGGTCAGCTCGACCGCGACGGGGTCGCACTCGATGCCGCCGACCTGCTGGAAATAGGTGAACTGGGTCACTTCCATGCCGTCGCACCAGACCTCCCAGCCCAGCCCGGCGGCGCCCAAAGTCGGGCTCTCCCAGTCGTCCTCGACGAAACGGATGTCGTGGAAGGCCGGGTCGATGCCGAGCTCGTGGAGGCTCTGCAAATAGAGCTCCTGGCTGCCCTCGGGCGAGGGCTTCAGGATGACCTGGTACTGGTAGTAGTGCTGCAAGCGGTTGGGGTTCTCGCCGTAGCGGCCGTCGGTCGGCCGGCGCGACGGCTGGACGTAGGCGGCGCGCCACGGCGCCGGCCCCAGCGCCCGCAGGGTGGTCGCCGGATGGAACGTCCCTGCCCCGACCTCCATGTCGTAGGGCTGCAGGATGACGCAGCCCTGGCGCGACCAGTAGTCGTGCAGCTTCAGGATCAGCGCCTGGAATGACGGCGCGGAGCGGTCGGCCATGTTCTTGAAGGGTCCCGGAAAAAGCCGGCGCACCATAGCCGCCGGTCCGCAAGGGGGTCAAGTTTAGGGGGTCGCGTCAAAATCGCGGCGAATCCGTGCGAACCCCCGGTTCAGGCGCCCTTGGCCGGCCACGGGCAGCCGTCGCGGCCGCAGGCCGTCGCGTTCGCCGCCACGTAGGTGCCGCAGGTCGAGCAGGCGCGCATGTCCTGCACCGGCCTGGGCGGGTCGGCCGGGCCGACCTGGCGGCCGGCGCCGCCGTTCAGCCGGTTGAGCCAGCGGTAGGCGTACCACACGCCGACGATCACGAGCGCGATCAGCAGCAGCTTCGCCAGGACGCCGCCCATCACGCCCTCACAGCCCGAAGCGCCGCCACAGCGCCCATTCCTCGACCGCGGCGAGCGCGCCGAGCGTCCAGGCGGCGGCGCGCTCCTCCGCCCCGGCCCCCGCTCCCGCCCACGGAATCAGGCGGCGCAGCCGGCTGGGGCGCGCGGCCATCGCCCGCAGGCGCAGCTTGTCGCCGTAGCGGGCGCGCAGGATGCTGCGCATGTCGCCGATGCCGTCGATCAGGCCGAGCGCCAGCGCCTCGCGGCCCGACCATACGCCGCCGTCGAACAGGACCGCCTCGTCGGCCTTGAGCCGGCCGGCGCGGCGGGCGCGCACGTGGTCCTTGAAGCTCTCGAAGATGTCGTCCTGGATCCGCCGCAGCCGCGCGACGTCCTCGGGGTTCTCCGGCCGGAACGGGTCGAGCATCCCCTTGCGCGGACCGGTGGCGTAGAGCCGGCGAGCGACGCCGAGGCGGTGAATCGCATCCTCCAGCCCGAAGCCGGCGCTGATGACGCCGATCGAGCCGACGATGGAGGTCTCCTCCGCGAAGATCTCGTCGCCGGCGCAGGCCAGCCAGTAGCCGCCCGAGGCCGCCACGTCCTCGGCGAAGGCGAGCACCGGCACGTTCTTTTCCGCGGCGAGCTGGCGGATGCGCCGCGCGATCTGCGCCGACTGCGCCGCCGAGCCGCCGGGCGAGTTCACCGCCAGCGCGACCGCAGCGGGCTTGCCGGCGAAGGCGCGCTCGATGATCCGCTCCAGCCCGGCCAGGGTCAGGCCGCTGCGCAGCGGCCCGACCGCGCCGATCGCGCCGGCCAGCCGCACCACGTTGACGACCGGCGGCCGCGCGCCGACCCACGGCAGCCGCGCCAGGATGTCCGAGACGGTCATGGCGTTAACATGGTGCGCGCGGCCTCACGCGGCGAGCGCGGCGCCGCGCAGCACGGCGTCGGCCGCCGGCGTGTAGCCGCCGTCCGCCTCGTGCAGCACGAGCCCGGGTGCGAGGCGCAGCGGCGTGGCCACGCCGCGGCGCGCTTGCACAATGACTCGCTTCGCCGGCCGGTCGCGGCCCGGCCACAGCGGGAAAACGACGATCTCGCCCGCCTTGCCGTACAAGTGGGCCAGGATGTCGTCCAGCCGGTCGGCGCGGTGGATCATCGTCATCGTCCCCTTCGGCCGCACCATGCGCAGCGCGAAGTCGATCCACGCGGCGAGCGCCGCCTCGCCCTCGACATGCGCCTGGGCGCGCCCCGCATCCGCCGGCGCGCGGCCGCGGCCTTCCGGCAGGTAGGGCGGATTGAACATGACGTGGGCGAACGAGGCCGGCACGACGCGCGGCGGCGGACGGACCAGGTCGCCGATCATCACGTCGACCGACCCGGCGAGGCCGTTGGCGCGCACGTTCTCGCCCGCCAGCCGGACGAGGTCGGCCTGCCGTTCCAGGCCGACGACGCGCACGCCGGCGACGCGGCGCGCCAGGCACAGCGCGGCCGCCCCGGTGCCGGCGCCCGGCTCCAGCACCAGCTCGCCCGGCGCGGCGGGGACGGCAGCGGCGAGCAGCACGGAATCGATGGCGACGCGGAACCCGTCGCGCGGCTGGCGCAGCACGAGCTGGCCGTCGAGCAGGCGGTCTTCCGTCGCCGCGGCGGGCGCGGGCTCAGACAAGCTGCGCTCCGTGCCCGGCCTCAGTGACCAATTGCCGCGCCCGCGCGTTGTCCTCGTCGGCGACCACCAGACGGCGCAAGATCGCGCCGGCCGAGCCCTCCAGCACGCTGGTGTGGCCGTCGAGGACGAACGACTCTATGTTCTCGCCGCGAAGCAGGACCTGGACCCACGACAGCAGCACGGGATCGTTGGTGCGCAACAGCTCTTTCATCGCCCTGAGTCCGGCGCAACTTGACCGGCCGGGCCGGTCCACTATGCTTATGGCCTCCGCCGATTCGATGCGTCAAGAACGGGAGATGCCGCAGTGAGCGTCGTCGTCAACCTCGATGGCGACCGCGGCGAGCCGCGGGCGCCGTCGCTCGACCTGTTGACGCGGCTGGTGGCCGACGACCTCGCCAAGGTCAACGCGGTCATCCTGGAGCGGATGAAGAGCCCGGTCTACCTGATCCCGCAGGTGGCGAGCCACCTCATCGCCGCCGGCGGCAAGCGGCTGCGCCCGATGCTGACGCTCGCGTCCGCCCGCCTGTGCGGCCACGACGGCAATCGCCACGTGGGGCTCGCCGCCTGCGTCGAGTTCATCCACACCGCCACCCTGCTCCACGACGACGTGGTGGACGAGAGCGTGCTGCGCCGCGGCGCGTCGTCGGCCAACGCGCTGTGGGGCAACAAGACCAGCGTGCTGGTCGGCGACTTCCTGTTCAGCCGCGCCTTCGAGCTGATGGTGGAGGACGGCTCGCTTGAGGTGCTCGCGATCCTGTCCAAGGCCTCGTCGGTGATCGCCGAGGGCGAGGTGCTCCAGCTGATGACGGCGAACGACACCGAAACCACCGAGGACGACTACCTGGAGGTCATCCGCGCCAAGACCGCCAAGCTGTTCGCCGCCGCCGCCGAGATCGGCGCCGTGGTCGCCGACCGCCCGGTGGCGGAGCGCCGCGCGCTGGAGGCGTTCGGGCACAATTTCGGCATGGCGTTCCAGCTTATCGACGACGTGCTCGACTACTCGGCGCAGCAGGCGACGCTCGGCAAGACGGTGGGCGACGACTTCCGCGAAGGCAAGATCACCCTGCCGGTCATCCTCGCCTTCCGGCAGGCGGACGCGGAATCGCGCGGCTTCCTGCGCCGCACCCTGGAGGACCTGGAGCAGAAGAAGGGCGACCTCAAGCGCTGCGTCGCGCTGCTGGAGCGCTGCGGCGCGCTGGCCGCCACGATGGACCGCGCCCGCCGCTACGCCGCCGCCGCGCGCCAGTCGCTCGACACCCTGCCCGACCGCCCGGAACGCCGCGCGCTGGCCGAGGCGCTCGACTTCGCGGTCGCCCGCGCCTACTGAGCGGCAAATCCGCTCCCCTGCATCGTCACCCTTTGCAAACCGGAAAGCCCGGCGCTATAACCCCCGCTCCGGTCGGAGTGTAGCTCAGCCTGGTAGAGCACTGCTTTCGGGAGGCAGGGGCCGGAGGTTCAAATCCTCTCACTCCGACCAATTATTTCCAGATATTCCACCTGATCCCGCCGGCCGTCGCCCGCCGTCATATGGCGACGCAGCCGAACTGCGCGCGCAACAGGGGCGCCGCCAGCTCCCGCAGCGTGCCCTCGCTGCGGGAGAAGAAGAAGATCGCTTCCGCCGACATCGTGGCCGGATCGAGCCCGACCACCCCCATGCCCAGTGCGCCCGGCACGCGCTGGCACAGCCTGCGCCCCATGTCGGCGCCGTAGTTTCGGTAATGCTCGTTGCGGCCCGGGTCGGCGAAGCCCCAGTCCTCGGTCGCATACGACTGCGTCGGCGATGGCGCCATGACGTGGACGAAGCCCTTGACGCCGACGACGCGCAGGCATTCGGACAGGGCGCGTGCGTCGTCCGCGACATGCTCGATCACATGATTGGAGATCACGGCGTCGAATGCGCCTTCGGCAAGCGGAATATCCATCATGTCATAGGAGTTGTGCTTGCCGTACGCGGAGTAGTCGAACTGCTTGAACCACGCTGCCTTGAAGTAGCCTTCCGGCGCGAACTGAAGCACGCGCTTGTCGCGCAGGATCGG
>JBFWQM010000049.1:0-26752 GCA_050249455.1 Rhodospirillaceae bacterium | reverse complement strand
TCGGCTGGCCGACCGACTCGCTGCGCATGATGTGCGACGAGCATTCGAGCTCGCTCAACGTGTCGTTCACCCTGCCGCTGCTGATCGGCTTCTACAGCTTCGCCGGCGGCGGCATCCTCGACCGCCACCCGAAGCTGCGCGTGGTCTTCCTGGAAGGCGGCTGCGGCTGGCTGCCGTGGTACCTCGACCGCATGACCCACTACTACCCGGTGGCGGAGTTCTTCCGCTCCTCGTTCGGGCTGGACAAGATCACGAGGAAGCCGGCGATCGAGTACAAGGACCGCATCTACGTCACCGCCGAGGCCGACGAGCGCCTGCTGCCGGAGACGCTCGCCTATCTCGGCGAGGGCAACGTGATGGTGTCGGAGGACATGCCGCACCTGGAGGCGCGCGAGGGCTCCGGTGCCGAGCTCGCCGACCGCACCGACATCTCGGCCAAGCAGAAGGAGAAGATCCTGCTGCACAACCCGGCGCGCTTCTACGGCATCAAGGTGAAGTCGGCGAAGCCGGCGATGCGGGTCGCGGCGGAGTAGCGCCCGCCTCTTCGCGCTGACGCGCGCCCCCTCCCCCCAGCCCCTTCCCGCGACGGGAGGGGGAGCAGGTTTGAAGCCCCCTCCCCTCGCGGGAGGGGGTTGGGGGAGGGGGCGGCCACAGGCCGCACAGCAAAGGATCGGACGATGGACCTCGGATTGACTGGGACGGTGTGCCTGATCGTCGGGGCAGGCAGCGGGATCGCCCGCGAGACGGCGCTGCTGCTGGGCCGCGAGGGCGTGCAGGTCGCGGCGGCGGACCGCGACGAGGCGAAGGCCGCGGCGACGGCCGCCGCCATCCGCGACGCGGGCGGCAAGGCGGCGCCGCTCGCGCTCGACGTCACCGACCCGCGCAGCGTCGCCGCGGCGGTCGCGGCGGTCGAGGCGCAGCTCGGGCCCGTCGACGGCCTGGTCAACTGCGCCGGCATCTACCAGGTGCGCAAGGTGGAGGCGATCGGCGACGACGACTGGGCGCAGATGCTGCGCATCCACGCCGAGGGCACCTTCCGCACCTGCCGCGCCGTGCTGCCGGGCATGCTGGCGCGCCGCCGCGGCGCGATCGTCAACACCACGTCCTTGCACGCGCTGCGCGGCCAGGCGGACGCCGCCCACTATGCCGCGGCGAAGGGCGCGATCCTCGCCTTCACCAAGTCGCTGGCGCGCGAGAAGGCGGCCGACGGCATCCGCGCCAACATGGTCGCGCCGGGGCCGATCGACACGCCGCTGTGGCGGGGCACCATGACCGCCGAGGAGATCGAGCAGGCCCGCCGCGCCCGTTCCCGCATCATCCCGATGGGCCGACTGGGCGAGGCGCGCGAGATCGCCCCGGCGATCGCGTTCCTGCTGAGTCCGCTGGCCAGCTACATCACCGGCACGGTGATCGGCATCGACGGCGGCGAGCGGATGGACTGAACGCCTAGTTGGCGAGCCCGGCCTTCTGCGCCGTCTCGCGCAGGGCGCGCGCGGATTCGGCCGAGAACGCGTTCGATGCCGCGGTGGCCCACAGCCCGTCGTAGTACCGCGCCAGTGCGTTGGCGAACTTCGGCCCGTCGAACGCCGTCTCCTGCATGCCGAGCGCCTTGAGCTGGGCGAGGTCTGCCTGAACCTGTTCCTCCATCGCCGCCATGCCGGTCACCTCCAGCCGCTTGCCGATCTCGGTGATCAGCGTGCGGTCGGCGGCGGGCAGGCGGCGGAAGCGGTCCAGGCTGGCCGCCAGGATGTAGACCCGGTGGCCGAAGGCCGGGCGCGCCATGTGGCGCGCCACCTCGTGCCAGCGCCAGTCGAGCGCGCCGCCGATCGGCCACGCGGCGCCGTCGATGATGCCGCCTTCCAGCGCGCCGCGGATGTCGTCGTCGCGCATCAGCACGACGATGCCGCCCAGCGCCTCGATCAGCGGCTGGTAGTTGCGGTTGCCGCGGATCTTGAGGCCGGTCAGGTCGCCGGTCGGACCGATCGGCCGGCGCAGCACGATCTGGAAGGCGCCGGTCTCCGCGTTCTCCCCGAACACCGCGGCGACCAGCTTGAGCTTGTGGCGCTCGTAGTCCTTGTCCACCGCATCGAACAGGCCGTTCTCGCGCCAGCCCGCCGGGTCGGGCCGCGTCGCGTAGATGCCGAGCGCGAGCGAGGTGACGCCGGCGTGATGCGCCTGGGTCGTGAACAGGAAGTCGTAGAGCCCCTTGGCCACCGTGTCGAACTGCTCGGCCACCGGAACGACGTCGGGCCCGGCGACCCGCAACGTCAGCCGGCCGCTGGACGCCTCGCGCAGCCGCTGCGCGAAGTCGGCGACCACCCGCTCCGACACCGCCAGCCTGCCGTCGAAGGCGCTGGCCATGCGCAGCTCCTGCGCCTGCGCAAGCGGCGCGGCCAGCCCCCATGCCGCTACGGCCGCCAAGACAAAACGCCACGACATCGGAAATACCCCCACCCCAGTTCCATTCCAATATTGGCGGAAGGCGAGCGAACCGGCAACTCTGGCAAATAACGTGCTCATTAATAGAAGTTAACCGATTTTAATTTTCAATGAACGATCCGGCGCCCTTCGATCCCAATCGCCGTGCCGCGCAATCGGACGGCATTCCTCGGCGGCCGGCCGGCCGTCGAACCGGGCGGGAAATGTCGGCCCCATTCGGACGGCCCTTAGCCAGGCCGGCGCCCGAGCCAGGGAATGGTGCGGATCGAACTAACCCAATCTCGGAATCGTGATCCGAACGGCCAGGAGTCGTCCGCTGCGCCGCTGCGGGGCGCGGATCGGGACCGAAACCGCCTTTTTTCTCAGCCTGGGCCACGGGCCGGTCGCGGGTCCGGCCCGGCAAGAGTCGCGCACGCTGCGCAACGTGTGCACGCCCGCGGATGAATGTGCGTCATGGCCACATGACGTTCGATCACCGACACCCCAACTGATTTGCAGCGTGGTGCTTCACCGTAGCCTTCGAAAGAACGCGCAAATGACCGCCGCCTACATCAACCGGATCGGAACCGCGGTTCCCGATAACGACGTTCATGCCTCCTTCATACGCTTCGTCGATCACATGCTGCCCGAGCCAAAATCGCGGCTCCTGTTCAAGCGCATGGCCCAGCGCGCCGAGATCGAGCACCGGTATTCCTACTTCGAGCCGGGCGAAACGCCAGCGCTCGCCGCCGACCGCGACGGCTTCTATCGTCCCGGCCACTTCGCGACAACTGCCGATCGCATGAAACTCTACGAGGAGCGGGCGATTGAGCTGGCGGTGCGCGCCTTCGATGCGCTTGGGATCGACGGTGAACGGTCCGGGATCACGCATCTGATCGTCACATCCTGCACCGGCTTCGGTGCGCCGGGGCTCGACCACCAGCTCACCAAGCGGCTCCGGCTCAACCCCTCGATCGAGCGCACCCTCGTAGGTTTCATGGGCTGTTCGGCCGCCGTGAACGCGTTGCGGCTCGCGCGTCACACCGTCCGGTCGGAGCCCTCTGCGCGCGTGCTCATCGTCAACCTGGAGCTCTGCACCCTGCACCTTCAGGACAGTGCCGAACTGGAGAAAATGCTCGGTTATCTCCTGTTCGGTGACGGCAGCGCGGCGAGCCTCGTCACCGCCGAGCCGAACGGCATCGTCCTGGACGACTTCCGGTGTGCCACGATCCCGGATTCCGAAGACCTGCTTACCTGGTCGATCGGCGATTCCGGCTTCGAGATGACGCTGTCGGGTGAGGTTCCATCGCGCATCGGCAGGGCCCTGCGCCAGGAGCTCCGCCGCAACGACAGCCAGGGCCTCCTGGATGCCAACGCCAGGGACGATGTCGTCCTCTGGGCGGTCCATCCAGGTGGACGCACGATCCTGGACGCCGTTCAGCAGGCGCTCGAGCTCGATCCGCACGCACTCTGCTGGTCGCGCGACGTGCTGCGAGACTACGGCAATATGTCCTCGGCGACCCTCATGTTCGTGCTTGAGCGGATGATGCGTACGGCCCCCCTGGAGTCGAACGGCGTCGCATTGGCTTTCGGCCCCGGCCTGGTGGCCGAGACCTTCCGCTTTCGACTCGTGGCATGAGTGCCTTCGCGTCGCATGATCTCGGGCGCCGGAGCGCCGCGACCGAACTCATGGACACCGAGCCGGTCGGTGTCGAGGAGTATCGCCGCTGCCTGCGGGACCTCGCCAAGGTAAACACCGTCACGCTCACCCGCCGACCGATCCTGCACTGGCTCAAGCGCGCGATGTCCCAGGTCCGCCCGGGAGAGCGCGTCTCTCTCCTCGATGTCGGCTACGGCTACGGAGATGTGCTGCGGGCGGTCTGCGCCTGGAGTCGCCGACGAGGCTTCGTGCTCGACCTCGTCGGACTCGATCTCAACCCCATGAGCGAACCGATTGCGCGCGCCGCGACGCCAGCGGACATGACGATCGACTTCCGTACCGGCGACGTGTTTGCGGCCGACCCCGGATGTCGCTTTGATTTCGTGATCGCATCGCAAATGACCCACCACCTTTCCGATGAGGCCCTCGTCGCGTTCATCCAGTGGATGGAGCGGACGGCCACGCGGGGTTGGCTCATTTGCGATCTTCACCGGCACGCGATCCCATTGCATGCTTTCGGGCTGCTGTCTCGCCTCGCGGGTTGGCACCGTTTCGTCCGGCATGACGGCCCGGTATCCATCGCGCGGAGCTTTCGGCGGCAGGATTGGCAGCGGTCGCTCGCTGCCGCCGGCCAGGACCCTGCGGCCGTCGAGATCCGTTGGCACGTGCCGTTTCGTCTGAGCGTAAGCCGTATCCGATGAGCGGCGGTGCGCGCCTTGAGCACGCCGTGGTGATCGGTGCAGGACTGGCCGGATCCGCCGTCGCCTGCCGGCTCGCCAGAGCGGGCTTGGCGCCGCTGATGCTCGAGCGCGACCCGCACCCCCGGCATGCGGTCTGCGGCGAGTTCCTCAGCATTGAGGCCCAGGCCGAGCTCGCTCGCCTCGGAGTCGATATCGACCGACACGGGGCGACCCGGATCACGACTCTTCGCCTCGTGCACCGCCGCGCGGTCGCAGAGGTCGCGCTGCCTTTCACTGGCCGTGGACTCTCCCGGAAGGTCCTGGACGAGGCGCTGCGCGCGGAGGCCGTGCGTGCGGGTGCGCGCCTCGAGCGCGGGGCGCCCGCGCGCTCCCTCGTCGCCGCTCCGGCGGGATTCAGCCTCGACGCGGGTCGCCTCGGCGCGATCCGGGCTCGCAGCGTGTTCCTGGCAAGCGGCAAGCACGACATCAGGGGAGCCAGGCGCTTGGGCGCCCGCACCAGCGACGACTTCATTGCGTTCAAGACCCATCTCGACCTGACGGCACAACAGCGCGCCGCCCTGGATGGAATCGTCGAGATCGTGCTGTTCGAGGGCGGCTATGCCGGCTTGCAGCTCGTCGAGGGCGGGCAGGCCAATTTATGCCTGATCGTCACGCGGAGCCGCTTCGACCGAGCCGGCCGGCGCTGGGAAGTCCTGCTCGCGGAGTTGTGCCGGGAGGCCCCGCCCATGGCGGCGCGTCTTGACGGCGCGGCGGCACCGCTCGGTCAGCCATCGGCCGTGTACCCGATCCCCTACGGATTTCTCCATCGGCCCCAACGTTCGGATTCGCAGGGTCTGTTCCGCCTCGGCGATCAGGTCGGCGTCATCCCGTCCCTGACGGGCGATGGCATGGCGATCGCCCTGCACAGTGCGCGCCTCGCAGCCTCCTTCCACCTCGCGAGGCCCGACTCAAGCCTGGCCTTCCACCACCAGGTCCGGACCGATATCAGCCTGCAGATCCGTCTGGCCTGTGCGGTGCAGACGGCAAGCCGTTGGCGTGCTGGGCAGCGGGCACTGGTCGAAATGTGCCGGGCGTACCCGTATCTGGCACGCCGCCTCGCCCTTTGGACGCGAATTCCGTCGGCGGCACTCGAGAGAGCCGAGGCATCGCCATGATCATCCCGGCATAGGATCAGGCTGCCGCGGCGGACACACAGCCGGCCCCATTCCCATTCCATCGAAAACGGTAGAGTGACTCCGCGCGCACCGCCGCGACGGCATCGCGTCAATGCACGGTCTGGCCGCCGTCCACCACCATCGCGGTGCCGTGCACGTAGGACGCGGCGTCGGAGACCAGGAATGCCGCAGCGTTGGCGACCTCGCGGCACTCGGCGAGGCGGTCGAGCAGGGTCAGCCGCCGCGTCGCCTCGGGATCGACCAGGCGCTGCTCCAGATAGCCGCGCACCCGCGGCGACAGGGTCGGGCCGGGACACAGCGAGTTCACCCGCAGCCCCTGCTTGCCGTAGTCGACCGCGAGCTGGCGGGTCAGCGAGATCACCCCGCCCTTCGCCGCGCAGTAGACCGGCATCTCCGGGCTGCCGATCACGCCGAACGTCGAGGCAACGTTGACGATCGACCCGCCGCCCGGCGCCTTCAGCAGCATCGGGATGAACGCCTTGCACATGTAGTAGATGCTGGTCAGGTCGATCGCGATGATGCGGTTCCAGTCGGCCGTCTCCAGATCGCCAAGCTTCTTCACGAAGTTGGTGCCGGCGTTGTTGACGAGGCCCTTGATGTGGCCGTGGCGCGCGGCCACCGCCCGGTGCAGCGCCAGGACTTGGTCCTCGACCGCGACGTCGACCTCGTGCGATTCGCAGGCGACGCCGTACTTGGCGACCAGCGCCTCGGTCTCCTTGAGCTTGGCGGCCGTCCGGCCGACCAGGATCAGCGTGGCGCCGAGCTCGGCCAGCACCTCGCAACTGGACTGCCCGATGCCGGACCCCGCGCCGGTGACGATGACGGGCGCCCCCTTGAACTGCAGCTCAGCCAGCATGCTCTCTCTCCCCTTACTTTTCGTGCGCCGCGGTCGGCCTACTCCGCCGCCAGGCCCTTGGCCTCGAAGCCGCGGTAGTCGCGGTCGCCGAGCGGCTGGATGGCCGGCAGCACCTCTTGCGCGAACAGCTCGATGTTCCGCGCCGTCCTGTCGTGCGGCAGGGTGCCGAACTGCATCAGGCAGACCAGGTTGGCGAAGCCGGCCTCGTGGTGGCAGGCGGCGATCTTCCTGCGCACCGTGTCGGGGCTGCCGACCAGGACGATGCCCTGGTCCATCAGGGTCTCGATGGTCAGCCCGCCGAGGATGGTGCGCTTGTGCTGCGCGACGCGCTTGTAGGACTCGAACGTCAGGTAGCCGGGCGGGAACAGCTGCTCGAACGACAGCCGCAGCAGCTTGTTGAACAGCACCTCCAGATGCGGCCCGGCCTCGGCAACCGCCTGGGCGTCGGTGTCGGCGACGTAGGTCGGCGCCGCCCAGCCGATCTGGGTCGAGGCGGCGGCGTAGCCGTAGCGGCTCTCGCACACCTCGCGATAGAGATCGAGGTAGCGACGGACCGCGCCGAAGTTGGAGAAGTTCTGCAGGTAGACGTATCGCCGCGCCGGGTCGGCCGCCCACTCGATGGTTTCGCCCGAACCGAGCGAGGGGCACCAGATCGGCGGGTGCGGCTGCTGGTACGGCCGCGGCCACACGTTCACGTATTCGAAGTGAAAATGCTTGCCCTCGAACGCGAACGGACCCGGCCGCGTCCACGCCTGGACGACCAAGTCGGCCGCCTCGATGTGGCGCTCCAGCGAGAACGCCGGATTGGCGGCGAGCGAGTAGTATTCCGCCCCGATGCCGCGCACCATGCCGGTGACCAGTCGGCCGCCGGTGATGCAATCGATCATCGCGTGCTCTTCGGCGAGCGTCAGCGGATGCTCGCGCAGGCCGAACGCCGAGCCCAGGATCGCGATCTTCTTGTCGGTTCGCCTCGACAGGGCGGACGCCATCACGACCGGCGACGGCATCAGCCCGTAGGCGTTCTGGTGGTGCTCGTTGACCGCGATGCCGTCGAAGCCGCAGGCCGCGCCCATCTCCAGCTCGTCGAGATAGCGGTTGTAGAGCGCATGCCCCTTCACCGGGTCGAACAGCGCGTTGGGGAAATCCACCCACACGCTGCGCCGCCCCTCGGTCTCCTTCATGTCGAGGTGGGCATACGGCATCAGGTGGAACATGAAGACGTTCATGGCGCCGGCCCGGCCTACTTCTTCACCTGTTCGTGACCGCCGAGGCCGGGCTTGTACTTGTGGCCCAGGAAATCGCTGATGCCGTCCTTGCGGAAGGCGTCGTCCTGACGCCTGGTATGCTCGGCCACCTTGGCGATCGAGTAGTTCATCGCCGTGTCCCAGTCCATGTCGAGCGAGTAGCGATAGGTTTCCTTGGTCTGCTGCAGCGCCGAGGAATCCTTCGCCGCGATCTCGCGCGCCAGCTTCATTACGTCCTCGCGCAGCGCCGCGCGCGGCACCGCGTAGTTGACGAAGCCGATCTGCGCCGCGACGCGACCGTCGAACGGACGGCCGGTCAGCGCGTACAGCAGGTAGTCGCGCGGCCGCAGCAGGTTGCCCATCGACTTCGAGACGGTGCCGCCGGGGAACATCTTGAAGTTGATCTCCGACAATCCCATCTTCGCATCCTCGGCCGCGACCGCGAGGTCGCACGCCTCCACGATGGTGAACGCGCCGCCGAAGCAGTGGCCATTGACCATCGCGATGGTGGGCTTCGGAAAATGCCGGATGGTGCGGCCGCGCCATTCCAGCGCCAGCCGCTGGACACGATCGTGTTCCGCAGGGTCCTTCTCCGCTTCCATGAAATATTCCTTGAGATCCATCCCGGCTGAGAACGCGTCGCCCGCGCCGGTGATAACCAGAACGCGCGCTCTGGGCTCGTAGCGCAGCTTCTCCAGCGCGTCGGTCATTTCGTAATGGAGCTTCGGATTCATCGCATTCTTCTTCTCGGGGCGGTTCAACGTCACCGTCGCAACGCCATCGTCGAAGTCGACGAGAATCGTCTGGTATTCCACGATCGCCTCCACTGGTGAAACGCGCGCTTGCCCTTTTGCGGGCGGGCGTCTTCTGTTAGGTATCTAACAGAACGAATTATCCCTGCGATCATTCGGCATTGTCAAACTCAACCGGAACGGCGAACGGCATTCAGCAGTCCAATGGCTCAGCTACGAAAAAAGACGACCAAACCCGCATCGGCCGCCACGAAACGCAACGGCGCCACGCCGCCACGCCAGCCGAAATCGGAGAAGGGTTTCGCGCCCGAGGATACGATCGGCTTCCTGGTGTGGGATACCAGCCGCGCGTTCACCCGCATCTTCACCCAGCGCATCAACCGGCACGGACTCAGTTTCGGACTGTGGCCGTTCCTGCGTGCGCTGTGGGAGGAAGACGGACTCACCCAGCGCGAGCTGTCGGAGCGCGTGATGATGAAAGGCCCGACGACCGTCGCGGCGATCAACCGGCTCGAGCGCAAGGGCATGGTGCGCCGCGTGGCCAATCCGTACGACGCGCGGAAGATCAACGTTTTCCTCACCGACAAGGGACGCCGCGCCTTCGACGTCGCCAAGCCCGAGATCGAGGCGGTCAACCGCCAGGGAACCGGACGGTTGACCAAGACGGATCAGCAGACTTTGAAGCGCCTGCTGCGCACGCTTCGTGGGAACATGATGTCGTAATCAGAGGCGCCACGACCGCGATAGGCGTCGACGGCATGTAATGAGTATGTCATAAATCAGTAACAGAAATCTGCGTGCCACGAAGCCCGAGACACCGGCCACCGCGTCGGGTATGGTCTTCGTCTGGTTCACCCGTCTTCTGTCCGATGCCTCAAGAGATCGAATTGAAACTTGCCGCCTCGCCGAAAGATGCGAGGCGGCTGACGGCAGCGCCTTTGCTGCAGGAACTTGCCGTCGAGCCGTGGCGGACGCAGCGGCTGCGCACCACCTATTTCGACACCCCGGACTACGCCCTTTGGCAGCGCGGCCTCGCGCTGCGCGTCCGCCACGCCGGCCGCAATCGGGTCCAGACGCTCAAGATCCCGCAGGATGGCGGCGACGCCATGCAGACCAGCCGCGAGCACGAGGCCCGGGTGCGCACCGACGCGCCCGATCCCGCCGTGCTGCCGATGGACGATACGGTCGCCGCGCTTCGCGCCGAGGGCGCGTTCGACCGGCTGGGGCCGCTGTTCACGACAATCGTGCGGCGCCGCACCTGCCTCGTGCGGTTGGAGGACGCGCAGATTGAGGTCGCCGTGGACTTCGGCACCCTCGCCGCGGGCGACAAGACGACCCCGATCTGCGAGGTCGAGCTGGAGATCAAGTCCGGGCCGGCCATCAGGCTGTACGACCTGGCGCTCGCGCTCCTGGACGTCGCGCCGTTCCGGCTCGAGGGCCAGTCGAAGGCCGCCCGCGGCTTCGCCCTGGTGCGCGACGAGCCGCCGCCGGCGCCGGTGCGCGCCAAGGCAGCCCACCTGAAGTCCGGGATGGATGCCGGCGCGGCGCTGGCGGCCCTGGCGCGCAACTGCGTGGAGCAGCTTCGGGCCAACGAGGCGGTGCTCCTCAATGGCAGCGACCCGGAGGGCGTCCACCAGATGCGCGTCGCCCTGCGCCGGCTGCGCGCGCTGCTCGCCACCTTCAAGTCGGTGCTGGCGGAAGAGCCCTACAACTTCCTGCGCGGCGAGCTGCGGTGGCTTCAGCATGCCCTCGGCCCGGCGCGGGAATGGGACGTCTTCCTCGACGACACGATCGACCGGCTGGTCCAGCGCCTGCCCGGCGAGCCGGGGCTGCCCGAGCTGCGCGAGCATGCGCGCGGCGCGCGCGACGCCGCCTACGCCGCGGCCCGCACCGCCGTCTCGTCGGGCCGCTACACCGCCCTCCTCCTCCGCCTGGAGCGCTGGATGGCGGACGGCGGGTGGGCGACCGCGGCGCGCGACGGCAACGTCGGCGCCGACACCCCGGTGGACGTGCTGGCGGATCGGGTGCTGGCCCGCTACGACCGCCGGCTGCGCCGGGTCGGCAAGAAGCACGCCGAGCTGTCGCTGAACGACCTGCACGACGTGCGCATCCGCGCGAAGAAGCTGCGCTACGCGGTGGAGTTCTTCCGCGACCTCTATGCCAAGCGGATGCCGAAGCGCTATGCCCGGGCGCTCGCCGAAATCCAGGACGCGCTCGGCGGCATCACCGACACGATCGGCGCGGAACGCCTGCTCGACGCGCTCGACGCGCAGGCCGGCCGGGGCGACGGCCCTCCGGCCGGCCGTGCCGCCGCGATCGTCACCGGATGGGAGGCCGCGCGCGCCGAGATCGGGCTCGCCCGCTTCCCCGACGTCTGGCGGACCTACCGCAAGTCGAAGCCGTTCTGGGACGCGTGAGCTTCTTCCTGCGCCAGATCCTTGGGCCGAATGAATGCGGCGAGCGTTGCAGGTCCCAGGTCGCACCAATGCGCCGCCTCGCTGGCGATGACGGCGAGCGCGGCGGTCGGGAACTTGCGGTTGAGGCGCTCGATCGCGCGCGAATCGCCCATGGCGGCCAGCCCGGCCGCCAACTCCTGCAGGCCGGGGTTGTGCCCGATCACCAGGACCGTCCCCAGCGTGTCCGGCAGCCGGCGCAGCCGGCGGAGAATTCGGGCGGGCGGTGCCAGGTAAAGCTCCTTCACATAGCGGACGGGAACCTTGCTCCCGAATGTCGGCGCCATCAGCGCCCAGGTCTCTCGCGTGCGCGCCGCCGCCGAGCACAGCACGCGCTCGGGCCGCCAGCCGCGGCTGCGCATGAGCCCGGCCATGACCGGCGCGGCGGCGCGGCCGCGCGGCGCCAGCGGCCGGTCGAAGTCGGCCGCGTCGGCCGCCGGCCAGCTCGACTTGGCGTGGCGCAACAGGAGTATCGTCTTCGTCACCGCAATCCCGCCGGTGGTTGCGCCGCCGCGGGCGCGTCATGACATCTTAATTCCTCCCGTGTAGACTCGGGTGCTCCTTGTTGCAGGTCGAATGATGGACGAATCCAGGGTCGTGGACAGCATTGCCGACATGGCCGCGACGGAACCCTCGATCGCGCCCGGGGCGCCGCAGCGCTTCATCAACCGCGAGCTTTCCTGGCTCGCCTTCAACGAGCGCGTGCTGGCCCAGGCGACGCGGCCGACCACACCGCCGCTCGAGCGCCTGCGTTTCCTGTCGATCTCCGCCAGCAACCTGAACGAGTTCTACATGGTCCGCGTCGCCGGCCTGATGGGCATGGTGCGCGCCGGCGTCAGCACGCTGAGCGACGACGGCCGCAGTCCGGCCGAGCAGCTCGCCGCGGTCAACCAGCGCGCGGTGCGCCTGATGCAGGACCAGCAGCGCTGCTGGCGCAGCCTGCGTCTGGAGCTGCGCGACGCCGGGGTCACCCTTCTCGACGTCAACGAGCTGCCCGTCGCCGACTGCCAGTGGCTGGCGCAGCACTTCATGGACAACATCTTTCCGCTGCTGACGCCGGTGGCGATCGACCCGGCCCACCCGTTCCCGTTCATCCCCAATTATGGCTTCAGCATGGTGTTGAAGCTGCTGCGCACCGAGGACGGCCGCGAGATCACCGGCCTGATCGCGCTGCCCGTCACCGCCCGGCGGTTCATCCGCCTGCCCGGCCCCGACATTCGCTATGTCGCCCTGGAGACCGCAGTCTTCCTCAACCTGCACCGACTGTTCCCCGGCTTCCAGGTCGCCTCGCTGGGCTACTTCCGATTGCTGCGCGACAGCGACATCGAGATCGAGGAAGAGGCCGAGGACCTGGTGCGCGTCTTCGAGTCCGCGCTCAAGCGGCGCCGGCGCGGCTCGGTGATCCGGCTGACGGTCAACGCCGACATGCCCGATGAGCTGCGCCAGTTCGTCATCCGCCAGCTCCACGTCAACCCGGGCGACGTGTTCCCGGTCGACGGCATGATCGGGCTGTCGGAGACCAGCCAGATCATCACCAACGAGCGGCCGGACCTGCTCTACCCGCCCTACACCCCGCGCTTCCCTGAGCGCATCCGCGATTTCGGCGGCGACTGCTTCGCCGCGATCCGGCAGAAGGACTTCGTCGTTCACCATCCCTATGAGAGCTTCGACGTGGTGGTGCAGTTCCTGCGCCAAGCGGCCGCCGACCCGCAGGTAGTGGCGATCAAGCAGACGCTCTACCGGACCAGCGAGGATTCGCCGATCGTCCACGCGCTGGCCGAGGCGGCGGAAGCCGGCAAGTCGGTCACCGCGCTGGTCGAGCTCAAGGCGCGCTTCGACGAGGAGCGCAACATCCGCTGGGCGCGCAACCTGGAGCAGGCCGGCGTCCAGGTGGTCTATGGCTTCATCGAGCTCAAGACCCACGCCAAGGTCTCGCTGGTGGTGCGGCGCGAGACGCAGGGCCTGCGCTCCTACGCCCATTTCGGCACCGGCAACTACCACCCGGTGACGGCGCGGATCTACACCGACCTGTCATTCTTCACCTGCGACCCGTCGCTGTGCCGCGACGCGGCGCGGCTGTTCAACTACATGACCGGCTACGCCAAGCCGGAGGCGATGGAGAAGATCGCCTTCGCGCCCGTCACCCTGCGCGAGACCCTGATGCGCCTGATCGCCGAGGAAGCCGGGCACGCCCGGGCCGGGCGGCCCGCCGCGATCTGGGCCAAGCTCAACTCCCTGGTCGACCCGGGCATCATCGACGCGCTCTACGCCGCCTCGCAGGCGGGCGTGCAGATCGACCTGATCGTGCGCGGCATCTGCTGCCTGCGCCCGGGCGTGTCCGGGCTGTCGGAGAACATCCGGGTCAAGAGCCTGATCGGCCGCTTCCTGGAGCACGGCCGCATCCTGTGCGTCGGGGCGGGGCACGGCCTGCCCTCGCCGGAGGCCAAGATCTACGTTTCTTCCGCCGACTGGATGCAGCGCAACCTGGACCGCCGCGTCGAGACGCTTGTGCCGATTGAGAACCCGACCGTGCACAAGCAGGTGCTCGAGCAGGTGATGGGCAGCAACCTGCGCGACGGCGCGCTGAGCTGGACGTTGCAGCCCGACGGCAGCTACCTGCCGCCGTCCGACGAGCCGCAGTCGTTCAATGCCCATCTCTATTTCATGACCAACCCGAGCCTGTCCGGACGCGGCAGCGCGCTGCGCCGCGGCAAGCGGCTGCCGGTCGCGGCCGAATCCGGCTCCTGACGAAACTGGCGGAGGTGTTGCCGGCGTGGCGCGCAGGCTCGGCATAAACGACCGGGTCGCGGTGATCGACATCGGATCGAACTCGATCCGCCTTGTCGTGTTCGACCGGCCGTGGCGCGCGTTCGTCGCGCTGTTCAACGAGAAGGTGCAGTGCGCCCTCGGCCGCGGGCTCTCGGCCTCCGGCCGGCTCAACCCGGAAGGCGTCGAGCTCGCGCTGCCCAACCTCGCCCGCTTCACGCGGCTGGCCGAGGAGATGGGCGTGCGGCGCCTCGACCTGTTCGCCACCGCGGCCGTGCGCGACGCCGCCGACGGCCCCGCCTTCGTTGCCGAGGTCGAGCGGATCTGCCGCTACCCGGTGCGCGTCCTGAGCGGCGAGGAGGAAGCGCACCTGTCGGCGCTCGGCGTCGTCGCCGGCATCCCGGACGCGGACGGCATGGCCGGCGACCTGGGCGGCGGCAGCCTGGAATGCGTCGGCATCGACCGCGGCCGGCCGGGCACGCGCGCGACCCTGGCGCTGGGTCCGTTCCGCCTGCTCGATTCGTACCGGCTCGACCCGGAAGCGACGGTCCGGGCGGTGGACGAGGAGCTTGCCGCCCACGCCTGGCTCGACGACTTCCGCGGCCGCACCTTCTACCCGGTCGGCGGCGTGTGGCGCGCGATCGCGCGCATCCGCATGGACCAGATCGGCTACCCGCTGCAGATCATCCACACCTACACCGTGCCGCGGAAGGAGCTGGAATCTCTCGCGCGCGTGATCCGCGGCCTCGGCCCGCGGTCGCTGGCCCAGCTTTCCGGGCTGTCGCGGCGGCGCGCCGAGACGCTGCCGCTGGGCGCCATGGTGCTCGAACGCCTGCTGCGGCGGGTGAGGCCCAAGCGCGTCGTCTTCTCCGCCTACGGCCTGCGCGAAGGCTACGTGTTCGACACCCTGCCGACGCACGAGCAGGGGAAGGATCCGCTGATCGTCGCCGCGATGGACGCCGGCGCGCGCGAGAGCCGGTTCGGCGGGCTCGGCGAAGACCTCTATACCTGGACCGCGCCGCTGTTTCCCGAGGAACCGCTGGCGCTGTCGCGGCTGCGCCAGGCGGCCTGCCATCTGTCGGACACCCAGTGGCGCGCCCATCCCGCCTACCGCGCCGACCAGGCGATGCTGGCGATGCTGCGCGCGCCCTATGTGGGCCTCGACCATCCGGGCCGGGCGTTCCTGGCGGTCGCCGCCTATGCCCGCTACGAGGGGGTGCCGGACGGCCGCCAGCTCGACCCCGCGCTCGCCTTGCTCGACCCCGATACCACCCGGCACGCGATCCGGCTCGGCCTCGCGCTGCGGCTGGCCTACACGATCTCGGGCGGCGCGCGCGACATGCTACGGCGGACGCGGCTGCAGTTCGACAACCGCACGCCGCGCCTGACCCTGCCGGAGGACTGCCGCGTCCCCGGCGGCGACGCGGTCGAGCGCCGCCTCAACGCGCTCGCGCGCGCATTCGACGTGACCGGCGCGCGGATCCTGCCCTGACCGTCACGCCGCGCGGCGCGCCGGCAGGCCCATCACGACGAAGAAGATGACTGCGGCGGTCGCAACGATGGCCGCGCCGGTCGGGATGTCCCATTGCATGGAGGCGCCGAGGCCGCCGGCGACCGCGGCGCAGCCGATCGCCGCCGCGACCGCCGCCATCGCCGCAGGCCCGCGCGACAGCCGCCGCGCCGCCGCCGCCGGGATGATCAGCAGCGACACCAGCAGCACGATCCCGACCACCTTCATCGCCACCGCGACCACCAGCGCGAACAGCAGCATCAGGAAGAAGCGCAGCAGATGGATCGGCACGCCTTCGACCTGCGCCAGGTCCTCGTGCAGGGTCAGCGTGATCAGCGACCGCCACGTCGCCGCCAGGAACGCCAGCGCCAGCGCGCCGCCGACATAGATCCACAGGATGTCGGCCCGCGACATCGAGAGGATGTCGCCGAACAGGTAAGCCATCAGGTCGGCGCGCACCGTCTCCAGGAACGCCGTCACGATCAGCCCGGCGGCCAGGCTGGCATGCGCCAGCACGCCGAGCAGCGTGTCGGTCGGCAGCCGGCGCTGGCGCTGCAGCGCGAACAGTGCCACCGCGACCGCCAGGCACACGGCGACGATCGCCGGCGTCGCGGAGATGCCGATCAGCACGCCGAGCGCGACGCCGAACAGCGCGGAGTTCGCCAGCGTCTCGCCGAAATAGGCCATCCGCCGCCACACCATGAAGCAGCCGAGCGGCCCGGCCACCGCGGCCACGCCGAGGCCGCCGGCCAGCGCGCGCACGATGAAGTCATCCATGGCCGCGGTGCCGGTGGTCGCCGCCGAGATCGCGGTGGTCGTGACCGGCATGCGCCGCGGCGTCGATGCGCACCACACCGCCGTGCGTGTGCACGTGGTCGTGGTGGTGCTCGTAGAGCCCCAGCGTGTGGGCGACGTCGAGGCCGAACAGCGCGCGGTAGGCCGGGTCGGCGCTGACCTCCTCCGGCCGGCCGCGGCAGCAGACATGGCCGTTGAGGCACAGCACCTCGTCGGTCGCCGCCATCACGAGGTGCAGGTCGTGCGACACCAGCAGGACGCCGCAGCGCCGCCGGTCGCGGATGCGCCCGATCAGCTTGTAGAACTCGCTCTGGCCGACCACGTCGATGCCGGCGGTCGGCTCGTCGAGCACCAGGAGCTGCGGGTCGCGCAGCAGCGCGCGTGCCAGCACGACGCGCTTGAGCTCGCCGCCCGAGACGGCGTGGAGCGGCGTGTCGATCGCCGCTTCCGCCCCGACCTCCGCGACCGCCGCGTCGATCGCGGCGCGCGAGGCGCCGGTCAGCGCCAGGAAGCCGCGCACGCCGAGCGGCAGGATCGGATCGACGGGGAAGGCCTGCGGCACGTAGCCGATGCGAACGCCCGGCCGGCGCCGCACCGTGCCGGCGTCGGGCCGCGCCAGCCCCAGGACGGTGCGCACCAGGGTGGTCTTGCCGGACCCGTTCGGCCCGACCAGGGTGACGATGGCGCCGGGACGGATCGACAGGTCGATGCCGTCGAGCGCCAGGCGTCCGGCATGGCGGACGACGACGCCGGAAACCTCGACGAGCGGCGCGTCGGCGGGGTCAGGCCGTGCCGGCACGTCCGCATTCCGGACACAGGCCGGTGACCTCGATCGTCTGGCGCTCTACCTGGAAGCCCAGGCTCTGCGCCTTGCGCGCGATCATCCGGGCGATGGCGGCGTCGTCCATCTCGGCGACGGCGGCGCAGTTGCGGCAGATCAGGAACTGGCCGACATGCGGCCGCCGCGGCCCGGGACAGCCGACGAAGGCGTTGAGCGACTCGATGCGGTGCACCAGGCCGTTCTCGATCAGGAACTCGAGCGCGCGGTAGACGGTCGGCGGCGCGGCGCGGCGCCGTTCGCTGCGCAAGTCCTCCAGCAGGTCGTAGGCGCGCACCGGCTCGTGCTTCGACCACACCAGCTCCAGCACCCTCCGGCGGATCGGCGTCAGGCGCAGCCCGCGCTCGGCGCACAGCTGCTCCGCGGTGTCCAGTGCGTCGCTGACGCAGCGCGCGTGGTCGTGCTCGCTGTCGCGGAACGAAGCGATCACCTCCTGCGCCATGACATGCTTCTCCGTCACAATTTGTTATAGTATAACGTCGAGCGCATCATGCAACAACCCGGAGTAAGCGGCGTGTTCCTGATCCTAGGGCGCGGTCTTGCGGCGGCCGTCGTGCTGTCGGCCTCCGCAATCGCGCCGGCCGCTGCCGCCCCGAAGGTCGCCGTGTCGATCAATCCGATCCATTCGCTCGTCGCTGCGGTGATGAAGGACGTCGGCGAGCCGGCTCTCCTGTTGCGGGGCGCCGCATCGCCCCATACCTACGCCCTCCGGCCATCGGATGCACGCACCATCGCGGAATCCGACGTGGTCATCCGGGTCGGCCGCGAGCTGGAGGGATTCCTCGACCGGCCGCTCGCGTCGCTGGCGGCGGGCGCGCGCGCCGTCACGCTGATGGACGACGCGGACCTTGTCCTGTATCCCGCGCGCGCCGGCGGCGCCTGGGAGGACCACGCGCCGCACGGCCACGACCACGAGCGCGGGCCGGAAGACGCGGATGGCGGCATGGACCCGCATGTCTGGCTCGATCCCGGCAACGCGGCGCGCATCGTCGCCCATGTCGCCGGCGTGCTGCGGTCCGTGGATCCGTCCAACGCCGACGCCTACCGCCGCAACGAGGCTGCGGCCATCGCGCGCCTGCGCGCGATGGAGGACGAGATCGACGCCGGCCTCGCGCCGGTGCGGACGGCGCCGTTCGCCGTGTTCCATGACGCCTACCAGTACCTGGAGCGTCGTTACGGGCTGAACGCGGTCGGGTCGGTGGTGGTCAGCCCGGAGCAGCGGCCGTCGGCCAAGCGGCTGCGCGCGCTGCGCGCCCGCATCGTCAAGCTCGGCGCCCGCTGCGTCTTCGCCGAGCCGCAGTTCCAGCCGCCGCTGGTCGCCGCCGTCGCCGAGGACACCCCGGCGCGCATCGCCGTCCTCGACCCGGAAGGCGCCGCCATCCCGCCCGGCCCCGACGCCTACTTCGTCCTGATGCGGGGGCTGCGCGAGTCGCTCGTCGGCTGCCTGGGTGCGGGCGGCTGACCGCCGCACGGCGCAGCTCCCTTACAGATCCGGCAGGATCTTCGACAGCTTCTCGAACGTCAGCGTCTCGCGCTTTTCGTCGTCGAGGTACGGGATGCCGATGCCGTACTCGGCCCAGCGCGCCTTGATCTTCGCCTCCAGCGCCGGCGGCAGCGTGTTGACCGGCGGGAAGCGTCGGTTGCCCCAGCCCGGGTTGGGCTCGTACTCCCAGCTCCGCGTCGCGTCGATCAAGACGCGCGTCCACAGGCCGGTGCCGTACTTGGGCACGTTCGCCTCCTCCACCGGCGTGGACGGATCGAGCACCGAGCCGAAAGTCGGGCCGAAGGTCAGCATCTGGCCCTTGCCGGCATTGCAGCGGAACGCGATCGCCCACTCGACCGCGGCGGGGTCGCGGATGTCCACGTCCTCCTCCACCACCGTCACGTTCTTGAAGAACCACTGGCCGGCGGAGGTCCCCCACAACGCGTTCGCCACCTGCTGCGCGTGGCCGCGGTAGCGCTTCCTGATCTGCACCACGATGTCGATGCCGGTGACGACCGGCGGCATCCACACGTCGGTGACGCCGAGCACGCCGAAGTCGTCGAGCATGTTCCACGCGATCGCCGACCACGAATAGCAGCACAGCAGCGAATCCTCGCTCGGGAAGCCCGGCCGCGCACCCTCCAGCGCGCCGCGCAAGGTGGGGTCGTCGCGGTGGGTGATCGCGGTGACCCGCAGCACCGGCTTGGGCGACGGCTTGCCGCCGGAATAGCCGGGGTACTCGGCGAACGGGCCTTCCATCTCGAACGTCGCGGGATCCGGGTCGATGAAGCCTTCGACCACGATCTCGGCGGTCGCCGGCACCTCCAGCGGCACGGTCTCGCACTTCACCAGCTTGACCGGCGCGCCGAGGATGGCGCCCATCATGTCCCACTCGTTGACGCTCTGCGGAAACGGGCTGCCGGCGCAGAACGGCATCACGTCGTGCCAGCCGTGGACGACGGCGACCGGCATCGGCTCCCTGGTCGCGCGGTGCTCGCTGAAATGCGCGCCCCAGCCTTGCGTCGGGACCAACAGCTTGCCGATCTTGTCCCTGCCCAGCACCTGGCCGCGGTAGATGCCGACGTTGGTGCCGCCCGAGCGCATGTCCTGGGTGACGACGCCGCAATAGGTGTCGAGATAGCGCCCGCCGTCCATCGGGTGCCACTTCACGGCGGGGAACTGGTAGAGGTCGATTGCCTTCCCCTTGAGCACGTTCTCCTTCACCGGGCCGGTCTTCACCCGGACCGGCGGGACCGGCTTGCGGTAGACGTCCTTCAGGTGACGCACGATGGCGCGGTCGGGTGTGTCGGGCGGCAGGCCGAGCATCAGCAGGACTTGCGCCTTGGTGCCCAGCCCGCAGGTCATCAGCCGCGTGCAGCGGGTGTCGCGGTGGTCCTTGATGTTCTCGAACACCAGCGCCGGCCCGCCGAGGCCGAGGTTGATGCGCGCGATGGCGCCGATCTCCTCGTCCCAGTCGACCTGCGTGGCGACCCGCTTGAGCTGGCCGGCCGCCGCCAGGTCGCGCATCCAAGTCCGCATGCTCGGCGCGTCTGCGGCCGCGTCGTCCATCCATGCGGGAGCGGCCGCGCTGCCGCGACGCGCCGGCCTTTTCGCGGCGACCTTCGCCTTGTTGCGGGCGATCTTGGGTGCGGTACGTGACGCTCCGGCCATTGCGGCTCTCTCCTTCCGACGCGGACGCGCACTATAGCGGCACGCCGCGCCGCCGCGCCATGGCCGGAGCGTCGCGCGGTCAGTGCATGCGGCCGCCGTGGCTGTGGCCGCCGGAGTCGCCGCCGCCCATCGAGGTGATCGGCTGCACCGCTACCTCGACGGTGATCTTGCCGGCCTTCTCGAAGGTCAGGGTGAGCGGAAACTTGTCGCCTGCCTTCAGCGGCGACTTGAGGCCCATGAACATCACGTGCAGGCCGCCGGGCGCCAGCTTGACCTCCTGCCCGGCGGGTAGGTCGATCGCCGGCACCTCCACCATGCGCATCACGTCGCCTTCCTTCTTGTGGGTGTGCAGCTCCGTCCGGTCGGCGATCGGCGCCGACGCCGCCGTCAGCCGGTCGGCCGCGCCGCCGCCGTTGCGCAGGGTGACGAAGGCGGCGCCGGACTTGGCGGCGCCGGCGGAGGCGCGCGCCCACGGCTGGTCGATCTTGATGTCGCCGAGCTCGGCGGCCTGCGCGCCGCCCAGGGTCGTCACGGCGGCCAGCACGGCCGCGCAGAAAGCAATCCGTTTCATGTTGTCCTCGATGTCGAAGGGAACTGTCTTCGGTGCGCGTCAGGCGAGGACGGGCGGCGCGCGCGGCTGGATCGAGGACCAGGCCTGCTGGGGCGTCGACGCCGCGGCAGGGTGGAGCACGGCGAGGGCAACGGCGACGAATTCCGTCGCAGCGACGGCCGAGGCGGGGATCGGAAGCGGCGGCGTGCCGCCGGCGCAGACCGCGCACAGCAGGCAGGCGCCATGCTGCATCGGCGACGGCAGCGCGGGATCGTCCGTGCCCGCGCCGGCCGACGGCGAGCAGATCGCCGCGGCGAAGGCGCTGCCGGCGACGGCGGCGACCGGCAGCGCGGCAAAGGCCAGATGCAGCGCGACGGCGAGGAACGCGGCGAGGGAGGCGATGTGACGGGCGAGGGATGAGTCGACAGGCCGGCGGCCGCCCACCTCCCCCGGCGCTGCGCGCCACCTTCTCCGCCCTCTTAGGGGGGTGAGGGTGGGACCCCATCGCGGAGCGATGGGGAGGGTGAGGTGGGAAGCCTCGATCCCCGAAGGTTGGCGCGGCGGTCTCAGGCCCAGCCCTCGCGGCGCTTGCGGGCGGTCCAGTCGGCCAGCATCGGGGCGGCCGCCTTCTCGTTGGCGGCGTCCATCGCCGGCGTCGCCGTGCGCGCCGTCAGCTCCAGCCGGTGGCCGCTGGGATCGAAGAAGTAGATCGACTTGCAGATGCCGTGGTCGACCGGGCCCAGCACCTCGACGCCGTGGTCCTCCAGCCGCGCCTTGCCGGCGAGCACCGCCGCCTCGTCCTCGACCTCGAGCGCGAGGTGCTGCACCCACGCCGGCGTGTTGGGGTCCTTGCCCATCGGCGGCGATTCCGGCACCTCGAAGAAGGCGATGTAGCTGCCGTCCGCCATCTCGAAGAACAAATGGAAATACGGGCTGCGCTCGCCGGTGGACGGCACGTTGTCCTCGGCGATCGCCATCGCGTATTTCAGGCCGAGCGCCTGGGTGTAGAAGTCATGGGTCGCCTGCGCGTCCTTGCAGCGGTAGGCGACGTGGTGGAGCTTCTGCAGCGGCATGGGTCACCTCGCGGGGGCATTCTAGCGCCGCGCACGGCGTTCAAGAAGTGCCGTCGCCGCCCTCCGCATAGGGGTTCCTGCCCTTGCGCACCAGGATGCGGATCGGCACGCCGGGCAGGTCGAACGCCTCGCGCAGGCCGTTGATCAGATAGCGCACGTAGTGCTCCGGCAGCTCGCCGCCGCGGCCGGCGAACAGGGCGAAGGTGGGCGGCCGGCTCTTGACCTGGGTCATGTAGCGCAGCCGCACCGGCCGGCCGCGCACCAGCGGCGGGGCGTGCCGCTCCGCCGCCTCGGCCAGCCAGCGGTTGAGCTGGCCGGTGGAGATGCGGCGCTGCCACAGCGTCACCGCCTGCCAGGCCGCGGGCAGCAGCTTGTCCACGCCCCGGCCGGTCAGCGCCGACAGGGTGACGATGGGCACGCCGCGCACCTGGGGCAGCGATTCTTCCAGCGTCTCGCGGATCGCGGCCAGCGCCTTCCTGGGGTCGTCGACAAGGTCCCACTTGTTGACGGCGACCACCAGGGCGCGCCCCTCGCCCACCACCAGCTGGGCGATGGTGAGGTCCTGCTTCTCAAACGGCGCCGTGGCGTCGATCATCACCACCACCGCCTGCGCGAAGCGCACCGCGCGCAGCGTGTCGCCGACCGACATCTTCTCGAGCCGCTCCACCACCCGCGCGCGCCGGCGCATCCCGGCGGTGTCGATCAGCCGGATCGTGCGGCCCTGCCACGTCCAGGCGATCGCGATGGCGTCGCGGGTGATGCCCGGCTCCGGCCCGGTGATCACCCGTTCCTCGCCGACCAGCCGGTTGACCAGCGTTGACTTGCCGACGTTGGGCCGCCCGACGATGGCGAGCTGCAGCGGCCTTTCGGGGGTGCCGATCGCCGGCCCGTCCTCGGCCGCCTCCGCTTCGTCCGCCGCCTCTTCCGGCCTCTCCGCCGGGATGCGGGCGGCGATCGCCGCGGCGAGGTCGGGCATGCCGAAGCCGTGCTCGGCCGAGAACGCGATCGGCTCGCCCAGGCCGAGCGCATAGGCCTCGGCCGCCGGGATGTCGGAGCCGCTGTCGCATTTGTTGGCGATCACCAGGACCGGACGGCCTGTCGCGCGCAGCCAGGTGGCGAAATGGCGGTCGAGCGGGGTCAGGCCGGCGCGCGCGTCGATCATGAACAGCGCGAGGTCGGCGTCCTCCACCGCGCGCTCGGTCTGCGCGCGCATGGCGGCTTCCAGCGTGCCGGTCTCCGCCTCCTCCAGTCCCGCGGTGTCGATCACCCGGAAGCGGACGTTGCCGATCCGCCCGTCGCCCTCGCGCCGGTCGCGGGTGACGCCCGGGGTCGGGTCGACCAGTGCGATGCGGCGGCCGACCAGTCGGTTGAACAGGGTCGATTTGCCCACGTTCGGCCGGCCGACGATGGCGACCGTGAAGGCCATCACCTGAGCGCGATGAGCTGCGCGCGGTCGGTCAGAATGTAGACCGTCTCGTTGGCGACGGCCGGCTGCAGATAGATGGGCCCGGACAGCCGGATGCGGCCCAGCGCCTCGCCGGTATAGGGCGAATACGACCACACCTCGCCGTTGCTGCCGGCGACGATCAGCCGGTCGCCGACCAGCACAGGCCCGGCCCAGGTGATCGGGTCTCGCTTGCGCTCCTCGTTCTCGTAGCGCTGCATCGGCTGCACCCAGCGCACGCGGCCGTCGAGCCGCGAGACGCAGGCGAGCTCGCCGTTGTTGGAGACGACGAAGATGTAGTCGCCGGCGACCCACGGCATGTAGGTGCCGCCGATCGCCTGCTCCCAGATCCGGTTGCCGGTGCGCAGGTCGACCGCGACCATGCGGCCCGAATGGCTCACGGCGATCACCCGGCCGCGGTCGATCACCGGGTGGCCGCGGATGTGCGACAGCGCCGACACCGGATCGGTGGCGCGCACCGCGGTCAGCGACTCGGTCCAGATCGTGCGCCCGTTCTCCATCCTCAGCGCCGTCATCTCGCCGGACGAGAACGGCGCGATCACCACGTCGGCGTCGGCCGCCGGCGCGGCGCCGCCGAGCAGCCCGGCGGTCTCGCCGATCCCGGCGCTCGACCACAGCACGCGGCCGTCGTCCATCGACAGCGCATGGACCTGGTTGGCGATGGTCACGACGAAGACGCGGTCGCCGTAGATCGTCGGCCCGGCGCGCATCGGTCCGCTGACCGACCGGCGCCACACCTCCTCGCCCGTCGCGGCGTCCAGCGCCACCACCGCGCCGAAACCCGTTGAGGCGACCAGCCGTCCGCGCGAGAAGGCGATGCCGCCGCCCAGGATGCCCTCGTCGTCCTCGCGCGGCGCCAGGCCGCGCCGCCAGATTTCCCGGCCGGTCGCGGCGTCGAACGCCCGCGCCTCGGCCCGCACGTCCAGCGTGTAGACACGACCGTCCGCGATCACCGGCTGGGCCAGGAGCTGCGAGTCGGACGAGCCGCCGCGGCCGACGCCGACGTCCCACACGCGCTCCAGCCTGCCGGTCGCCTCCGGATGCTGCATCGCGTGGCTGGGCAGGCCGCCCGGCTGCGGCCATTCCGGGTTCACCTCCGGCCGCGGCAGCGCCACCTTGACGTCGGCCATCCGCGGATCCGGGTCGATCTTGCGGTCAAGCGTCAGCACGGGGATGCGTTCGCCGGGCAGCGGCGGCGCCTGCGGCCCTTCGAACCAGTCGGCGCAGCCGGACAGCAGGACGCAGAGGCACGCCAGGGCGAGGAAACGACGCATGCGCTCAGCCGCCCAGGGTCGCCAGGAGTTCCGCCGCGCGGGTCCGCAGCCCCTCCTGCAGCTCCAGGTCGTCGGCGATCCGGGTGAAATACTCGCGCGCCTTGGCGGTGTCGCCGGCGCGCAGCGCCAGCGTGCCCATGGTCTCCAGCGCGGTGCCGCGCCACGGGTTGCGGGCGTCCGCCAGCGGCGCCAGGCGATCGATCAGCGCCTTGGGTTCGGCCTTGGGGTCGTCGACCCGGAGCTGTACGGCGCGGATCAAGGCAAGGTGCCGGATCTGCTGGGCGATCGCGCCGTCGTTGGCGATCGCGTCGTACTGCGCCACGGCGCCGTCGACGTCGCCGGTCCGCGCGGTGGCGCCGGCGTCGCTCAGGCGGGCCAGCACGGCATAGCCGTCGGTCCCCTCCTTCTCCAGCACGGCGAAGATGTCGCGCGCCTCCTTCTCCTTGCCCTCGCGGGCCAGGTTGTGGGCGGTCATGTAGCGGGCGCTGTCGGCGACCAGGAGGCTGCGCCGGTACTCCTCCCACCCCTTGTAGGCGGCGACGCCGAGGACGATCAGCACGGCGGCGGCGATGGCGTACTTGCCATAGCGCTGCCACAGCCGGGCGGCGCGTTCCTGCCGCAGCTCCTCGTCGATTTCGCGAAACAGGTCAGCCAATTGGGCGGTCCGGGGCCGGGGTCAACGGGCGCACACCATACAGGCGGGGGGCGGTCGAATCAAACCGCGGCGGCGGCAGCGGGCGTCATGCCGGTCAACCTGTCGCGGGCCGGCGCCGCCTGCGCAAGGCCGCTGGACGGCCCCGCGAAAATGGGCAATCCTTTCACAAAACGGACACGCAAGGGAAGGCACGCACACCGCCCATGTCCAATGTCGTGCGGTTGGCCGACCGGGGAAACCCCCGCAGGCTCGTGGTATTCAGCCGCGTCGAGCTGAACCAGATGCTGTCGATCTACAGCCAGCGGGTCATGCAGGGCGAATGGCGCGACTACGCCATCGACCACGGCCCCGGCGTCGCCGCGTTCTCGATCTACCGCGACTCCAGCACCCAGCCGATCTACACCATCGTCAAGTTCGCCCCCGGCAGCGGCGGCGACGGCGACTACCTGGTGCGCGGCGGCGGCAGAACGCTCAAGCGTGGCGTCACGCTGGCGGAGGTGCTGAAGATCTTCAAGCCGGTGCTGCGCGTCCTGCAGTCCTGACATCGGCCCCGGGAGGCCCAAGATGGCGACCAAGATCACCCGCATGCCGGAGCGCCGGGCGGTGCCGGCGAACGATCCGCGCGCGGCGCTGCTGCAGGATCTCCTGTGCGGCTTCCACATCATGGACATGTCGGGCCAGCCGTCCGGCATGGGCAGCCATTTCACCGCCCGGCTGCCCGGCGCCAGTACCTTCTTCTTCCACATCCACAACTACGGATTCGGCGAGGTCACGCCCGACCACATCCACGAGGCGGACTTCGACCTCAACGTTCTGTCGGGCGAGGGCATCGACATCAACCCGACGCTGCACATCCACACCCGCATCTACACGGCGCGGCCGGACGTCAACGCGATCATCCATACCCACGCCAGGCACGTCTCGGCGCTGAGCGCGATCGGCGCCAACCTGGAGACGGTGAGCCAGCCGGGCGCGCGCTACTACGGCGGCTGCGTGCTCTACGACGAGGACAACGGCGTCGCGATCGGCAAGGATCCCGGCACCGCGATGGCCAGGGCGCTGGGCGCCGAAGGCTGCGCGATGGTGCTGAAGAACCACGGCCTGCTCGCCGTCGGCCGGTCGATCCCGGAGGCGGTGGCGATGGCGATCACCATGGAGGAGCAGGCCGAGATCCAGCTCATGGCGATGGCCGCCGGGCGGCTCGACCTCGCCTCGCACGAGGACAACCTGCGCACCCGCGACTACCTGCGCTCCGACACCATGATCAGCCGCGCCTGGGCATGGTACATGCGCCGGCTCGCGGCCGAGCGGCCGCACGTCCTGCGGATGTAGCCCGAGCGCCTCGTTCCCGGACCCGGCGAGACCCCCTCCCCCAACCCCCTCCCGCGAGGGAAGGGGGAAGAACGCCCTCCC
>JBFWQM010000048.1:22863-26939 GCA_050249455.1 Rhodospirillaceae bacterium | reverse complement strand
AAGGACGACTGCCCCGTGCCGGTGCCGCTGGAGGAGATGCGCGTCGGCCCGCGCGACACCGGCAAGCTGCTCGCCTATCTCGACCTCAACGGCTTCCGCTCGATCGCCAACCGGGTGCGCCAGGGCGCCGGCGCGGCGCCCGCTTCGTCGCCGACTGCGACCCCCGCGCCGGCCCCGGGCACGGCCGCCGCGGCGCCCGCCGACACCGCGACGGCCAAGGACGACTACGACCTTGTGCAGGACCTCGCCGCGCTGTGGAAATGGATCGAGGGCGCGACCGCGCAGGGCCTCGTCGCGATCGATACAGAGACGACGTCGCTCGATGCGATGCGGGCGGAGCTGGTCGGCGTCTCGCTGGCGCTGGCGCCGGGCAAGGCGTGCTACATCCCGCTCGGCCACCTGCCGCCGGGCGGCGCGCTGGGCCTCGACGGGCCGGTGCCGCAGCAGATCCCCTTGGAGGAGGCGCTCGCGGCGCTGCGTCCAATGCTCGCCGACCGCTCGGTGCTCAAGGTCGGCCACAACATCAAGTACGACATGGAGGTACTGCGCCGCTACGACGCGCCGGTGACCCCGTTCGACGACACGATGCTGATGTCCTACGTGCTCGACGCCGGCCTGCGCGGCCACGGGCTGGACGAGCTTGCGAAGGAGCATCTCGGGCGCACCAACATCACCTACGCGGACGTCACCGGCACCGGCAAGTCGCAGATCGGGTTCGCCGAGGTGCCGCTGGCGGCCGCGCTGGACTACGCAGCGGAGGACGCCGACGTGTCGCTGCGGCTGCATGCGCTGTTCAAGCCGCGCCTCCTGGAGCAGCGCCTCGTCACCGTCTACGAGACGCTGGAGCGGCCGCTGGTGCCGGTGCTGCTGGCGATGGAGTGCGCCGGCATCAAGGTCGATGCGAACGAGCTGCGCCGGCTGTCGCAGGACTTCGAGGGCCGCATCGCGCAGATCGCCGCGGAAGTCCACAGGCTCGCCGGCCATCCGTTCAACATCGGCTCGCCCAAGCAATTGGGAGAGGTGCTGTTCGACGAGATGTCGCTGCCCGGCGGCAAGAAGGGCAAGACCGGCGCCTACGCGACCGGTGCCGACGTGCTGGAAGACCTCGCCGCGGCGGGCCACGACCTGCCGGCGCGGGTGCTCGACTGGCGCCAGCTCACCAAGCTCAAGAGCACCTACACCGACGCGCTGATCGGGACGATCAACCCGGCCACCGGGCGCGTCCACACCTCCTACGCGCAGGCGATCGCGTCCACCGGGCGGCTGTCGTCGAACGAGCCCAACCTGCAGAACATCCCGATCCGGACGGAGGAGGGGCGCAAGATCCGGAAGGCGTTCGTCGCCGACGACGGCTGCGTGCTGCTGTCGGCCGACTACTCGCAGATCGAATTGCGCCTGCTCGCCGACGTCGCCGGCATCGAGACCCTGAAGGAGGCGTTCAGGAACGGCGCCGACATCCACGCGATGACCGCATCGGAGGTGTTCGGCGTGCCGGTGAAGGGCATGGACCCGGCGGTACGCAACCGCGCCAAGGCGATCAACTTCGGCATCGTCTACGGCATCAGCGCGTTCGGCCTGGCGCGCCAGCTCGGCATCCCGCAGGCCGACGCCGCGCGCTTCATCAAGACCTATTTCGAGCACTATCCCGGCATCCGCGACTATGTCGAGACGATGCGCGCCTTCGCCCGCGCGCACGGCTACGTCACGACGATCTTCGGCCGGCGCGTGCACATGCCGGGCATCAACGACAAGAACCCGACGCGGCGCAACTTCTTCGAGCGCGCGGCGATCAACGCGCCGCTGCAGGGCGCCGCCGCCGACATCATCAAGCGCGCCATGGTGCGCATGCCCGACGCACTGAAGGCGAAGCGGCTCGCGGCGAAGATGCTGCTCCAGGTCCACGACGAGCTCGTCTTCGAGGTGCCGGAAGCCGAGGCGGAAGAAACCGCCGCCGTCGTCAAGAAGGTGATGTCCGGCGTCGCCCAGCTCAGCGTCCCGCTGGTGGTGGAAACGGGGACTGCGAAGAACTGGGCCGCCGCGCACTGCGGGCGGACACGGCGACCGGCATAGACGGGCGCAATTGCGTCCTCTCGCCCGGCAAGGATTTCCATTTGGAGTCATGCGCGGGCTCGACCCGCGTATCCAGCGGCGCGGCATTGCCGCGCAGAAGAGTCTCTTGCGCGCTGACCGCGCGCGCTGGATACGCGGGTCGAGCCCGCGCATGACTGCCTTATCATTCTTCTCTCCTGGAACGTTCGATCCCTCGGTGCGAGGCATTTGGACCGAACGATGACATCCCCGTGAGCCGCCGGTTGCGGTGAACCGCCGCTTGCCAAACGCCGCGGCCGCGGTTATGGTGCGCCCACGCTGCAATTGAGAATTAGTCGCAGCGATTACGTCCACCACCCGACCCAACGCCAAACGAGGCACCCACCCATGACCACGAAGTACGGAGGGACCGGCCGGGCGATGTTCGCCGCCGTCCTCGTCCTGGTCGCAGGCAGCGCCCAAGCCCAGGTCGTCAACATCTACTCCGACCGCCAGGAAGCCCTGATCAAGCCGCAGCTCGAGGCGTTCAAGCAGGCGACCGGCATCGCCTACAACCTGATCACCGGCGGCTCCGACGGATTGATCCAGCGGCTGAAGGACGAAGGCTCGGCCAGCCCCGCCGACGTCCTGTTCACCGTGGACGTCGGCCGCCTGTGGCGCGCCAAGCAGCTCGAGGTGCTGCAGCCGATCCAGTCCGAGATCCTGGTCAAGAATATCCCGGAGCACTTCCGCGACCCCGACAACCAGTGGTTCGGGCTCGGCATCCGGGCGCGGCCGATCTTCTACAACGTGGACAAGGTGAAGCCGGCCGACCTGTCGACCTACGAGGCGCTGGCGGACGCGAAGTGGAAGGGCCGCATCCTCGTGCGGTCGTCGAACAGCGTCTACAACCAGTCGCTGCTCGCCTCGATCATCCACCACGACAGCGCGGCGAAGGCCGAGGCGTGGGCCAAGGGCGTCGCCGCGAACTTCGCGCGCAAGCCGCAGGGCGGCGATTCGGACCAGCTCTACGCGCTGGCGGCGGGCGAGGGCGACATCGCGATCGCCAATACCTACTACTACGGCCGCATGGTCGACAGCGAAGCTGCGCGGGACCGCAAGGTGGCCGAGAAGGTCAAGGTCTTCTGGCCCAACCAGGACGGCCGCGGTACCCACGTCAACGTCTCCGGCGCCGGCGTCACCGGCGCGGCCAAGCACAAGGCGGAGGCGGTCAAGCTGCTCGAATACCTGGTCGGGCCGGAGGCGCAGAAGATCTACGCCGAGGTCGGCCACGAGCTGCCGGTCCGCCCGGGCGTGCCCAAGGCGCAGGTCTACGTGACGATGGGCGCGTTCAAGGCCGACCAGATCCCGCTCGAGATCCTCGGCCGCAACAATGCCGAGGCGGTGAAGATGTTCGATCGGGTCGGCTGGCCATGACGGTGCTGGCGGTCGAGAGGCGCGTCCGCGAGGTCCGCCGGATCGGCCCCGGCGAGGCGCTGGAGCTCGCGGTGCTTGGCGCCGCGCGCGCCGGCGACATCGAGATCGAACGGTTGACGACGGTCGTCCAGCAGGTCGGCGACACCTGCTGGCATCCGACCGAGACGGTCGTGCTCGGCTGCGTGGAGGCTCTCCTCGCCGCCGGGTGCCTCGAGGCGGTCGAGGCACGGCGGGCTGCGTTGTCGCCCGTCCTGCGTGCGACCGAAGCCGGGCGCCGGCATCTGCGTTCCCTCCTGTGTGCAGATGCCGGCGACCCCGGCGAAACGGTTTTCCGCGCCGTGATGCTGATGAAGGTCGCCTTCCTGGATGCGCTGGAGCCGGCCGGGCGCTGGTCGGTCGTGGACGGCCTCGCCGCCGCGGTGGAGACGGCGCGCCTGCGCCACGAGACCGACGTCGCCGACTGTCCGCTGCGCTCCGCCGGCCTGACGCTCGCCCTCGGCCACGAGGGACGCCGGCTGGCCGGCGAGGTCGCCTGGCTGCGCGCGCTGCGCACCGCGGTCGCCGAAGGCATCCGGGCGTAGGGCTCGGGCTGCGGGTTATCGGGCGCGCCG
>JBFWQM010000048.1:6167-22763 GCA_050249455.1 Rhodospirillaceae bacterium | reverse complement strand
TCGCAGGCGCGGGTCGTTAAGCCGCGGAGCGGATGGCCGCCTTCTTGACCTTGTCGTCCACGTGCGATTCGAACTGCTTGAAGTTCGCCTCGAACCGCTTGGCGAGGTCGCGCGCCGTTTCGTCGTAGCCCGCCTTGTCCTTCCAGGTCGCGCGCGGGTTCAGCACCTCGGCCGGCACGTCGGGCACGTTCTGCGGCACCATCATGCCGAAGTTGGGGTCCGGCGTGACGGAGGTACCGGCCAGCTTGCCCTCCAGCGCCGCGCGCACCATGGCGCGGGTGTAGGCGATCTTCATGCGCTGGCCGACGCCGTACTGGCCGCCGCTCCAGCCGGTATTGACCAGCCAGCACTTGGCGCCGTGCTCGCGGATCTTCTCGGCCAGCATCTTGCCGTAGACGGTCGGGTGGCGGGGCAGGAACGGCGCGCCGAAGCAGGTGGAGAAGGTCGCCTGCGGCTCGTTGCCCAGTCCGCGCTCGGTGCCGGCGACGCGGGCGGTATAGCCTGACAGGAAGTGGTACATCGCCTGCTCGGCGCTGAGCTGGCTGATCGGCGGCAGGACGCCGAACGCGTCGGCGGTCAGCATCACGATGTTCTTCGGATGCCCGCCCATCCCCTTGTCGGAGGCGTTGGGGATGAAGGTCAGCGGGTAGGACGACCGGCTGTTCTCGGTCAGCGAGTCGTCGTCGAAGTCGAGCTTGCCGGTCACCGGGTCGATCACGACGTTCTCGAGGATCGTCCCGAAGCGGTGGCAGGCGTCGTAGATCTCGGGTTCCGCCGTGGGCGAAAGGCGGATCGCCTTGGCGTAGCAGCCGCCCTCGAAGTTGAACACCCCGTTGGCCGACCAGCCCACCTCGTCGTCGCCGATCAGGGTGCGGGTCGAATCCGACGACAGGGTCGTCTTGCCGGTGCCCGACAGGCCGAAGAAGATCGCCGCGTCGCCGTTCGGGCCCAGGTTGGCCGAGGCGTGCATCGGCATCACGTTCTGCGCCGGCAGCAGCCAGTTCAGCACGGTGAAGATCGTCTTCTTGATCTCGCCCGTGTAGTGCGAGCCCAGGATCAGCACGGTGCGCTTGGGGATGTTGAGCAGCACGCAGACCTCGCTGCGCGTGCCGTCGATCTCCGGGATGGACTGCAGGTTCGGCGCCTGGATCACCGTCCAGTCGGGCTGGAAGTCGCGCCGCGCGTCGTTCGACGGCAGGATGAACATGTTGCGCGCGAACAGGCTGTGCCACGCGTTCTCGGTGACGATGCGGACCTTCAGCCGGTAGTCCGGGTCGGCGCCGGCGTAGCAGTCCTGCACGTAGACGTCGCGGTTCTGAAAGTACGACGTGATGCGCTTGTGGACGATCTCAAAGCTCTCGGGCGCGATCGCGTTGTTCACCGAGCCCCACCAGATGTCCTTCTCGGTGGTCGGCTCCTTGACGATGAACTTGTCCTTCGGCGAACGGCCGGTATAGGCCCCGGTCACCGTGACCAGGCCGCCGCCTTCCGCCAGGACGCCTTCGTGCCGGCGCAGCGCCTCGTGGTAGAGGCCGGGAACCGTGTAGTTCCAGTGGACGGCCTTCGCGTTGATGATGCCGTGTTGATCCAGCCCGTGTTTGCTGATTGCGGGGCCCGATTGCTGCACGTTAGAACCTCCTCAGACGTCCCGATCGGGACTGAAAAGCCCCCCGCTGCGGAATGGCGCGGACCGCCATTCGCCCGACAGCCTGAGCTCGACAAGCGCACGAATGACGGCAAAATAATTGCCGGCTCGGCCGCTGTCTATCCCAAGATGAGGCAAAAAAATGCGGGAATCAGTGGTTAGCGCGCGCTTTTGCCACAAGTTGCACCAGAATCTTGCGCGCTTCCACGGCATTGTGCACTGCAACATCGAAGTCGAGGCGCGCCGTCTCGCCCTCGCGCCGCAAATCTAGACCTTCGGGGTCGATACCCGTCATTGTCCAGCCTTCCCCGGTGCGCCCCACGAGGCGGGCCGCATAGAGGTTCAGCGCTTCGCGGTGGTCGGCGTTCATGTGGGCCACGATCCCGGCCTCCGCGCCGGCCAGCGGCGCGGCATCGGCGGCGTCATGGACGAGTTCGGCGGCCTCGATCCAATGGATGCGGCCGAACCCGGCCACCAGGTGGGCGCGCGTCGGTTCCATGCGCCAGACGTGGAAGTCGCCGAACCCGGCGTAGTCCGCGGCCGATGGATGGCGGGCCACGAACCGGGCCGCCAGGACGGGCGAATCGTCGCGCACCAGCCGCCCCTGGACGGTCAGGCGGCTGCCGGTCATCGGGTCGGCGAGCCCGGCGGTGGCGTCGAACAGGAGCGACGCCCGCGGATCGGCCGCCAGGTTGCGGGTATGCTCGGCGAGGTCGGAGATCAGCAGCACCGGCGCCGCGTCATGGCCGCACGCCGCCAGCACCAGCGAGGCATAGGGCCAGCCGTCGGCGCCGGCGCGGGTGGCCAGCGCCGCGCGCCCGGCGCCGCGAATCAGCCGCCGCGCCGCCTTGCCCAGGGATTCCGAATCGGCCGCCATCGGCGCATTCTGGCGGCGTGCCGCCCGGCCGGTCAACGATCCGCGCCCGGCGGCAGCCCTGGAAGCCGCGGGAACGGCCCATATCTTTATGCGAATCACGTATAATGCGCCTGACGAAGGGGGAGCCGTGAAGCAGACGATCGCGCTGGTCGACGACGACCGCAACATCCTGGCCTCGATCTCGATCGCGCTCGAAGCCGACGGGTTCGCCGTACGCACCTATACCGACGGCGTCGCCGCCATCCAGGGGCTGACCTCCCATCCGGTGGACCTGGTCATCCTGGACATAAAAATGCCGCGGATGGACGGCATGGAGACGCTGTCGCGGCTGCGCAAGCAGTCCAACGTGCCGGTCATCTTCCTCACCTCCAAGGACGACGAGGTGGACGAGATCCTGGGCCTCCGCATGGGGGCCGACGACTACATCAAGAAACCATTCTCGCAGCGCCTCCTGCTGGAGCGCATCCGCGCCGTGCTGCGCCGCCGCGAGGCGGCCAAGCAGGACGGCTCGCCGGCCGAGAACGAACCGCCCACGGTGCGGGGCGACCTGACCCTCGATTCGGCGCGCCACATGTGCAGTTGGCGCGGCAGCGAGGTCGACCTGACGGTGACCGAGTTCCTGATCGTCAAGTCGCTGGCGATCCGGCCCGGCCATGTGAAGACCCGCGACCAGCTCATGGACGCCGCCTACGGCGAGCACGTCTATGTCGACGACCGCACCATCGACAGCCACATCAAGCGGCTGCGCAAGAAATTCCGCGCGATCGATCCGGAATTCGGCCAGATCGAGACGCTGTACGGGATCGGCTACCGCTACCGCGACGACTGACGCATGGCGCAGCTCAGCCTCGAATCGGACGCGCCGGCGCGACGCGAGGCTGCCACGGACCGGCCGACGGCAGCGTCGGCCCCGGCCGCGCCCCCGCTGGGCCTGCGGCGGCCGCGCCGGATCCGGCTCGGGCTGCGCTCGCCGCTCACCTTGCGCATCCTCCTGGTCAACGTGTTCGCGCTGGCCATCCTCGGCGCCGGCCTGCTCTATCTCGGGCAGTACCAGGACAACCTGATCCACGCCAACCTGAACGCGCTGACCACCCAGGCCGACATTTTCGCCGGCGCGCTGGGCGAGAGCGCGATCGGCACCGGCGGCGACGGCAACCAGACCCTGCGGCCCGAGGTGGCACGACCGATGCTGCGCCGCATCGTGCAGCCGACCCGCATCCGCGCACGGCTGTTCGGGCTCGACGGCAACCTGGTCGCCGACTCGATGGCCCTGATCGGCCCGGGCGGCGAGATCACCATCCGCGAGCTGCCGCCGCCGCAGGTCCGCCAGCCGATCATCGACGACGTGATCGACGCCTACCGCGACTTCGTCATGCTGGTCCGCTTCCGCGGCGACCTGGAGATGTACCGCGAGGTGGCGGTGCAGCGCGCCGACCAGTACTCGGAGGTGGTCAAGGCGCTAGCCGGCGAGACCGCGACGATGCTGCGCGGCAATGGCGAAGGCGGGCTGGTGCTCAGCGCCGCGGTGCCGGTGCAGCCGTTCAAGAAGGTGCTCGGCGCCGTCCTGGTCACCGCGGGGAGCTGGGAGATCGAGGGCGCGGTGCGCGATGTCCGCCTCGACATCCTCAAGGTCTTCGCCGTGGCGCTGGCGGTCACCGTGCTGATGTCGCTCTATCTTTCGGGCACCATCGCGCGCCCAGTGCTGCGCCTGGCGGCGGCGGCGGAGCAGGTCCGCCGCGGCCTCAACCGCGACGTCGAGATCCCCGACTTCACCCGCCGCCATGACGAGATCGGCGACCTGTCGGCGTCGCTGCGCGAGATGACCGCCGCCCTGTGGGACCGCATGGAGGAGGTGGAGCACTTCGCCGCCGACGTGGCGCACGAGATCAAGAACCCGCTGACCTCGCTGCGCAGCGCCGTGGAGACGGCGGCGCGGGTCAGCGACCCCGACCAGCAGCGCCGCCTGATGGCGATCATCTTGGAGGACGTGCAGCGGCTCGACCGGCTGATCAGCGACATCTCCGACGCGTCGCGGCTGGACGCTGAGCTGGCGCGCGGCGCCATGCGGCCGTTCGACGTGGCGAGCCTGCTGCGGACCTTCGCCGACATCTACGCGGGGCAGACCGGCCTGCCGGCGGCGGTGGCGCTCGACCTGCCGGCGGACGGCCCGCCGATGGTGGTCGGCGGGCTCGAGCGGCAGCTCGGCCGCGTGTTGGAGAACCTGATCGGCAACGCCCAGTCGTTCAGTCCGCCGGGCTCGCAGATCGTGCTGGCCGCCCGGCCGGCCGGCGGCTGGATCGAGATCACCGTCGACGACCAGGGGCCCGGCATCCCCGACGACGCGCTGGAGCGGGTGTTCGAGCGGTTCTACACCGAGCGGCCGCCGGGCGAGCAGTTCGGCCGCCATTCCGGGCTCGGCCTCTCGATCTCGCGCCAGATCGTGTCGTTCCACCGCGGCACCATCGCCGCCGCCAACCGCCGCGACGCGGCCGGCAACGTGCTGGGCGCGCGGTTCACCGTGCGGCTGCCCGCCGCCGCATGACCCTGGTCCATGCCACCTGCGTCGCGCTCGACCGGGTCGGCGTCCTGATCCGCGGTCCCTCCGGCAGCGGCAAGTCCGACCTCGCCCTGCGGCTGATCGAGACCGGCGCCGTCCTGGTCGCCGACGACCAGGTGGCCGTCGAGCCGGTGGGAGGCGCCCTGCGCGCGAGCGCCCCGGGCGCCCTGCGCGGCCTCCTGGAGGTACGCGGCATCGGGATCGTGCCTATGGAGAGCCTGGATTCGGCCCCGGTCGGGCTGGTGGTGGACCTGGTGCCCATCGACGCGGTGGAACGGCTGCCCGAGCCAGGCGCCGCTGCGGCGATTGCCGGGGTGGCGATACCGAGACTTGCCCTGTTCGCCTTCGAAGCCGCGGCGCCGGCCAAGGTTCGGCTTGCCGTCCGCTTGGCGTCCGGGAATAGTATGGCCCCGTCATGACCGAGCAGGCGACGCGCACAGTCCCTTCAGCCGGGCCCCAGTCGGGGCCGGCCCGGCACCGCGTGGTGCTGGTGACCGGCATGTCGGGGGCCGGCAAGACCGCCGCGCTGAAGGCGTTCGAGGACCTCGGCTACGAAGCGGTGGACAACCTGCCCCTGTCGCTCCTGCCCAACATCGCCCAGCCGTCGGTCGGCGGCGGCCGGCCGCTGGCGGTCGGCGTGGACATCCGGACCCGCGATTTCGGCGTCGATTCCTTCCTGGCGGAGATCGACACCCTGATGGCCGACCCGCAGCTCGACGTGCGGGTGCTGTTCTTCGACTGCGACGACGAGGTGCTGCAGCGCCGCTACACCGAGACCCGCCGCCGCCACCCGCTGGCGGTCGACCGGCCGGTGCGCGACGGCATCGAGCACGAGCGCCGGCTGGTGTCGCCGCTGCGCGACCGCGCCGACATCGTGATGGACACCTCCCTGATGCTGGCGCAGGACCTGCGCCAGCGGCTGCGCGAGCAGTTCGGGCTGGAGGAGACGCCGGGGATCGCGGTGTTCATCACCTCGTTCGCCTATCGCCGCGGCCTGCCGCGCGAGGCGGACCTGGTGTTCGACGTCCGCTTCCTGGCGAACCCGCACTACGAGGGCGCGCTGCGCCCGCTGACCGGTCTCGACCCGGCGGTCGGCGGCTACATCGCGCGCGATCCGGGCTACGGTGCCTTCTTCCAGTCGCTGACCGGGCTGTTGCAGCCGCTCCTGCCGCGCTTCAGCCAGGAGGGCAAGAGCTACCTGACCATCGCCGTCGGCTGCACCGGCGGGCGGCACCGCTCGGTGTTCGTCGCCGAGGAGGTGGCGGCGTGGCTGCGCGCGTCGGGCGAACGGGTGACCGTGAGTCATCGCGACCTGCCGCCGGCCGACGGCCAGAACTAGATCGAAGGGCAGCGATGATCGGTCTCGTTCTGGTTACGCACGGGCGGCTCGCCGCCGAGTTCCTCTCCGCGCTTGAGCACGTCGTCGGGCCGCAGGACGCGGCGGCCGCCGTGTGCATCGACGCCAACGACGACATGGAGCAGCGCCGCGCCGACATCATCGCCTCCGTCGCCCGGGTCGACCGCGGCGCCGGCGTCGTGCTGCTAACCGACATGTTCGGCGGCACGCCGTCCAACCTCGCCATCTCGGTGATGGATCCGGGCCGGGTGGAGGTGATCGCCGGGGTCAACCTGCCGATGCTGATCAAGCTCGCCTCGGTGCGCGACAAGCCGCTGGACGAGGCGGTCGCCAGCGCCCAGGACGCCGGGCGCAAGTACATCAGCGTCGCCTCGCGGCTCCTGGCCGAACGCGGCGGATGACCGCGGCCGGCGATCCCGCGTCCGCCGCGCCGCCGACCGGTCCGATCCGCCGCCGCGCCACGGTGGTCAACCAGCGCGGCCTGCATGCGCGGCCGGCGGCGAAGTTCGCCAAGCTGGCGCAGGGCTTCGACGCCGACGTGCGCGTGGCGGCAAAGGGCGAGAACGTCTCGGCGCTGTCGATCATGGGCCTGATGATGCTCGGCGCCGGGCCGGGGACCGAGCTCGAGATCACGGCGACCGGCAACGACGCGGCGGCGGCGGCGGCGGCGCTCGCCGCGTTCATCGACAACAGCTTCGACGAAAGCTGAGGGGGACACGACGATGGCGACATTCGTCCTGGTGCACGGCGCGTGGCATGGCGGCTGGTGCTGGCCGCGGGTGGCGGAACCGCTGCGCGGCCAGGGCCACCGCGTGTTCGCCCCGACCCTGACGGGGCTCGGCGAGCGGGCGCACCTCGGCCGGGCCGAGGTCGACCTCGAGACCCACATCGCCGACGTGATCGGGCTGGTCGAGAGCGAGGAGCTCGACTCGATCGTGCTGTGCGGCCACAGCTATGGTGGCATGGTCGTCTCCGGCGTCGCCGACCGGATCGCGCCGCGGGTCCGCGCGCTGATGTTTCTCGACGCCTTCGTGCCGGAGGACGGCCAGTCGCTGCTCGCCCTGCAGCCGCCCGACCGCGCCCAGCGCATGCGCGAGGCCGCGGCCAAGAACGGCGGCTGGCGCGTGCCGCCGTTTCCCGCCAGCCACTTCGGCGTGCGCGACGCCGCCGACCGTGCCTGGGTCGACCGCCGCTGCGTGCCGCAGTCGCTGAAGACCTTCGACCAGCCGGCGCGGCTGACCGGCGCGTGGCGCGGCATCCGGGGGCTCCACTACGTACTGGCCGCCGAATACACCAACAGCTCGTTCCATCGCTTCGCCGACGCGGCGCGCGGAGACCCCGGGTTCCGCGTGGCGACGGTGCCGTGCGGGCACGAGGTGATGATCGACGAACCGGTCCGGCTGGCGCAGCTGCTGGCCGAGGCGGCCGGATAGGCTGTCCCCCTGACCCGGAGAGGCCCCGCCCCGTCGCGGGTGCGGCGGGGAGCGAGGGGGCGCGCGCTGCAGCGCGCGCAAGGCGGGCTTTGGTCCGCCGCCCAACATCGGGACCGCAACATCGGGCGGCCGTAAAGTTGGGACGCCGGCGCGCGCGGGCATAAACCTTGCGCGACGCGGCCGATGACGGTTTATTGGGCGCGCTTCACCGTTCGTTAACCGTCCCCCGCCGAAAAACCGTTAACGGTTTGCGGCGACCGGGGCGGCACATTCGGCCGAATCCAACGCCATCCGGAGGACTGCATGCCTGCTGCCCAGGACTACAAGGTTGCCGACATCAAGCTCGCCGACTGGGGCCGCCGCGAAATCTCCATCGCCGAGAGCGAGATGCCGGGCCTGATGGCGCTGCGCGAGGAATACGGCAAGGCGCAGCCGCTGAAGGGCGCGCGCGTCGCCGGCTGCCTGCACATGACCATCCAGACCGCCGTGCTGATCGAGACGCTGCAGCACCTCGGCGCTGACGTGCGCTGGAGCTCGTGCAACATCTTCTCCACCCAGGACCACGCCGCCGCGGCGATCGCCAAGGCCGGCACGCCGGTGTTCGCCTGGAAGGGCGAGTCCGAGAGCGAATACTGGGACTGCGTCAACAAGACGATCTTCGGTCCCGACGGCTGGGTGCCGAACATGATCCTCGACGACGGCGGCGACCTGACCCTGGTGCTGCACCGCGACCATCCGGAGCTGATGAAGGGCGTGCGCGGCATCAGCGAGGAGACGACGACCGGCGTCCACCGCCTCTACCAGATGGAGAAGCAGGGGACGCTGATGGCGCCCGCCATCAACGTCAACGACTCGGTGACGAAGTCCAAGTTCGACAACCTCTACGGCTGCCGCGAAAGCCTGCTCGACGGCATCAAGCGCGCCACCGACGTGATGATTGCCGGCAAGATCGCGGTCGTCGCCGGCTACGGCGACGTCGGCAAGGGCTGCGCCCAGTCGCTGCGCGCACAGGGCGCCCGCGTGCTGGTCACCGAGATCGACCCGATCTGCGCGCTGCAGGCGACCATGGAAGGCTACGAGATCGTGACGATGGAGGAGGCCGCCGCGATCGGCGACATCTTCGTCACCGCGACCGGCAACATGGGCGTGATCCGGCTGCCGCACATGAACGCGATGAAGGACCGCGCGATCGTGTGCAACATCGGCCACTTCGATTCCGAGGTCGAGGTCCAGGCGCTGCACAACTTCGAATGGCGCGAGGTCAAGCCGCAGGTCGACGAGGTCATCTTCCCCGACGGCAAGCGCCTGATCGTGCTGGCCAAGGGACGGCTGGTGAACCTCGGCTGCGCCACCGGCCACCCGAGCTTCGTGATGAGCTTCTCGTTCACCAACCAGGTCATCGCCCAGATCGAGCTGTGGGCGCATGCGCAGAAGTACGAACGCAAGGTCTACGTGCTGCCCAAGCACCTCGACGAGAAGGTCGCGCGGCTGCACCTCGCCAAGCTCGGCGTCAAGCTGACCACGCTCAGCGCCGAGCAGGCGGACTACATCGGGGTCCCGGTGAACGGCCCGTACAAGCCCGAATACTACCGCTACTGATCGGCTGTCGGCCGCCGCTGGCGTCCCACCGGGACAACGGGGCGAAGGAATGAACGCAGCGCCGGGGCATCCGGGCGTCGCAAAACGGGTGGTTGCCGGCGCCGCGGCCATGTGGACGGCCGCGGCCGCGCCGCTGCCGGCGCAGGCCGCGCAGGCCGTCACGCTGGCCACCGCCGGCGCGCTCGCCGCCGCTGCCGCCGCGGCGGTCGGCTTCGCGCTCGCCGGGCTGTGCTGGGCGCGCACGCGCGCGCTGCGGGCCGAGCTGCGCCGGGTCACGGACGAAGCCGACCGCGACCGTGCGGCGCTGGCCGCCGTGCGCGACGCGTTCTTCCTGGTGGACAACGACGACAATGTCGCGGAAGCGGCGCCGGGGCTCGCCGGCCTGCTCGGCGCGCAGGCCGGCCGCCTGCCGCGCCTCGACGACGTCGCGGCGACGCTCGCGCCCGAAGATGCGGCGCCGATCGCCGCGGCGGTCCGTGCGCTGGTGCCCAACAGCCCGCCTTTCATGCGACGCGCGCGCACCTTGGGCGGGCGCGCCGTCGAGTTCGCGGGCTCGCCGGCCGGCCGACACGGCGCCGCCGTCTGGGTCCGCGACGTCAGCGCCGTCGTGGCGGCGGAGGCGGACGCCGCCTCCGCCCGCGCCAAGCTCGCCGAGATCCTCGACTCGGTGCCGATCCCGATCTGGCGGCGCAACGGCGGCCTGGGCCTCGACTACGTCAACCGCGCCTACGCCGCGGCGGTGGATGCGAACGGCGTCAACGGCGCGTCGGTGGCCGAGATCGGGGCCGGCATCGTGGGCGAGGAAGGCCGCGGGCTGGCGGTGCGGGCGCGCGAGACCGGACAGCCGCAATCGGCATCGGGCCACGTGGTGATCGACGGCGCCCGACGGCTGCTGGCGATCGCCGAGGTCCCGGTCCAGGGCAACGGCGCCATCGTCGGCTACGCGCTCGACCGCACCGAGACGGAGGAATCGACCGCCGCGCTCTCCCGCTACGTCACCGCGCACGAGGACGTGCTGCACCACCTCGGCACCGCGATCGCGATCTACGGCGCCGACCAGCGGCTGCAGTTCTTCAACCACGCCTTCGTGCAGCTGTGGGGGCTGGAGGAGCAGTGGCTGCGCGGCGCGCCGACCATGTCGGAGGTGCTGGAGGAGCTGCGCGCCCGCCGCCGCATGCCCGAATACGCCGATTTCCGTGCCTTCAAGAAGGACCAGCTCAAGCTCTTCACCTCGCTGATCGACCGGGTGGAGGACTGGGTCTACCTGCCCGACGGCACCACCTTGCGCGCGATGACCTCGCCGCACCCGTTCGGCGGCCTGCTGCTGACGTGGGAGGACGTGACCGACCGGCTGCGGCTGGAACGTTCCTACAACACCCTGATCGAGGTGCAGCGCGAGACGCTCGACCATCTCTACGAAGGCATCGCGGTGATCGGCGGCGACGGCCGGCTCAAGCTGTCCAACCCGGCGTTCGGCCTGATCTGGCACCTGTCGGCCGAATTTCTCGATTCGGCGCCGCACGTCTCGGAGATCGTCGACCGGATGCGCGAGTTCGTCGACACCGGCGCCGGCTGGCCGGCGCAGCGCGAGGAGATCATCTCCGCCTTCACCGACCGAACGCCGCGCAGCGAGCGCCTGGAGCGCACCGACGGCTCGGTGCTCGACTGGGCGACCGTGCCGCTGCCCGACGGCGCGGTGCTGCTCAGCTATGTCGACGTCAGTGATTCGATCCGGGTCGAGCGCGCGCTGCTCGAGCGCAACGAGGCGCTGGAGACCGCCGACCGGCTGAAGTCCGAGTTCATCGCCAACGTGTCCTACGAGCTGCGCACGCCGCTCAACTCGATCATCGGCTTCGCGGAGATCCTTACCGGGCAGTATTTCGGCTCGCTCAACGACCGCCAGGTCGAATACAGCCGCGGCATCCTGGATTCGTCGAAGCAGCTCCTGCTCTTGATCAACGACATCCTCGACCTCGCGATGATCGAGGCCGGCCACATGCAGCTCGAGCTCGAATCGCTCGACATCCACGGCGCGGTGTCGTCGGTGCTCGGCCTGGTGCGCGAGCGCGCGCGCAAGAAGAAGATCGAGCTGGAGCTCGACTGCCCGCTCGACATCGGCCGCATCGTCGCCGACGAGCGCCGGCTGAAGCAGGCGCTGTTCAACATCCTGTCCAACGCGCTGAAGTTCACGCCCGACAACGGCGCCATCACCGTCACCGCCGCGCGCGACGGCGCCAGCGTGGTCATCACCGTGCAGGATACCGGCATCGGCATCTCCGAGCGCGACCAGGCGCGCGTGTTCGACAAGTTCGAGCGCGGCTCGAACCTGGAGGCGCGGCGGTCCGGCGCCGGCCTCGGCCTGTCGCTGGTCAAGAGCTTCGTCGAGTTGCACGGCGGCAAGGTCGAGCTCGAATCGGCTGTCGGCCAGGGCACCAAGGTCGTCTGCACGCTGCCGGCCGAGGCGCCCGCGACCGCCGCATGATCGCGCGGCACCTCGGCGACGAGGCGGCGACGGCGCGGCTCGCCGCCGTCATCGCCGGGCTGGCGCGCCCCGGCGACGTGATCGCGCTGCACGGCGACCTCGGCGCCGGCAAGACCGCCTTCGCCCGCGGCTTCATCGCCGCCTGCGCAGCGGTCGATGGCGCGCCGGAGGAGGAGGTGCCGAGCCCCACCTTCACCCTGGTCCAGACCTACCCGTTCCGCCGCTTCGTGGTGCACCACTTCGACCTCTACCGGATCGACCGGCCGGAGGATGCGCGCGAACTCGGCCTGGAGGAGGCGATGGCCGGCGGCGTCGCGCTGATCGAATGGCCGGAGCGCCTGGGGCCGCTGCTGCCCGCCGACCGCCTCGACGTGACGCTGACGTTCGTCGCCGACGACGGCGCGCGCCACCTCACCCTGTCCGGAACGGACGACTGGATGCGCCGGCTCGCGGCGTGCGGCGATGTGTAGCGTCCGTCGGCGTGCCGGCGGCGGCACCCACCTCGCCCGCTCGCTGCGCTCGCACCCTCTCCCCCCTGAAGGGCGGAGAGGGTACTACTTCTCCCTCTCCGCCCCGGGGGGCGGAGAGGGTCGGGGTGAGGTGGGGGACCGCCGCATGCCGACGCTGCACCGTTGGAATATTTTCTTCCATGTCCGACCGTGACTCCCTGATCGCCGACTTCGTCGCCCGCGCCGGGTGGGGCGACGCGCGGCGCGGGCGGCTGGCGGGCGATGCGAGCTTCCGAAAGTACGACCGCCTGGTGCGGCCGGGCGGCAGCGCGGTGCTAATGGACGCGCCGCCGCCGACGGAGGACGTGCGGCCGTTCCTGCGCATCGCGCGCCATCTCGGCGGCCTCGGCTACAGCGCGCCGGCGGTCTATGCGGAAGACGTCGACGCCGGCCTGCTGCTGCTGGAGGACCTCGGCGACGACACCTACACGCGCCTGCTGGCGCGCGGCCACGATGAGGCGGCGCTCTACCGCCTCGCCGCCGACGTGCTGGTCGACCTGCACCGACGGCCCGCCGGCGCGGCGGTGCCGGCCGGGGTGCCCGACTACGACGACGCGCGCCTGCTGGCCGAGGCGTCGCTGCTGACCGACTGGTACATGCCCGCCATCTTTGGCCGTCCCACCGATCCGGCGGCGGCCGGGTCGTACCGCGCGGCTTGGCAGGCGGCGCTGGCGGCGGCGCGCGGCGTGCCGGCGACCCTGGTGCTGCGCGACTACCACGTCGACAACCTGCTTCTGCTGCCCGGGCGCGACGGCATCGCGGCGTGCGGCCTGCTCGACTTCCAGGACGCGGTGAAGGGCCCGGTCGCCTACGACTTCGTGTCGCTGGTGGAGGACGCGCGGCGCGACGTCGACCCCGCGCTCGCCGCGATGCTGCGCGCGCGCTACCTCGCCGCGTTCCCGGACCTCGATCCCGCCGCGTTCGATGCCGCCGTCGCCGTGCTCGGCGCGCAGCGGCACTGCAAGGTGATCGGCATCTTCACGCGGCTGTGCGTACGCGACGGCAAGCCGGCCTACCTCGTTCACATCCCGCGGCTGTGGCGGCTCCTCGAACGGGCGCTGGCGCATCCGGCGCTGGCACCGGTGAGGACGTGGATCGATTTCGAGATTCCGCGCGAGCGGCGGGTGGTGCCGGATGTCGGCTGACAGCGCGTTCGTCCGCCTCAACCGCCTCGACCTCTGCACATGACCGCCCCCGCCCGCGCCATGGTGCTCGCCGCCGGCCTCGGCCTGCGCATGCGCCCGATCACCGAGACGGTTCCGAAGCCGCTGGTCGCGGTCGGCGGGCGCACCATGCTCGATCGCGCGCTCGACCACCTGGTGCGCGCCGGCGTCGGCGATGCGGTGGTCAACGTCCACTATCTGCCCGGAAAGATCGTCCGCCACCTGGAGACGCGTTGGGCGCCGCGCATCGCGATCTCGCGCGAGGAGGCGCTGCTGGAAACCGGTGGCGGCGTGGCGAAGGCGCTGCCGCTGCTCGGCGCCGCGCCGTTCTACGTCGTCAACGCCGACATCGTGTGGCTGGACGGCGCACGGCCGGCGCTTCTGCGGCTCGCCGATACGTGGGACGCTGCGCGGATGGACGCGCTCCTGCTCCTGCATCCGCGCGACGGCGCCATCGGCTACGACGGCGCCGGCGACTTCCGACTCGCCGGCGACGGCCGCGCCCTCCGCCGCGACGGCGCGACGGCGCCGTTCGTGTTCACCGGCGTGCAGATCCTGCACCCGGCGCTGTTCGACGGCGCGCCGGGCGGCGCGTTCTCGCTCAACGTGCTGTACGCCCGCGCGGCGGCGCGCGGCCGGCTGTGCGGCCTCGCGCACGACGGCGGCTGGCTGCACATCGGCACGCCGGCCGGACTCGCCGAAGCGGAAGCGGCGCTCGCCGCGCGCGGGCGATGACCGTCTACACCATCCCGCCGGGCGCGCCGTTCGTCGACGCGCTGGCCGACGGCCTGATGGCGCGCGCCGGCGGCGATGCGCTGGCGCTGCCGCGCATGACGGTGCTGCTGCCGACCCGGCGCGCCGGCCGCGCGCTGCGCGAGGCGTTCCTGCGCCTGACCGACGGCCGCGCGCTGCTGCTGCCGCGCATGGTGCCGATCGGCGACGTCGACGAGGACGAGCTCGCCTTCGAGGACGAGGCGGCCGGCGCCGATGCGCTGGAGGTGCCGCCGGCGATCCCGGCGCTGCGCCGCCAGCTCATGCTCACCCGGCTAATCCTCGCCTCCGGCGCGCTGGTCGGCGACGATGCGGCGGAACGGCCGGCGCAGGCCGGCCGCCTGGCGGTGGAGCTCGCCGCGCTGCTCGACCAGGTGCAGACCGAGCGGGTCGACTTCGCCGCCCTCGCCGGCCTCGTGCCGGCGCAGTACGCGGAGCACTGGCAGCGCTCGCTGACCTTCCTGAGGATCCTGACCGACAACTGGCCCGCGGTGCTGGCCGAAGACGGCAGCCTCGATTCCGCCGACCGGCGCAACCGGCTGATCGCCGCGCGCTGCGCCGCGTGGGCGCGCACGCCGCCCGCCGGGCCGGTGATCGCCGCCGGCTCCACGGGGTCGATCCCGGCGACGGCGGACCTGCTGACCCTGGTGGCGCGGCTGCCCGGGGGCGCCGTGGTGCTGCCTGGCCTCGACCGCGACCTCGACCCGGCGGCGCGGGCCGAGCTGGCGCCGACCCATCCGCAGTACGGCATGGCGCAGCTCCTGGCGGCGATGGAGGTCGCGGCGGTAGACGTCGGCGACTGGCCGTCGCGCGACCTGCGTGCCTCGCCGCCGTCGCGCGCGACGCTCGTGAACCTCGCGCTGCACCCGACCGGCGACCGCCCGCCGGCCGATCCCGGCTTCGCGGTCGATGCGGCGCTCGCTGGCGTGCGCCGGATCGATTGCCCCGGCCCGCAGGAGGAGGCGGCCGTCATCGCGCTGCTGATGCGCGAGGCGCTGGAGACGCCGCAACGCACCGCGGCGCTGGTGACGCCCGACCGCGCGCTCGCCCGCCGGGTCGCGGCGGAGTTGTCGCGCTGGGGCATCGCGGTCGACGATTCGGCCGGCGAGCCGCTGGCGCTGTCGCCGCCAGGTGCGTTCCTGCGCCTCGCCGCCCGCGCGGTGGCCGACGACTGGGCGCCGGTGCCGCTGCTTGCGCTGCTGAAGCATCCGCTGGCGGCGGGCGGCCTTTTCCCCGGCGCGTTCCGGTCGCTGGTGCGCGCGCTGGAGCGCGATGCGCTGCGCGGCCCGCGTCCGGCGCCCGGCCTCGGTGGCGCGAAGGACGCGCTGGGCCGCGAGGCGCCGTGGCTCGATGCGCTGGCGCGCGCGGCGGCGCCGTTCGCGGCCGCGCTGGCGGCGCGGCGCCGGCCGCTCGCCGACCTCCTCGCCGCGCATATCGCGTTCGCCGAGGCGCTGGCCGCGACCGGGGACCAGGCCGGCGCCGACCGGCTGTGGGCCGGCGAGGCCGGGGAGGCGCTGGCCCGCTTCGTCAACGAGTTGAACCAGGAAGGCGCCGCGCTGGAGGCGATCGACGGCGCCGCCTACCCGGCGCTGTTCGAGACCCTGCTCGCCGGCCGCGTCGCGCGCCCGGCCTACGGCCGCCACCCGCGGCTGTTCATCTGGGGCAGCCTGGAGGCGCGGCTGCAGCACGCCGACCTCCTGATTCTGGGCGGGCTCAACGAGGGGACCTGGCCGCGCCAGCCGCCGGCCGACCCGTGGCTCAGCCGCGACATGCGCCGGCGCTTCGGGCTGCCGCCGCCCGACCGCCGCGTCGGCCTCGCTGCCCACGACTTCGTCCAGGCGTTCTGCGCGCCCGAGGTGGTGCTGACCCGCGCGACGCGCGAGGAAGGCACGCCCACCGTGCCGTCGCGCTGGCTGCGCCGGCTCGATGCGCTGCTCGACGGCCCCGACGTGCCGGCCCACCGCGGCCTGCCGCGCGCGGTCGAGGCGCGTTGGCTGCACTGGCAGGACGCGCTCGACCGACCGGACCGCTTCGCGCCGTGCCCGCCGCCGCGGCCGGCGCCGCCGCCCGCCGCCCGCCCGCGCCAGCTTTCGGTCACCGAGATCGAGACCTGGATGCGCGATCCCTACGCCATCTACGCCCGCCGCATCCTGCGGCTTAGGCCGCTCGACCCGATCGACGCCGATCCCGGCGCGGCGGAGCG
>JBFWQM010000048.1:0-6067 GCA_050249455.1 Rhodospirillaceae bacterium | reverse complement strand
GCCCGCGCCAGCTTTCGGTCACCGAGATCGAGACCTGGATGCGCGATCCCTACGCCATCTACGCCCGCCGCATCCTGCGGCTTAGGCCGCTCGACCCGATCGACGCCGATCCCGGCGCGGCGGAGCGCGGCGTCATGGTCCACGCCGCGCTGGAGCGGTTCCTGAAGGCGTATCCTGTGGCGCTGCCGGCCGATCCGTACAAGGCGCTGGTCGAGATCGGAGAGCAGGAATTCGGCAGTGCGCTTGGCCGGCCCAGCGTGTGGGCGTTCTGGTGGCCGCGCTTCCTGCGCATCGCCGAATGGGTCGCGGCGGCGGAGGCCGAACGCCGCCCGCGGCTCGCGGCCATCCATGGCGAGGTGTGGGGGCGGCTGGTCGTGGCCGCGCCGGCCGGCCCGTTCACCCTGATCGCCAAGGCCGACCGCATCGACGGGCTGAAGGCCGGCGGCCTCGCCATCATCGACTACAAGACCGGCGCGACGCCGGACAAGAAGACCGTCGCCGCCGGCCTCGCGCCGCAGCTCCCGCTGGAGGCCGCGATGGCCGCGGCCGGCGGGTTCGACGGCGTGCCGGCCGCCGCGGTGGCCGAGCTCGCCTTCTGGCGGCTCGCCGGCGGCGCGGTGTCGGGGGAGCAGAAGCCGGCCGGCGACGACCCGGCGGCGCTCGCAGCCGATGCGGCCGCGGGCCTCGCCCGGCTGGTCGCCGCGTTCGACGACCCCGCCACGCCGTATCTCGCCACCCCCGATCCGGCGCGCCCGGCCGGCTACGGCGACTACGACCACCTCGCCCGCGTGCGGGAATGGTCGGCCGGGGACGGGTCGTGAGCTGGCGCAGGACATCCCGGCCGGTCGCGGGACGTGTAGGGGCGGGTCTCAGACCCGCCCGCGGCGCTCGCGATCGCTTCTCTGTCGCCGGAAAAACAAGAAACTCGGGCGGGTCTGAGACCCGCCCCTACAGAAACTCTGCGGGATGGCCTACATGAGCCGCCGCCGCAACGGGCCGACCGACCAGCAGCGCCGCGCCATCGCGCCGGCGACGTCGGTGTGGGTCGGCGCGTCGGCCGGCACCGGCAAGACGAAGGTGCTGACCGACCGCGTGCTGACCCTGATGCTGCGCCGGGTGCGGCCGGACGCGATCCTGTGCCTGACCTTCACCAAGGCGGCGGCGGCGGAGATGACCAACCGCCTGCTCGCCGTGCTCGGCGACTGGTCGGTGGCCGACGAGCCGGACCTCGCCGCCGACGTCAAGGACCTGCTGGGCGCGGACCCGGACGCCGCGACCCTGCGCCATGCGCGGCGGCTGTTCGCGGCGGTGCTCGACCTGCCCGGCGGCATGCGCATCCAGACCATCCACGCGTTCTGCGATTCGCTGCTGCGCCGCTTCCCGGTCGAGGCCGACCTCGCGCCGCACTTCGACGTCATCGACGAGCGCACCGCCGACGAGATGATCGCCGATGCGCGCGACGAGCTGATCGCCGATGCGCGCGAGCGCGTCGACGCGCCGCTGGCCGAGGCGCTGGCCGAGCTGACCCGCGCCGCCGGCGAGGACCGCTTCAACGCGCTGATGAAGGCGCTGGCGTCCGAGCGCGGCCGAATCGCGCGGCTGCTCGACCGCCACGGCGGCGTCGACGGCTTCGTCGCAGCGCTGCGCGCGCGCCTCGACGTCGTCGGCGCGCGGGATGATGTGATCGCCGCTGCCTGCGCAGAGGCAGCGTTCGACGCGGCGGCGCTGCGCGCGGCAGCCAGCCTGCTCGTTTCAGGGAGCAAGACGGATCGGGAGCGGGGAGAGGCAATGGCACCCTGGCTTGCCGACCCGGCGCGTCGCGTCGCTCTTTTCGACGATTACTGCCTCGCCTTCCTGACCCGAAAAGATCTGAAGCCGCAGGCTCGCCTCATCACGAAATCATTGGGAGGCGAGGATTCGGTCGCCGGCACGGCGCTGCGGGCGGAGGCGCGGCGGCTGGAGGCGGTGCTGGAGCGCTGCCGCGCGGCGACCGTCGCGTCCGGCACCGCGGCGCTGGTGCGGCTGGCCGATGCGCTGCTCGCCCGCTACGGCGCGCACAAGCACCGGCGCGCCGTGCTCGACTACGACGACCTGATCCTGCGCACGCGCCATCTGCTGGAGCGGGCCGGCGCGGCGGCATGGGTGCTCTACAAGCTCGACGGCGGCATCGACCACGTGCTGATCGACGAGGCGCAGGACACCAACCCCGACCAGTGGCGCGTCGTGCGCGCGATCGCCGAGGAATTCTTCGCCGGCACCGGCGCGCGGGCTGATGCGCGCACCGTGTTCGCGGTCGGCGACGCCAAGCAGTCGATCTTCAGCTTCCAGCGCGCCGACCCCGACGCGTTCGCCGCGATGCGCGACTTCTTCCGCGCGCGGGTGGAGGCCGCCGAGCGCACATGGGACACCGTCGACCTCACCGTCTCGTTCCGCTCCGCGCCCGCCGTGCTGAAGGTGGTCGATGCCGTGTTCGCCGATGCGACCGCGGCCGACGGCGTCGTGACGCCGGACGAGACGCTGCACCACGAGCCGATCCGCGCCGGCGCGCCGGGCCTGGTCGAGCTGTGGCCGCTGGTGCTGCCGGCGGATGCCGAGCCGATGGAGGCGTGGACGCCGCCGCTGGAATACCGCCCCGGCGACGACCCGTCGGCGCGGCTCGCCGCGGTCATCGCCGGGCGCATCCGGCGTTGGCTCGACAGTGGCGAGATGCTGGAAAGCGCCGGCCGCCCGATCCGTCCCGGCGACATCATGGTGCTGGTGCGCCACCGCACCGCCTTCGTGCCGACGCTGGTGAACGAGCTGAAGGCGAACGGCGTACCGGTGGCCGGCGTCGACCGCATGGTGCTGACCCACCAGCTCGCGGTGATGGACCTGATGGCGCTGGCCCGCTTCGTCCTGCTGCCGGAGGACGACCTGAACCTCGCGGTGGTGCTGAAGGGGCCGCTGGTCGGGTTCGGCGACGATGCGCTGTTCGCCCTCGCCTGGGACCGCGGCGACAACGTGGCGCTGTGGACGGCGCTGGGCCGCCGCGCGCAGGAGACGCCGCTGTTCGCCGCCGCGCACGACCTGCTGGCCGATCTGCTCGCCCAGGCCGACTACGTGACGCCGTTCGCGTTCTTCGCCGACATCCTGGGCCGGCGCCGCGGGCGCGAGAAGCTGCTCGCCCGGCTGGGGGTGGAGGCGGGCGACCCGATCGCCGAGTTCCTGTCGCTCGCGCTCGCCTACGAGCGGCTGCACCCGCCGTCGCTGCAGGGCTTCCTGCACTGGGTGGAAGCCGGCGAATCGCAGATCAAGCGCGAACTGGAGCAGGCGGAGCGCGACGAGGTGCGGGTCATCACCGTCCACGGCGCCAAGGGGCTGGAGGCGCCGGTGGTGTTCCTGCCCGACACGGTGGCCAAGCCGCAGTCGCGGCTGCCGCTGTTCTGGCTCGGCGGCGGGCCGATGGACGACCCGGACCTCCTGCTGTGGTCGCCCAACAAGGCGTCCGACGACGCGATCGCCGCCGCGGAACGCCAGCGCGCCCAGGCGCGCGAAATGCAGGAATACCGCCGCCTGCTCTACGTCGCGCTGACCCGCGCCCGCGACCGGCTCTATGTCTGCGGCTGGCAGCAGCGCGTCGCGCCGGCCGACGACTGCTGGCATCGCCTCGTGGAAGGCGCGATGGCGAGGATCGGCGAGGCGGCGGCGTTCGACTTCCGCGCCGATCATCCGCGCCACGGCTGGGACGGGCCGGGGTGGCGCTATGCCGACCCGCCGGCCGCCGCTTCGGTGCAGCGGGGGGCGGCGCCCGGCGCGGCGCCTGCCGCGCTCGCGCCGCTGCCCGACTGGGCGGTGCGGCCGCCGCCGGCCGAGCCGGCGCCCGCCCGGCCGCTGGCCCCGTCGCGCCCCGACGAGGCGGACCCCCCGGTGCGCGCGCCGGTGGGGCCGGACCGCGGGGCCGCGTTCCATCGCGGCACCCTGATCCACCGCCTGCTGCAGAGCCTGCCCGAGGTGCCGCCCGACCGGCGCGACGCGGCGGCGCGGCGCTTCCTGGCCCGCCCGGTCCACCGGCTCGCGCCGGCCGACCAGGACCGCTTCCGGGCGGAGGCGCTCGCCGTCCTCGCCCATCCGGACCTCGCGCCCGCCTTCGCCCCCGGCGCGCAGGCGGAGGTGCCGCTGGTCGGCCTGGTCAACGGCCGCGCCATCGCCGGGCAGGTCGACCGGCTGGCGGTGACCGGCGCGGCGGTGTTGTTGGTCGACTACAAGACCAACCGCCCGCCGCCCGCGGCGGTCGACGGGGTGCCCGCCCTCTATCTGCGCCAGATGGCCGCCTACCGGGCCTTGCTTAAGGACATCTACCCTGGAAAATCAATCGTCTGCGCGATCCTGTGGACGGACGGGCCGCGGCTGATGGCGCTGCCGGACGGGTTGCTTGCCGCACACGCGCCTTGACGGGGGGTAGGGCGCAACGTACCTAGGACGGCAGGGGTGGCGCCGCCGGGGTGGGTCGGCGCCGCTATAGCGAAGGGAAACTACATGAGCGCGACCAAGCCGATTTCGGACACCTCCTTCGAGGCCGACGTGCTGAAGGCTCCGGGTCCGGTGCTGGTGGACTTCTGGGCCGAGTGGTGCGGACCGTGCAAGCAGATCGGCCCGTTCCTGGAGGAAATCGCGACCGAGATGGGCGACAAGCTGACCGTCGCCAAGATCAACATCGACGACAACCCGATGACGCCGTCGCGCTACAACGTGCGCGGCATCCCGACCCTGATGATCTTCAAGAACGGCGAGGTCGCCGCCATCAAGGTCGGCGCGCTGCCCAAGAGCAAGCTGGTGGAGTGGATCCAGACCGCGATCTGACGCGGCCGGGCACCCACGCCCGAAGACGAGGATGCGCCCGGCGACGGGCGCATTTTTCGTTTTTGGGGCGGGCAGCGACTACCGGCGGCCGGCGTCGCGCAGGGTCCGCCAGTCGATCCCGGCCAGGTTATTGCCTCGGCGCAGGCGCTTCAGCGTCTCCACGGCTGCCGCGGCGCGGTCGCGATCGAATTGCCGGACAGGTTCGAGGCGTGCCAGCGGTTTCCCGCGCCGCGTAATCAGGACGGTCTCTCCGGCGCCGACGCGACCCAAAAGTCGGAAAAGGCGTGTTCGCAACTGTGTGATTCCGAGAACGAGCATCGTTTGTGCATCCAACGCCACGGCCCTTGCCGCAAATCGGCCGTCGCACCTCGATCCTACGATATCTCGCTTGTTGTCGTCCTCCGGCGTGACCGGAGGACCCATGCCGGGACGCATCGGTAGGCGGAGAGATGGGTTCTCCGGTCAAGCCGGAGAACGACAAGAGTGGTAAAGCGCGGCCGGTTGGCCGGACTTATGGTTCCAGCCCATCCACCGCCAGCACCGTCCCGGCGAGATAGAGCGAGCCGCAGATGAGGATGCGGCCGGGGGCGGGCGCGGCCGCGGTCAGGGCGTCCAGGGCGGCGGGCAGGCCGGGGGACGGGTCGGCGGCGAGGCCGGCGGCGCGGGCGGCGGCGGCGAGGTCATCGGCGGGGATCGCGTTAGGCTCGCCGGGGATGGCGAGGGTGCGCATGCGGCGGACGTGGGGGGCGAGCGGGCGCAGGAAGCCGGCGGCGTCCTTGGTCTTCAGCATGCCGCAGACCGCGTCCAGCGGAGCGTCGGCCCAGTTCGCGGCCTGGGCGGCCAGCGCCGCGCCGGCGGACGGGTTATGGCCGCCGTCGAGCCACAGCGACCAGCCGGGCGGCAGGCGGCGAGCCAGCGCGCCGGTCAGGCGCTGCAGGCGGGCGGGCCAGGTCGCGGTCGCGATGCCGCGGGCGATCGCCGCGCCGGGGAGGCCGAGGATGCGGGCGGCGGCGGTCGCGATGCCGGCGTTGCCGACCTGGTGCGGGCCGGGGAGGGACGGGGGCGGCAACGGCACCCCCTCCCCCAACCCCCTCCCACGAGGGGAGGGGGCTTCCAACTCCCCCTCCCCTCGTGGGAGGGGGTTGGGGGGAGGGGGCGTCACCTCGCGATAGATCATGCCCGCCGTCCCCGCCGCCGCCGTCCACTCGATCCCCGACCGGTACAGCGG
>JBFWQM010000047.1:2571-27292 GCA_050249455.1 Rhodospirillaceae bacterium | reverse complement strand
CGCCTGGTTCGCGACCGGCGCCTTCAACCGCAACGCCCGCGGCATCGACATCAACATGGACGACCTCGGCGCGCGCTGGCGCGCCGGCGCGCCGGAGGCGGATCTGCTGCGGCCGATGCAGACCTGACCACCGGCTGACTTGAGTCCGGGGCGGCCGATGCCGATCGACATGCATTCGCATTGGTTCCCGGCGTCGCTTGTCGCGGCGCTGCGCGCACGGACGATCGCCCCGACCGTCGCCCGCCGCGGCGACGGCGCCGACGTGCTCCAGATCACGCGCGGGCGAATAAAGCTGGACGACGACCATGTCGCGCTGGCGCGCCGGCTCGCGATCATGGACCGCCACGGCATCACCACCGCGACCCTGTCGATCCCCGGCGCGGGAATCGACAACCTCGACGCGGCCGAGGCGCTGCCACTGGCGCAATTGTTTAACGACGGGCTGGCGGCCGCCTGCCGCGACCATCCGGGGCGGTTCGCCGGCTTCCTCACGCTGCCCTGCCAGGACATGGACCTTGCCGTTGCCGAGTTCGAACGGCTGATGGGCCAGCCGGGCGTGCTGGGGGCCCTGCTGCCGGGCAACGACTTCTTCTCCTACGAGGCGGCGGTGCGCTACCGGCCGCTACTCGCCGTGGCGGAGCGGCACCGCGCGCTCCTGTTCGTGCACCCCAGCCCGCTGCCCGAGGGGCGCAGCCAAGTGCCGTCCGAGGACATCGACAACGCAACGCAGCGCCGCGCGGCACTAGACAACCAGTCACAGATCTCGCGGTTCATGGTGACGCTGTGCCTGACCGACCTTCTTGACCCGTTTCCGAACGTCGCCGTCCAGGTCCCCAATATCGGCGGCAACATCCCGCTCGAGGTCGAGCGGATGGACCACATCAGCCTCAACCGCACGCCGGGCGCCGAGCCGCCGTCGTCGCGGCTGCGCCGCTGCTACGTCGACTGCAACTCGTTCGGTCCGCGCGGCATCGAGCTTGCCGCCGCGGTCTACGGCGCGGACAAGGTGGTCCTCGGCACCGACGGCACCGACTTCGGCACCGAATGGTCGCTCCACGCGCTCGCGCAGGCCCGGCTCGACGACGCCGCGCGGCGCGCCATCGCCGGCGGAAACGCCAACGCCCTGATCGCTGCCCGCCTGCCGCTGGCGGCCTGAGGGGCGCCAGGTGGACGACGGCCCCGAGCCGCGGCCCGGCACCATCGACCGGGCGGTGCGGCTGATCGCGGCCGTCGGGCTTGCGGGGCTGATCGCGCTGGCCGTCCTGACCGTCGCCGACGTGCTGCTGCGCTGGCTTTTCAGCGCCCCGATCGATGGCGCCGGCGAGATCGCCAAGCTGCTGATCGCAGTCGTCATCGCCGCGTTCTTTCCTGCCGCGCTGGCCGAACGTCAGCACATCGTGATCGACTTCGCGAAGCTGCTCGGCCCGCGCATCGACCGCGCGCTGGCGGTCTTCGCCGACATCGTCACGCTGGCCTTTTTCGCGGCGGTCGCGTGGCGGTTCGTCCTCTATACCGCGGAGCTCGCACGTAGCGGCGAGACGACCTGGATCCTGGGCTGGCCCGTCGCGCCGTGGTGGATCGCGGTTACGGCGCTGGTCGCCGTCTGCCTTCCGGTCCAGGCCGCCGTCCTGCGCCGCACGGCGCGCCGCGGGAACAAGCCGACGGCGGACGGCGGGCCGAACGATCGCGGGGGCGCGGCGTGATCGATCCCGTGACGCTGGCCGCGCTCGGCCTCGGCGGCATGTTCGCGCTGATCCTGATGCGCGTGCCGATCGGCGTGGCGATGGCGATCGCCGGGGTCGCCGGCTTCGCGGCTCTGTCCAACCTCAATGCGGCGCTGTCGCTGCTCGCGACCGAGCCGGCGACGTTGATGGCGAGCACCGACCTCGCCGTCATCCCGCTGTTCCTCCTGATGGGCAGCTTCGCCTCGGCGAGCGGCCTGTCGGCCGACATATATCGCTTCGCGTTCGCGTTCCTGGGCCACCGGCGCGGCGGCCTCGCGCTCGCGACGGTGGGCGGGTGCGCGGCCTTCGGGGCGGCGTGCGGCTCGTCGGTCGCGACGGCCGCGACCATGGGACGGGTCGCGCTGCCGGAGATGCTGCGGCGGGGCTATGCGCCCGGCCTCGCCACGGGGTCGATCGCCGCCGGCGGCACGCTCGGCATCCTGATCCCGCCGTCCAACATCATGGTGATCTACGCCTACCTGACCGAGCAATTCGTCATCACGCTGTTCGTCGCGGCGGTGATCCCGTCGATCATCGCCGTCGTCTTCGACATGATCGCGATCCAGGCCTACGTCAGGCTGCATCCCGAGTCGGCGCCGGCCGGGCCGCGCATGCCGTGGCGCGAGCGGTTCGTGGTGATGCGGCAGAGCTGGGGGATCGTCCTGCTCCTGTTCACCATCATCGGCGGCATCTACGGCGGCGTGTTCACGGTCCAGGAGGCGGCGGCGTGCGGCGCCGGGTTCACGCTGCTGTTCACGCTGCTGCGCGGCCGGCTGACGCTCCCGGTGCTGCGTGCGGTGGTGGTCGAGACCGCGTCGAGCACGGCGATGATCTACGTCATCCTGGTCGGCGCCTCGATCTTCTCCTACTTCATCGCCGCGACGAAGATGCCGGACGCGCTGGTCGGGCTGATCAACGGTCTCGACGTCCACGCTCTGGTGATCGTGTTCGCGCTGATCGTGATGTACCTGGTCCTGGGCGCGATCTTCGACGAGGTCGCGGCGCTGCTCATCACGCTGCCGTTCGTCTTCCCGCTGATCCTCCACCTCGGCTTCCATCCGGTGTGGTGGGGGATCGTCTGCGTCATGGTGATCGAGGTCGGGCTGATCGCGCCGCCCATCGGGCTCAACGTGTTCGTCATCCATGGCATGGCGCGCCACATCCCGCTGGCGACGATCTATCGCGGCATCATGCCGATCCTCGCCGCCGACCTGGCGCGCATCGCCCTCGTCGTCCTGTTTCCCGGCATCGTCATGTGGCTGCCGACGGTCACCGGCATGAAATGACAGTGCCTGTACTTGCGGCGCTGAAATAGCCGCTTGATCTTCGCTTGAAATACGGCTGCACTGGCAGCAATAAATCGAAGAGGGGAATCGCGGCATGCGCACGATGCTTGCCTTGGCACTCGGTGCGGCGGTCGCCGCCGGACCGGCGGCCGCACAGACCACGACGCTGAAGTTCAACAGCTTCGCGCCGCCGCAGGAGCTGCTCACCAGCACGGTGTTCCCGGAGTTCGCGAAGAACGTCGCGGACGCCTCGGCAGGGACCGTCAAGATCGACCTCTTCCCAGGCGGCGGGCTCGGCCGCGACCCCTCCGCGCAGCTCAAGCTGGTGATGGACGGCGTCGCCGACATCGCCTTCATCCTGCCCAGCAACACGCCGGGCCGCTTCCCCGACAACGAGATCATCCAGCTCCCGTTCCTGGTGAACACCAGCGAGGAGGGGTCGCTGCTGCTGTGGCGGCTGTTCGCCAAGGGGATGCTGCGCGGCTATGACGACATCGTCGTGCTGGCGCTCTCCTCGACGCCGCAGTACCGGCTGCACACCACGTTCCCCGTCGCCAAGCTCGAAGACCTCAAGGGCAAGAAGATCCGCAGCGGCGGGCGCGTCCACGGCGAGCTGCTGAAGGCGCTCGGCGCCGCGCCGGTCGGCATGCCGACCCCGTTCGTCGCGGAGAACATCAGCAAGGGCGTGCTGGACGGCACGCTGCTCGGCTTCGAAGTGCTGAAGGCGTTCCGCATCGCCGACGTGACCAAGCATCACTTCGTGACCCCGCTCGGCACCCTCGAGCTGATGGTCGCGATGAACAAGCAGTCCTATGAGAAGCTGCCCGCCGACGGCAAGGCCGCGTTCCAGAAGCACCTGGGCGAGGCGTTCGCCCGCCGCATGGGGACCCTGCAGGACCAGCTCGCCGACAAGGTCGAGGGCGAGCTCAAGGCCGAGGCCGGGCAGGCCGTGGTGATGCCGGCAAAGGACGAGGAGGCGCGCTGGCGCGCCGCGTTCGACCCCGTCGTCGCCGAGTGGACGAAGTCGCACGCCAAGGGCGCGGCGCTGGTCGCGGCGGCGCAGACCGAACTCACCGCGATCCGCGCGGCACGATGATCCCTGCTGCATAGCGTGGTGCTGCCATGACCCGTCCCTGCCCCGGCCCGAAGCCGCCGCTGCGCCCGCGGCTCGTCGCCCCGCCCGGCGCGTGCGACACCCACGCGCACGTCCTCGGCCCCTACGCGCGGTTTCCGCTGAACGAGGATCGCAGCTACACGGCGCCGGAGGCGCCGTTCGCCGACTACGCCACGCTGCTCGACACGCTCGGGCTGGAGCGCGGCGTGATCGTCCACGGCAGCGCGCACGGCACGATGATGGACGCGTCGCTGGACGCGATCGCCCGCCTGGGCAAGCGCGGCCGCGGCGTCGCGGTGGTCGAGCCGACGACCGACGACCGCGCGCTCGACCGGCTGCACGAGGCCGGCATACGCGGCGTCCGCGTGACGACCGTGCTGCGCGGCGGCATCAGCCCCGACCACATGATGACGCTGGCCGGGCGGCTCAAGCGGCTCGGCTGGCATATCCAGGTGTTCATCGACGGCCCGCGGCAGATGACCGACTACCTGGCGATGCTGCGGTCGCTGCCGGTGGACATCGTGATCGACCACATGGGCTATTTCCGCCCGGAAGACGGCATCGACCATCCCGGCTTCCGCGGCCTGCTCGACCTGGTGCACGGCGGCCGCTGCTGGGTCAAGCTGTCGGGCGCCTACCGCCACTCGCTCACCGGGGCGCCGTTCGCCGACATGACGCCGTTCGCCCAGGCGCTGATCGAGGCCCGGCCGGATCGCATGGTGTGGGGCAGCGACTGGCCGCACGTGATGTTGTGGGACCGGCCGATGCCGCAGACCGCCGATATCTTGGACTGGGCGCTCACCTGGCAGGTGGACGACGCGACGCTGCGGCGCATCCTGGTGGACAACCCGGCGGCGCTCTACGACTTCGGTTAGCGGCGCTGCGACGCTGCCGCAGGTTGACTTGTAACGCCGCGGTCGTAGGCTGATCCTATCCGGGACCGGGTTCCCCGGACACGGACTGGCGAACGAACCGGTCCCCCTCTCACAGGAGGTTCTAGGAGACATGGCCGACTCACCGTTCATGAGGAACGTCTGGTACGTCGCCGCGAAGGCCGACGAGATCAACCGCCAGCCGCTGGCACGCACCATCTGCAACGAGCCCATCGTGTTCTACCGGCGCGAGGACGGCGGCCCGGTCGCGGTGGAGGACCGCTGCTGCCACCGCCGCATGCCGCTATCGCGTGGCGAGGTGCACGGCGACAACCTGCGCTGCTGGTACCACGGCCTGGTGTTCGATCCGTCCGGCCAGTGCGTCTACGTGCCGGCGCAGACCACCATCCCGCCCAACGCGAAGATCAAGAGCTACCCGGTGGTGGAGCGCTACAATTGGATCTGGATCTGGATGGGCGACCCGGCGCTGGCCGATCCCGCCAAGATCACCGATTACCGCTGGGCCACCGACGAGGGCTGGGGCGCGGAGACGACGTTGTTCCACGTCAAGGGCGACTACCGGCTGATCGTCGATAACCTGATGGACCTGTCGCACCTCGCCTACGTGCACCGCTCCACCATCGGCAACTACGCGGTGGCGGAGGCCGCCGACAGCCGCGTGTTCCGCCACAAGGACGGCGTCACCGTGGTGCGCTGGGTGGTCGATCAGGCGGCGCCGCCGAGCTACGTGAAGGCGGGCAAGTTCACCGGCAACGTCGACCGCTGGCAGATCATCGACTGGCGGCCGCCCGGCTTCGTGCGCCTGTTCACCGGCGCGGCGCCCAACGCGGCCGGCGGCAAGGACTTCGGCTTCATCGACCTCGACACGCCGACGCCGCCGGGCGGCATCGGCCTGCGCAACCTGAACGCCATCACCCCGGAGACCGAGACCACCACGCACTACTTCTGGGGCCAGGCGCAGGACATCCAGCCGAAGTCGGCCGAGTTCACCCACATGGTGTTCAACGAGATCCACAAGGCGTTCATCCAGGACTGGGAAGTGTTCGAGCTGCAGCAGCGCACCATCGACCGCGACCCGGACAGCCCGACCATCGACATCAACGCCGATGCCGGGCCGCTCGCCTGCCGCCAGATGCTGGAGCGCCTGGTGGCGGAAGAGAACCAGGCCAGCCGCGCGGCGGTAGCCGCGGAATAGCCGTCAGACGTCGCCCAAGCCGCAGGGCCCCGCCGACCGGCGGGGCCCTTTGCGTTTCAGGCCTCCGCCGCCCGGTTGCGCGCGTCCTCGCTCGGCCGCACGTCGCGGATCGGCAGGTAGACCACCAGCGCCACCAGCACCGCCGCGCCCAGGAAGGCGAACAGCAGCCGATAGGCTTCGGCCGACATGCCGGCCGCGGTGATCGGCAGGAAGCCGACGACGAACCCCGACACCAGCTGGAACACGCCGGAACCGAGCTGGACGGCGAGGTTGTAGGTGGTCGCCACGCGGCCGACCATGCGTCCCGGGAACAGCGCCCGCGCGTGGGCCAGCGACACGCTGTTGAACGCGCTGAACAGCGCCAGCCCGACCAGCAGCGCCACCGCCTGCCACAGCGCCAGAGACGGCGCCAGCGCCAGCGCCGCGAACACCGCGACCATGCCGGTCAGCCCGAACAGCACCAGCGGCTTGCGGCAGTCGAGCAGGCGGTCGAGCTGGCCGTAGGCCAGGTAGCCGCCGATCACCGCCACCGTCATCGCCAGCAGCACGTTGCCGCGCGCCACCGGGTCCAGCCCGAAGCGGTCGTTGAGGTAGGGCCCCGCCCACAGTCCCAGCATGGTCGACAGCGCCGCGTAGTTGACGAACGCCACCAGGAAGATGCGCTGCAGCCCGCGGTCGCGCAGCACGGTGCCCAGCCCGCGCAGGGTCTCGCCGATCCGCTCCGGCTCGCGGCGCAGGAAGGCGTGGCCCGGCGGCGCGTCGCGGATGATCAGCGCGCCGGCCAGGATCACCGGCAGCAGCAGCGCCGCGATGGCGAAGAACGCGCCGCGCCAGCCGAGCCAGGCGGCGGCGAGCGCCAGCGGCGTGGTCGCCAGCAGCGCGCCGACGTTGCCGCCGGCCAGGAACACGCCGCCGACGCCGGCGAACCGCTCCGCCGGATACCAGCGCGCGATCAGCACCACGCCGCCGACATAGGCGCCCGACACGCCGATCCCCATCATGAACCGCGCCGCCGTCAAGGTGCCGCCTGAATCCGACAGGGCGAAGCCGACCGTGCCGATGACGGCGAAGGCGAGCAAGGCATAGGTCGTCCGCCGCGCGCCGATGCGGTCCAGCAGGAGGCCCACCGGCACCTGCATCACCGCGTTGGCGAGCGCGTAGACGCTGGCGAGCAGGCCCAGCGCCTCCGGCGACAGCGCGAGGTCGCGCATCAGCTCCGGGCCGATGACGGCGGTCGCGTTGCGCAGGAGTTGGCTGAAGACGTAGGTGAGCGTGCTGAGACCGAGGACGACCAGCGGTCCCGTCCGGAGCATTGCCGCGGCCATGATCGGGATCGATAATTTCGGGATCGACGAGCGACGTGAGCCGGCACACTAGCAGCAACGCCGTGGACCGGCCATTGCGTTGCGGGAGGGGGGCGATGGCGGAAGAAGACGGGCCCGGGCCCGGCCTGCGCGCGGCGATCGCCTTAGAGCCGGCCCGCCACCTACGACCTGCCACCTACGACCTGCAGCGCGCGGCTGCCGAAGCGCCGGCCCGCACGCTGTGCGGCCGGCATCCGTGCTCGGTTTCTAAGGCGCCATGCAGCCGTCCGGCGGCGCGCTCGCCGGAGAACAAAAAGTGTCGGCAATTTTTACAAGTAGCGACACCATCGGATTGGCGTTAACCAATTGACTCTGTTGATTTTAGTTATCCACAGACCGAAAAATGCCTGTCGGAATTCTTTACGCGGCGCAGCATTCGGACGATTCGGGGCCCGTTGCGACGCGGGAAAACCCGGTTTTAGGCCGCAATGGCGGCTGATTCGCTGCTGGCACGCCGTTTGCTCCGTTCAGCGCAGAGAGCCGGCCCGAAACGGGCGCGTTTCCGCGTACATGCAGGTCCAAAAGACCGGCGAAGCAGCCGGCGGCGGCGCGTGTGCGCCTCAGAACGCCCTGTCCCGCCCCCCTACGCGGGCCGGCCTCGCATCGGAGGGAACAGGACCATGTCTTTCAAGGCAATCCGCACGTCTTTCGCGGCCGCCGTCGCCGCGCTCGTCACGACAGCCGCGCTGGTGTCGGCGCCCCGGACCGCCGAAGCCGTCACGTTCACCATTCACGACGTGACCTACGAGTGGACGGGCACCACCGGCGGCGACGCCGGCAACATCGTCGAGCGCACCGTCGGCAACCGGGAGGAAGTCCGCTGGGGCGTCCCGTTCCAGGGCGACCCCAACAGCATCGACAACCGGAGCGGACTCGGCATCGAGCCCGACTTCGGCGTATTCGGCGCGTTGCCCTTCAACGTCACGGAAAACCAGAACTTCCCGCTCGGCAAGCTGACCCACTTCAACCTGCCGCTGCAGCTGGGGCCCATCCCCTCCTCGGCCTTCCTCGACGTGTCCGTGCAGATCGAGGTCGATTCCCAGACCATCAACGCCGGCCCGTTCATGTTCCGCTTCGACATCGAGGAGACGTTCAACCAGGCGCCATGCCCGGCCTTCCAGATCAGCGGCACGGTATGCGACGACCGGATCACCCCGTTCACCGCGGCGCCGCAGACCTTCTCGTTCGACAGCCAGGAATTCACCATCACCATCACGGGCTTCTGCGTCACCTGCAACGGCGGCGACCCGCTGCCGACCTTCATCACCGAGGAGGGTGGGCTGCGCAGCGCCTTCCTGATCGCGCAGATCACCGTGGTCGACCGGCCGCCGCAGGCCGGCGAGCCGGCGACGCTGCTCGGCTTCGGCTTCGGCCTCGCCGGCCTGGCGCTCGTCGTGCGCCGCCGTCGCCGCTAGCGCCACGGATGCGGGCGTCCGGCGCCGGCTGCCGGGCGCCCGCGGCGAAATGGCCATGGTTTCCCGATTGAAACCTTAACCCTTGCCATGCACACTCCGCGCCGTTCGACGACGCGAGGTTGTGCGTGAATTTCGTCTGCCTGGACTTCGAGGGCGTCCTGGTTCCCGAGATCTGGATCGCGGTGGCCGAGCGCACCGGCATCGACGCGCTGCGCATCACCACGCGCGAGGAGCCGGACTACGACAAGCTGATGCGCTACCGGCTGGACATCCTCGACGGCCAGGGCATCCGGTTGCCCGACATCCAGGCGGTGATCGACGGGCTGGAGCCCATGGACGGCGCCGCCGGCTTCCTAGAGGCGCTGCGCCGCCGCTACCAGGTGGCGATTCTGTCCGACACCTTCTACGAATTCGCCGAGCCGCTGATGCGCCGGCTCGGTTTCCCGACGCTGTTCTGCCACCGGCTGGAGATCGCCGACGGCGGCCGGCTGGCCGGCTACCGGCTGCGGCTCGCCGACCACAAGCGGAAGGCGGTCCGGGCACTGCAGGAACTCAACTTCCGCGTCCTCGCGGCCGGCGATTCCTACAACGACACGGCCATGCTGCAGGCTGCCGATTTCGGCTGCTTCTTCAGCGCCCCCGCCAACGTGCGCCGCGACTTCCCGGCGCTGCCCGCCGTGGACAGCTACGACGCGCTGGCCGACCGTTTCGCGGCGGCGTGCCGCGCCTGGGCGTGACGGCGTCCGGGTCAGCGGTTGATGATGCCGGACGGCCCGATCGCGTTGATTACGCCGAGCGGAACGTAGAGCGGCAGTCCGAACACCGAAGACTGGTTGTTGCCGAAGCCGGCGGCCTGGTTCATCGCCGACACGCCGTCGTTGCCGTTCAGGATGCCCGACGCCAGGGTGCGCCGCCGCCCGCCGTTCGATTCGACGAAGCCGGTGGCGATCGACTGCATCAGCATCGTGTCGGCGACCACCGACGGCCGCTCCACGCCCGATGCCGTGGCGATCACCACGTGCTGGTTGTTGGCAACGCCGGCCGCCTGGTTCACGCCGGTGACGCCGGCCTGGCCGGTCAGCGCGTCGGTCGCCACGGCGGACCATTCGGCGGGTGCGCCGGCGCCGGCATCCTCGCGCAGCACCGCGCCCGCCTGCGTCTGCTCGGCGCTGCCGTGCGCGACCGCGGCGGTGCTGCCGGTGCGCGATTCGCCCAGCGCCACGACGTTGCCCTGCTCGTTCAAGGTGCCCGCCTGCTGGTTGAGCAGGACCAGGCCGGCATTGCCGCGCAGCGCATCGACGATCGCGGCGTCCGTGGCCGCCGGCGCGCCGGCGCGCGAATCATACGACAGGCCCTGGGCCGCGGCGATCGCGACCGCCAGCGCGGTCACGGCGGTATCGACGGCGAAGCCGGGCGTGATGCCGATCTGCAGCAGCATTTCGAGCGACCCGCGCTCGCGCACCGTGCGGTGCTGGTCGAGCCGGCTGTCGGCGCGCACCAGCGCATCGGCCGCGGCGGGCGCGGCGGCGGCGGCGATCAGGCCGGCCGCAGCGAGGCTGCGCAGGGCGTGAGGGACCGGGTTCATCCGCGCCCAGGATGCCACAGCTCGCCGGCTCCGCGAAACCGGCTTCCGCGGCCGCCGAATGCCGCTATTCTGTCGCGCCCTAGAGGAGCGAGGAACAACCTTGCCCACCATCGCCCTGCCGGTGCGCGGCGTGCTCTGGATGGTCCTGGCGGCGTTCTGCTTCGCCGTGACCATCGGCTTCGTGCGTTCGCTGTCGGCGTCTTACACGGTGTTCGAGATCGTGCTGATCCGCCAGGTGATCGGCACGGCCCTGATGCTGCCCTGGCTGCTGCGGATCGGCGCCGGCGGGCTGCGCACCCAGCGCTTCGGCCTGCACTGCGCCCGCGCGGTCGGCATCTACGGCGCGGTCTATGCCTCCTATCTCTCGGCGGTGATGATCTCGCTGGCCGATTCGACGGCGCTGCAGTTCACCCTGCCGATGTTCACGATCCTGTTCGCCGTCGTGTTCCTGAAGGAGCGGGTGGGCGCGCACCGCTGGGTGGCCACCGGGCTCGGCTTCGCCGGCATGCTGCTGATCGTCCGCCCCGGCTTCGCGGAGGTCAGTGCCGGCATGCTGGTGGCGATCGCCGCGGCGGCGATGTTCGGCGCCAGCGACGTGGCGACGCGCTACCTGACGGGGCGCGAATCGACCGGCGCCGTGGTGTTCTGGGGCTACTTCCTGCAGCTGCCGATCTCGATCGTCGTCGCGATCCCCGACATGAAGATGCCGCCGCTGGACGACGTGCCGACGATCCTTGCCTTCTCGCTGGCGGCGTTCGGCGCGCAGTGGTTCCTGACCAAGGCGTTCGCCGACGCCGACGCGACATTGGTCTCGCCGGTGCTGTTCCTGCGGCTGCCGTTCGTGTCGGTGATCGGCTGGTTCTTCTTCGCCGAGGCGCCGGAGGCGTGGACCTGGATCGGCGCGGCGGTGATCGTGCTCGGCACCTGGTACGGCGCGCAGCGCGAGGCGGCGCAGCACCGCGCCGCCCGGCAGGCGCAGCCCGGGCGGTGAGGTCGTGAAGCGGCTCGCGCATGCCGTCGCGGCGGCGGCGATCGCGCTGGCCGCGGCCGGGCCGGCGGCGGGCGCCGATGCCGCGCCCGACCCGCGCTGCGCGGTGCCGGATGCGCTGCTGCGCAGCGACCACCCGCTGCCGCGCACCACCGCGCGCCTCGCCGCCGGTCAGCCGCTGCGCATCGTCGCGATCGGCTCGTCGTCCACCGCCGGCGCCGGCGCCAGCCGGCCCGAACGCACCTACCCGGCCCGGCTCGAGGCCGCGCTGCGCGCGCGCTTCCCCGCTGCCGAGATCTCCGTGGTCAACATGGGCACCAACGGCGAGCGCGCGCGCGACATGGTCGCGCGGTTCCCGCGCGACGTCATCGCGGCGAAGGCCGACCTCGCGATCTGGCAGCTCGGCACCAATGCCGCGATGGGCAAGGCCAACCCGCTGGCGTTCGCCAACACGATGCGCGACGGGCTCGACATGCTGCGCGAGAATGGCATCGACGTCCTGGTCATGAGCCAGCAATACGCGCCGCGCTTCAACCAGGCGCCGCAGCACGCGCAGTTCGTCGCGCTGGTGGAAGAGGTGACGCGCGAGCGCAAGGTGCCCCTGTTCCGGCGCTACGAGATCATGCAGCACTGGCACCACGGCGGCCGCTTCACCTTCGCGACCATGCTGTCGCCGGACGGGCTCCACCTCAACGACGCGAGCTACGGCTGCGTCGCCGCCCTGGTCGCCGCGCAGATCGCCGACCAGGTGCCGCAACGGGTCGCGCGTTAGGTCCGGCTACGGCTTCTTCGCCCGCGCCGCATCGATGGCGCCGGCCACCAGCCGCGCCAGCAGGCGGCCGATGCAGTCGTGGACCTGCTCGGCGGCCTTGAGCTGGGCGGCCCGTGCGCGGTTGTCGAAGCTGAGCTGACCGCTGTCGATCCAATGCTGCATGATGTCGAAGCGGTGGAACAGGATGACCTCCGCCCGCTCGGCGATCTGCTCCATGAAGTCCTGATACGGGCCGACGTCGACCAGCGCGCCCATGCGCGGGCTGTATTGCGGGTCGACCAGGACCACGTCGGCATCGCGCGCGTGCAGGTAGGAGATGCCGTGCTCCAGCGCATCGCCGAACGAGTCGAGCTCGACGTTGCGCACCGCGTCGGTGGTGCCGGTCTGCCATACGACCAGCGCCGGGGTCCGCGCCGCGACCTCGGTCTTGATGTCCGCGACCATGTCCTCGGCGGTGCGTCCGCGATGCGCCCGCACGACGATCTCGACGTTCGGGAAGTGCCTGGCGAGCTCCTGGCCGAACCGCGCGGGGAACGCCTTGTCGGGGCTGCTGGCGCCGCCGCCGGCGGTGGACGAGGTGCCTTCGAACAGGACCGTCACCGGCCCGGGCCGCGACAGGGCGGCCGCCATCCGCGGCAGCGCGCGGTCGGTCGCGACCATCTCGTCGGGCACCGTGCAGGTCGGCGGCAGCGTGTCGGCCCGCACCGCATGGGCGCCCAGCGCCAGGGCGAGCGTCAGCAGCGTCGTGGTCGTTGTTCTTCTTGTCATGTCCGGGCGTCCGTCGTTGTCGGGCGGCCGAGCGTCGGGGCGGGGGTCGGGGGCCGGCGTTCGGCACGGTCGTACCAGGTCAGGGCATAGGCGACCGCGATCATGATCGCGACGCCCGCGGCGCTGACCGCGATGTCGGAGAGCGCGGAGCCGTCGACCTCGACCAGGACGAAGTGGCCGAGGAACGACAGGAAGATGCCCAGGCAGAAGATCTCCAGCGAATGCTGGCCGCAGCGCAGCACCGGCTGCACCGGCCGCGCGCGCAGGAACGCGGCGTCCGGGCGCACCAGCATCACGGTCACGTAGGCGACCGCGACGAAATGGAGCAGCCGCAGCGGGTCCAGGTAGGTCTTGTTGATCGGATAGATCGCCACCGCCAGCCAATGCGGCACCGCGGCGAACGCCTGCGGAAAGTTCCACGTGCAGACCACCCAGAGGCTGAACACGAGATAGGCGATCGCCGCGGCGAGCGCGAGACGCGATGGTATCGCGCGCCACGGCCCGGCCTGGCCGTGAAAGCTGCCGCACCAGGCGCCGAAGATGAACAGGAACTGCCATGCCAGCGGGTTGAAGAACCACTCGCCCGACGGATAGGCGCCCAGGTTCAGCCGCAGCGCGAGCGCGGCGACGTAAAGCGCGAACGAGGCCAGCAGGGTCGCCGTGCGCGCCCGGCGCAGCGCCACCAGGACGAGCGGGAAGAACAGCAGCAGGATGACGTAGAGCGGCAGCACGTCCATGTTGGTCGGCTTGGAGCGCAGCAGCAGCACCTGGATCAGGACGACGTGCGGCTCGTCGAGGAACGGCGAGATGCGCATCTCGTCGGTGAACAGCGGGTTGTTGTAGCGCTCGGCGATCCAGGCGATCTGCGCGACGAAGACGACGAACAGCAGGATGTGCGCGGTGTAGACCTGCCAGGTGCGGCGCAGGATGCGCAAGGTGGCCATCGTGGCGCCCTGGCGGTTCAGGATCGCGCCGTAGGCCAGCACCGCCGAGTAGCCCGACACGAAGACGAAGATCTCGGTCGCGTCGGAAAAGCCGTAGTTGCGGTTCGACACCCACGCCGCGACGTTCTGCGGGATGTGGTTCAGGAAGATGAAGATCAGCGCCACGCCGCGGAAGAAGTCGAGCCGCAGGTCGCGACCCGGTTTTGCCGCACCGCCCGCGCGCGGCGGCGCATTCGCTGCCCCGGTTTCGTCGCCCTTCATGCCCGTCGTCCCGTCCCGCTGCGCCCCGCCCGGCGCGCCCGCGATCATAGCGGATTCCAGGGCGAGTCGACCTCAGTGCAGGACGGTGGCGTTGCCCTTGTAGAGCACGGGTCCGGTCGGCCGGCCGGTCGGCGAGCCCGCCGCCGGTTCCAGGGTGATCTCGTAGAGCTGCGCCGGGCGCGGCGCCGGCAGGCCGTCGCGGCCGAACTGCGCCTGGCGCGCCGCCGGCAGGAGCCCGAGCGGCACCGGCCCGCGCTCGCGGTCCCACAGGGTCCACACCTGCAGCGCGCGGCCGGCCGGGACCGGGATGTCCTTCAGCGGCACCAGGCGGATGCTCCCGTCGGCGAACGCTTCCACGATCGCGCCGGCCGAGGCGTCGTCGCCCTGCAGGACCGCGATGGCGACCGGCGCCGGCTGCAGCCGCCCGGCCAGCACGCCGGCGGCGACCGCCAGCGCCACGCTGGCGCACGCCGCCGCGATGCCGGCGGCGCGCCAGAAGCCGAGGCTGTCCCACAGCCGCTGCACCGGCGACGGACGCGCGGGCGGCGCCGGCGCGGCGGCGGGCGCGGCGAGGGCGGCTTCGATCCGACGCCACAGCGCGGGGTCCGGAGCGACCGCAGGCGCGGTGTCGTCCAGCTCGCGCAGCCGTTCGCGCCAGCCGGCCACCGCGGCGCGCAGTGCGCCCTCGCCGGCGAGACGGCGTTCGAACGCGGCGGTTTCGTCAACGGAAAGGAGGCCTAGCACATACTCGCCGGCCAGCGCCTCGTTGTCGCGATGGTCCTCCGGGGCGCTCATGCCAGGCACTCCCGCAGCGCGAGCAGGCTGCGCCGGATCCACGCCTTCACGGTGCCCAGCGGGATGCCCAGCCGGCCGGCGATCTCGCCGTGCGACAGCCCGCCGACATAGGCCAGCATCAGGCTGTCGCGCCGCCTGGCCTCCAGCCGCTCCAGGCAGCGGCGCAGCGCGCTGCCATCGGCGAGGCGGGCCAGCGCCTCCTCGTGCGGCGCGCCGGCCTCGGCGAGCGCGGCGAGCGCCTCGTCGTCGACCAGGTCCTCGCGGCGGCCGTCGCGCACCATGTTGAGCGCCAGCCGGCGGACGATGGTGTACATCCACGCCCGCGGCGAGCCGAGCGCGGGGTCGTAGTCGCCGGCGCGGTTCCAGATCCGGATGAAGGCTTCCTGCACCGCTTCCTCGGCGAGCTCGCGCCGCCGCACGATGCGCAGCGCGATGCCGATCATCCGCGGGGCCTCGCGGTCGTAGAGCGCGTGCAGGGCGGCGCGGTCGCCCGCGGCCACCGCCCGCAGCGCGCCGGCATCGTCGCCGGCCGTCGGCTGCCGAATCGAATCCACCGCTCCCCTCCCGTGCCAGGCCCGATCGGAGGTTACACCGGACGCGGCCGAACGGATGCACGGCCGCGGGTGCATTCAGAAAAACGTGACCGCGCATCCGGCGGGGCGCCGCCGCGTGTAGTCCCGGCACACGCGATCGGCGTGTCGCTCGTTTCTCGCACAAGAGGGAACAACCGCATGGCTTCCACCGACAAACGCATTCTCCTGGGCGCAATGCTGGCCGCGGCGGCCGGGATCGCGGCGCCGGCCCATGCCGGGACGCTGGTCGGCCTGGTCGATGGCAAGGGGCTGGTCACCATCGACACCGACACCCGCAAGGTGACGCGCAGCGTGACGATCGGCGGCGTGCCGGGCCTGGTCGGCATCGACGTGCGCCCGGCCGACGGCATGGTCTACGGCCTCACCGCCGACGGCTGGGTGGTCACGCTCGATCCCGCCACCGGCAAGGCGACGCCAAAGGTGAAGCTCAAGACCATGCTGCCGGCCGAGGTCGCGGCCACGGTCGATTTCAACCCGGTGGCCGACCGGCTGCGGGTAATGGGCAGCGACGGCACCAACCTGCGCGCCAACGTCGACGACGGCGCGGTGACGACCGACGGCATGCTCAAGTTCGCCGACGGCGACATGCACAAGGGCGAGAAGGCCAACATCGTCGCCGGCGCCTACACCAACTCGTACAAGGGCACCAAGGAGACCGCGCTCTACGACCTCGACGCCACCATCGGCGGGCTGATCAAGCAGGCGCCGCCCAACGACGGCGTGCTCAACGCGGTCGGCAAGCTCGGCGTCGCGCTCTCCGGCCCGCTCGCCTTCGACATCGCCTCCGACGGCATGGGCGGCAACACCGGCTGGCTGGTCGCCGGCTGGACCCTGCACAAGGTCGACCTCGCCACCGGCAAGGCGACCGCGGTGGGCCGCATCGAGGGCGGCGGCGGCAACGTCATGGACATCGCGGCGCTGCCGGCGATGTAAGGCGCGGCAGGCGGCGGCGGCCTTGGGGGGCCGCCGCCGGACGCCGTACCCCCATTTGCGGTCAGGACGGCCACACGCGGCGCAGGGCCAGCTTGACCCGGTGCCAGGCCGGGGAGACGACGCGGCTCATGACGGGGATGACGATTGATCCGACCGCGACCCCGAACAGCCCGGCGCCGGCCGCCTGGACCAGCCAGGATGCAATTCCGCCCACCGCGGGTACGGCGCGCGCCGCCGCGCCGCCGCCGTCGTGCAGCAGGTGGCTCAGCCAGCCGTAGCCGTACGACTCGAAGCCGTGCAGCATGATGCCGCCGCCGACCCACACCATGGCCGCGGTCCCAATCATTCCGAGCGCCTTCAGGAAATACGGCATGCCCTGGACCAGCCCGCGGCCGGTCGCGCGCAGGACGGCGCCGTGCGGCCCGTTCGCCGCCACGCCGGCGAGCCGCAGGCCCGCGTCGTCCGCCTTCACGATCAGGGCGACCACGCCGTAGACCGCGATCGTGATGCCGAGGCCGACCACGGCCAGCACCAGCGCCTGGGTCGGCAGGCCGGCATCGGGGACCGAGCCCAAGGTGATGGTCATGATCTCGGCCGACAGGATGAAGTCGGTCCGGATCGCGCTTGCGACCTTCTGGTCCTCGAGCGATCTCGCGTCGAGCGCGATCGGCTCAATCCCCGCCTCGTGGGCGTGGGCGGCATGTGGCAGGACGAGTTCGAACAGCTTCTCCGTCCCCTCGTAGCAGAGGTAAAGCCCGCCCAGCATGAGCAGCGGGACGATCGCCTGCGGCGCCACGAGGCTGAGCACCAGCGCGGCCGGCAGCAGGAACAGGAACTTGTTCCGGAGCGAGCCGCGCGCGATCTTCGCGACGATCGGCAATTCGCGCGACGCGGAGAAGCCGGTGACGTAGCGCGGCGTCACCGCGGCGTCGTCGATGACCACGCCGGCCGCCTTCGACCCGGCCTTCGCCGCCTGCCCGGCGACGTCGTCGAGAGAGGCGGCGGCGACCTTGGCCAGCGCGGCGACGTCGTCGAGGAGGGCGATCAGGCCGACGCTCATGGCGTTCTCCGGGTGCGAAGCCGCGAACGGTACGGGAACTCGGCGCCGGCCTGCAACAAGCGGCGGCGACGCAGACGACTTCGCGCCGCCGCGCGACCGTTGACAGGGGAATCGCGCCTCCCGACACTGCCGCCGTCCCGCAGATGACGTGGAGTGCGCCGTGCCCCCGTTCCTGTCGCGCCTCGCCGCCGCTGCCGTCGTCCTCCTGGCCGGACTCGCCGCCGCGCGGGCGCAGGAGGAGAAGGTCGTCAACGTCTACAACTGGAACGACTACGTCACCGAGGAGGCGCTGAAGGCCTTCACGGACAAGACCGGCATCAGGATCAACTACGACGTCTACGACTCCAACGACCTCCTCGAGGCGAAGCTGCTCGCCGGCCGGTCGGGCTACGATGTCGTGTTCCCGTCGGCGACGCCCTATTTTGCCAAGCAAATGAAGGCCGGCCTCTACCGCCCGCTCGACCGCAGCCGCATCCCCAACGCCGCCGGCATCGACCCCGACGCGATGGCGCGGCTCAAGGTCGCCGACCCGCAGAACGCGTTCGGCCTGCCCTACATGATGGCCGGCACCGGCATCGGCTGGAACGTGGACAAGGTGCGCGCGCTGCTGCCCGACGCGCCGACCGGAAGCCTCGACATGATCTTCGAGCCGGCGGTGGTGCGGAAGCTGGCGCCGTGCGGCGTCGTCGTGCTCGACGCCGCGGAGGAGGTGCTGTCGGCGGCGCTCGCCTGGCTCGGCCGCGACCCGACCGATACCTCGACCGCCGCCCTCGACGCCGCGGCTGCGGTGGTCGCCAAGGTGCGGCCGCACTACCGCTACATCCACTCGTCCAGCTACATCAACGACCTCGCCGGCGGGTCGGTCTGCGTCGCGCTCGGCTATGCCGGCGACCTCGTGCAGGCGCGCAGCCGCGCGCGCGAGGCGAATGCGGCCTACGCGATCGGCGTCGCGTTGCCCAAGGAAGGCGCGGCATTCAACATCGACGTCATGGCGATCCCCAAGGACGCGCCGCACCCCGGCAACGCGCATCTGTTCATCGACCACCTGCTGGCGCCGGCCAACATCGCCGCCGTCTCGGCCCGGATCGGCTATGCCAACGCGGTGACCGCGGCGACGCCGCTGCTGCCGGCCGCGGTGCGCGACGACCCGGTGATCTACCCGCCGCCCGGCTTCCCGCTCTACGCCATCCCCGAGGCGCCGCGCGACTTCGAGCGCGCCCGCACCCGTGCCTGGACGCGGCTGAAGGCGGGGCGGTGACGCGCTCCGCCGGAATGCCGGCCTGATGTCTTGCCGTGTATTCGAACGCGCGGTAGGGGCGGGTTTCAAACCCGCCCTCGACCTCCGTGCAAGCGCGGACGATCGAACAGGCAAAACAGGAAACCGGGCGGGTTTGAAACCCGCCCCTACCGACGGTCGTGGTGGATATCGGTAGGCCGGGTGAGGTGGGGGCCGCCGCCGCGCCGCCTCCGGCGCTGCGCATCGCCGGCCTGTCCAAGTCGTTCGGCGGCGTGCGCGCGGTGGACGGGGTCGATCTCGACATCATGCCGGGCACGTTCTTCTCGATCCTCGGCGCGTCGGGGTCGGGCAAGACGACCCTGCTGCGGCTGGTCGCCGGGTTCGAGCGGCCGGACGTGGGGCGCATCGCGATCGGCGGCGCCGACGTGACCGACGCGCCGCCCTACGCGCGCCCGCTCAACATGGTGTTCCAGTCCTACGCGCTGTTCCCGCACCTTTCCGTGGCCGACAACGTCGCGTTCGGGTTGCGCCGCGACGGCCTGCCGCGCGGCGAGGTCGCCGCGCGCGTGGCCGAGGCGCTGGCGCTGGTGGAGCTCGGCGGGCTGGAGCGGCGGCGGCCCGACGCGCTGTCCGGCGGCCAGCGCCAGCGGGTCGCGCTGGCCCGCGCGCTGGCGAAGCGGCCGGCGCTCGTGCTGCTCGACGAGCCGCTGTCGGCGCTCGACCGCGCCTTGCGGGCGCGCACGCGGCACGAGCTGGTCGCCCTGCAGCGCCGGCTCGGCATCACCTTCGTCATGGTCACCCACGACCAGGAGGAGGCGATGGCGACCTCCGACCGGCTCGCCGTGATGGCCGGCGGGCGCATCGCGCAGGAGGGTCCGCCGCGCGCGGTCTACGAGCGGCCGGTGTCGCGCGCCGTCGCCACCTTCCTGGGCGATGCCAACCTGTTCGACGCGACGGTCGAAGCCGACGGCCGGGCGCGCGCCGACGACGGGACGGTGCTGGCGGTCGGCGGCGCGCCGCCGCCCGGCGCGCGGATCGCCGTGATGGTGCGGCCGGAAGCGATCGCCGTCCATGCCGCCCCGCCCGACGCCGACAACGTCCTCGCCGGCACCGTCGCGGCGGTCGATTTCGAGGGCGCGCTGCGCCACCTGCGGGTGGCGCTGCCGTCGGGCCGCATGGTGCAAGTGGCGCAGCTTTCCGCCGGCGCCGGCGATCTGGCGGTCGGGGCGCCGGCGTGGCTGTCGTTCCCCGCGCGCGCCGCCGTGGCGCTGCCGCCGTGACCGGGCGCGGCGCCGTCATCGGCCTGCCGCTCGGCTGGCTCGCCGTCTTCTTCGCCGCGCCGCTGGCGATCGTGCTGGCGATCAGCCTGTCGCAGCCGGTCACCGGGGTGCCGCCGTTCGCGCCGCTGGTCGCGCGCGACGCGGCCGGGGCGCTGGCGGTCAACGCCGACCTCGCCAACTACGGGCTCCTGCTGTCGGACCCGCTCTACGCCGGCGCCTACCTGACGTCGCTGCGCATCGCGGCCACGGCCACCGCGGCCGCGCTCCTGATCGGCTACCCGATGGCCTATGCCATCGCACGCGCGCCGCGCGCGTGGCGCGGGCTGCTGCTGCTGGCGGTGATGCTGCCGTTCTGGACCTCGTTCCTGATCCGAATCTACGCCTGGATGGCGCTGCTCAACGCCAACGGCGTGGTCAACCAGGCGCTGCTCGGCCTGGGGCTGATCGACGCGCCGCTCGCGCTCCTGCACAACGAGGCGGCGGTCCATCTCGGCATCGTCTACGCCTATCTGCCGTTCATGGTGCTGCCGCTCTACGCGGTGCTGGAACGGCTCGACCCGGCGCTGCTGGAGGCGGCGGGCGACCTCGGCGCGCGGCCGTGGGCGGCTTTCGCCACCGTCACCCTGCCGCTGTCGTGGCGCGGCGTCGCCGCCGGCTGCCTGCTGGTGTTCGTGCCGGCGCTGGGGGAGTTCGTGATCCCCGACCTCCTGGGCGGCGGCAACGTCCTGATGATCGGCGGCGCGCTGTGGGCGGAGTTCTTCAGCAACCGCGACTGGCCGCTGGCGGCGGCGATCGCGGTCGCCGTGCTGGCTGCCGTCGTCGCGCCGGCCGCGCTGGTGGAGCGGCTGGTGCGGCCGGAGCTGCGCTGATGCGCCTCGCCCTCAGCCTCGGGCTCGCGTTCCTCTATGCGCCGATCCTGGTGGTGATCGCCTGGTCGTTCAACGACTCGCGGCTGTTCGGGGCGTGGTCGGGCTTCTCGCTGCGCTGGTACGCGGCGCTGGCGCGGGACCGGGCGATCCTGGACGCCGCGCTGCTGAGCGTCGGGATCGCTGCTGCGGCCGCGACCATCGCCGCCATCCTCGGCACCGCGGCGGCGCTGGCGCTGGCGCGCTATGGCCGGTTCCGCACGCGCGCCGCCCTGTCGGCGCTGCTGCTGGCGCCGCTGGTGATGCCGGAGGTGGTCACCGGCCTGTCGCTCCTGCTGCTGTTCGTCGCGCTGGAGGCCGCGGTCGGCTGGCCGGCCGGGCGCGGCGCGACGACCATCGTGCTGGCGCACGCCACCTTCGGCATCGGCTTCGTCGCGGTCGTGGTGCGCGCGCGCCTCGCCGGGCTCGACCGCGACCTGGAGGCGGCGGCCGCCGACCTCGGCGCCCGGCCGGCGGCCGCGTTCCGCCTGGTCGTCCTGCCGCTGATCGTGCCGGCGGTCGGCGCCGGCTGGCTGCTCGCCTTCACCCTGTCGTTCGACGACCTGGTGATCGCCAGCTTCGTGTCCGGGCCGGGCTCCTCCACCCTGCCGATGGTGATCTTCTCCTCGGTCCGGCTCGGGCTGAGCCCGGAGATCAACGCGCTGGCCAGCGTGATCGTGGTCGCGGTCAGCGCCGTCGCGCTCGCCGCCGCGTGGCTGCTGGCGCGTCAGGACCGCGCGCGCAGGGCCGCCGCGACCTCCGCGAACACCGCGTCCCAGTCGCCGGGCGCCGGCTGACGGAACAGCCGCGCCGTCGGATACCACGGCGTGTCGTTGCGCCCGGTCATCCAGCGCCAGTCGGGAGCGAACGGCAGCAGGATCCACACCGGCCGCGCCAGCGCGCCGGCCAGGTGCGCGACGGCGCTGTCGATGGTGATCACCAAATCGAGCGCGGCGACCGCCGCCGCGGTGTCGGCGAAGTCGGCGAACCCGCGCCCCAGATCCGTCACGGCGTCGCCGGCGCCGGCCAGCGCCGCCGCCGCGGCGCCGACCTGCAGGCTGTAGAGCCGCACGCCGGGGAGGCCGGCCAGCGCCAGGAACCGGTCCGGCGCGCACGAGCGCACGCGGTCGCGCGCATGGGCGGGGTTGCCGGCCCAGACGATGCCGACCTTCAGCGCATCGCCCGGCGCATCACGCAGCGCCGCCGGCGCACGCGCTTGCGCCGGCACGGCGAGGTACGGCACGTCGGCCGGCACGGTCGCGACGGTGGTGGCGAACAGCCGCGGCAGGCTGAGCAGCGGCGCGCGCACCGCGCACGGTTCCGTTTCCGTGTCGCGCGCGGCGACCGCGGCGACACCGTCGGCGGTCGCGACCAGGCGCACGAGCGCGCCGTCGCACGACACGACGACGCGTCCGCCGCGCGCGGCAACACGCGGCGCATAGCGGATGAACTGCAGCGCGTCGCCCAGGCCCTGCTCGTCGTGCAGCAGGATCGTTCGGCCGTCCAGCGGGCCGCCGTCCCACAAGGGCTCGTGGTATCGGGCGATGCGATGCGCCAAGGACGGTAGGCGCCAGCGCACTTCGTAATCGGCGAAGCCGTTAACGAAGTCGCCGTGCAGCAGCTCGATCTGCGCCGCGGTGAAGCGCGGGCCCAGCATGTCGGGCGCGATGGCGAGCGCGGCGCGGCACGCCGACAGCGCCTCCGCCGTGCGGCCAGCTTCGACCAGCGCGAGCCCCAGGTTGGCGTGCGCCTGCGCATAGGCCGGCGTCAGCGCGATCGCGCGGCTGTAGGCGTCGATCGCGGCGTCGGTGTCGCCGCGCGCGGCCAGCACGTCGCCGAGATTGCACCACGCCGGCGCGCAGTCCGGGTCGCACGCGATGGCGTCGCGGTAGGCGCGCGCCGCGTCGTCGGTCTGTCCCGCGCGCTCCAGCGCGACGCCGAAGTCGCAGCGCGTCAGCGCGTCGCGCGGCCGAAGCTGCACCGCGCGACGCAGGCGCGTCACCGCGCGCGCGACGTCGCCGCGTTGCATTTCGATCACGCCGAGGATGCGAAGCGCATCCGGGTGATTCGCATTTTTTGTCAGGATGTGTCGGCAAAGCCGCGCCGCCGCGTCGATGTCGCCGCGCTGCAGGTGTGCGCGCGCGCGCGCGACGTCGTCCGCGGCATGCTGCAGGAAGTCTCGATTTTTCGGGCTTTTCACGATGCTCGCATCTCGACGTCGATTCGCTGCAGCGACTCTCGCGCACTTGCCGAACGACTCTCGCAAGCTGGTCACGTCACGCTTGACAGAGCCTTGAGAACGCTTGCACTGCGATTCGTTTTAAGTTACGAACTTTTAATGAATAAAGCTTACTGCGGAAAGTTGTGTGGCGCCGGCAAGGCACTGCTCTAACACCTACTGCTAAAAAGGAGCCGCTAGATGGCTGCGAAAACCCCGACGAAGCGTATGGCCGCGATGGCCAAGAAGCCGGCCGCGAAGAAGGCGCCGGCGAAGAAGGCCCCCGCGAAGAAGACCGCTGCGAAGAAGCCGGCGGCGAAGAAGACGACGACTCGCAAGGCTGCTGCGACGAAGCGGACGACCGCGACGAAGCGGACCACCACTGCGAAGCGGGCTCCGGCGCGCAAGCCGGCCGCCAAGAAGACGACGGCACGCAAGACGAGCGCGAAGCGCTCCGGCGTGGTGCGGAAGCTGGTCGTGAAGGCCCGCCGCCCCGCGGCGAAGAAGTCGACGCGCAAGGCCGCCTGACGGCGGCTTCGCGCGCAACGCGCTGCCGCGCCACGCAGGCACCGCATCTGTACTTGGACAACGGCGGCCACCCGGCCGCCGTTTTCCATTTCCACGCGCCGGCTGCCGCGTTAACGGTTTCTTAGCCGCATCCTTGCCACGTTCGTCGTCACGGGACGCCCGCGCGGGCGCCTGCAACCTCGATCGGAGCGTGCGCGGCATGCCCATCAAGACCACGTTCCTCGTCACGCCGGACAACCCGAGCGGCTGGACCCTCGAAGCGCTGCTGACCGAGGTCCAGAACGACATGTTCCGGCGCTGCCAGAAGATCCTGGACGATCCCCGGTCGGAAGCCCGGGCGGTGCTGCAGAACAACGTCGAGATCCTGTCGCTCTTGTCGCAGGCGATCGCGATCGCCGAGGATTCGACCAAGATCCTCAAGCGCATCGGCCCCCACGTCGAAGGCCAGCCGCGCATCGGCGTGCTCTAGAGCATTATCCGGCGAAGTGGGAACCGGTTCGCCGTAGAGAATGCGACCGATAAAGAATCGAGGCCGGTATCCGATCGCACTGGATCGGAAACCGGCCTAGTCAGCCGGCCGGGTCTTCGAACCGCGCGACCGTCCACGGTTCCGCCGCCGCGTCGGCGTACCACCGCCGCATCGCCGGCAGCGCCAGGATCGCGTCGCGGTAGGCGGCCATCCCTTCGTCCAGCGCGATGCCGTAGCCGGCGAAGCGGCACACCACCGGCGCATACATCGCATCCGCGATCCCGAACCTTCCGAACAGGAACGGCCCGTCCGCGCCGAAGCGCCGGCGGCAGTCCGCCCACAGCGCGCCGATGCGCGCGATGTCGGCGGCGACCGGTTCCACCAGCGCGCCTGC
>JBFWQM010000047.1:0-2471 GCA_050249455.1 Rhodospirillaceae bacterium | reverse complement strand
TTCTGTGTCAGCGCGCCTGCGGCGCGACGCGACCGGCAGTTCATCGGCAGCGCCTGGCGCAGCGCCTGGAACCCGGCGTGCATCTCGTGGCTGACCGACAGCGCCAGCGCGCGCGCCGCGCGGTCGTCCGGCCACAGGCCGCGGTCGGGGAACAGCTCTGCGACGTAGGCGCAGATGGCAAGCGATTCCCACACCGTCGCGTCGCCGTGGCGCAGCACCGGCACCTTGCCGGCCGGCGAATGCGCCAGCACCGCCGCGCGGCTGCCGTCTTGCCACAAGGGCACCACCACCTCGTCGAACGGGATGCCGGCGACGGTCAGCGCGAGCCACGGCCGCAGCGACCACGACGAATAGGACTTGTTGCCGATCACGAGCGTCAGGTCGGGCATGCGCCGTGCGTAACACGCGGCCCCTTCGCGCTCAACGGCCAAGGGCTTTTCAGCCGCGCCGATCCGCGCCATTGTCGACCCGCCGCGCATATCCGCCTGTCCCGACCGGAGGTCCCGTCGTGCCGTACAGCTTCCTCGATCGTCCCCGCGACGACACGATCCCGATCATCGCGATCGAGAAGGCGGTGTTCGCCGCCTGGGCCGAGACGCAGCCGGCGGAAGTGAAGGCGTTCTGCGCCACCACCGACTTCAAGGCGGAGCCGGGCAGCGTGGCGCTGTTCCCCGGCCGCGACGGCCGGCTGGCGCAGGTGTTCGCCGGCGTCGAGAACCACGACGGCCCGTGGGCCTATGGCGCCCTGCCCGGGCGGCTGCCGCCCGGCAGCTACCGCCTCGACGTGCGGATGGAGGCGGAGAAGGCGACGCGTGCCGCGGTCGGCTGGGCGCTCGGCTGCTACGAGTTCACGCGCTACAAGAAGGGCGAAGGCAAGACGTTCCCGGCGCTGGTGTGGCCCGACGACGCCGACCGCGCGCAGGTGGCGCGCACCGCCGACGCGACGTTCCTGGTGCGCGACCTGATCAACACGCCGGCGTCCGACATGGGTCCGCCGGAGCTCGCCGCCGCGTGCGAGGCGGTGGCCAGGCGCTACGGCGCGTCGTGCGAGGTGATCGTCGGCAACGACCTGCTGGAGCGCAACTACCCCACCATCCATGCGGTCGGCCGCGCGGCGGGCAAGGCGCCGCGGCTGGTCGACATCCGCTGGGGCCGGCCGGACGCGCCGAAGGTGTCGCTGTGCGGCAAGGGCGTGTGCTTCGACACCGGCGGGCTCGACCTCAAGCCGGCGTCGGGCATGCTGCGCATGAAGAAGGACATGGGCGGCGCCGCGACCATGCTGGGCCTTGCCCAGATGATCATGGATGCCGGCCTCGACGTGCGCCTGCGCCTGCTGATCCCGGCGGTGGAGAACAGCGTCTCGGGCGACGCGATGCGCCCGCTCGACGTCATCACCACCCGCAAGGGCATCACGGTGGAGGTCGGCAACACCGACGCCGAGGGCAGGCTGATCCTGTGCGACGCGCTGGCGGAGGCGGATTCCGAATCCCCGGCGCTGCTGGTCGACTGCGCCACGCTGACCGGCGCGGCGCGCACCGCGCTGGGGGTGGAGCTGGGGGCGCTGTTCTGCAACGACGATGCGACGGCGGCGGCGCTGCTGCGCCACGGCGAGGCGGAGAGTGACCCGATGTGGCGGCTGCCGCTGTGGAAGCCCTACCGCAAGATGATCGAGAGCAAGGTCGCCGACATCAACAACGTCTCGGAAGGCGCCTTCGCCGGCGCCATCACCGCGGCGCTCTATTTGGAGAGCTTCGTCGGCGCCGCGACGCCGTGGGTCCACCTCGACGTGTTTGCATGGAACGATTCGGTGAAGCCCGGCAAGCCGGTGGGCGGCGAGGCGATGACGATGCGGGCGCTCTACGCCCTGGTCCGCAGCCGGTTCGCCGGCCGCGCCTGAAGACCGGCCCATGGCGGTGGAGCTCAGCCGCGCCGACGCGCTGGCGCTGTGGCGCGCGGCGATCAGCGAAAGCGTGCGGCGCGACGGGCCCGACCTGTCGGCGCGCCAGATGGCGATCCTGCTCGCGGTCTATATCGGCGAGCCGCCGCACACGGTGCGCGGCCTTGCGGCGGACCTGAAGATCGCCAAGCCGGCGGTGTCGCGCGCGCTCGACCGGCTGTCCATCCTCGGCCTCGTCCGCCGCAAGACCGACCCCGACGACCGCCGCAACGTCCTGGTCCAGCGCACGGTGAAGGGCGCCACCTTCCTCAGCGACTTCGCCGCCGTGGTGACCGCCGCAGGGCGGGCGCTGGACGGGGGGTGAGGGGCGTTGGCGCTCTGTAGGCCGACCGAATCTATGCTCGTCTGGCGACGAGGCCGTCCACCTCACCCTCCCCGTCGCTGCGCAACGGGTCCCCTCCCTCTCCCCCCGATGGGCGGAGAGGGTGCGAGCGCAGCGAGCGGGTGAGGTGGGAAGCCGCCGGCCTATCAACGGTCAGCGGGACGCGAACCGCCGACGACCGTAACGGCGGCT
>JBFWQM010000046.1:0-27572 GCA_050249455.1 Rhodospirillaceae bacterium | reverse complement strand
CCAAGTCGGGCTCGGTGATCGTGTTGGTCGCCGGCAGCAGCAGGGCGAACACGCAGCGGGTGCCCATGGCGTCGGTCATGGCGGTCTCCGGACGGCTTGGAGGCGGGGCCGCGGCCCCTTATCTATCAGGGGACGATAACGGCATCGCCGCCGCCCGGCCACGGGACGCGGCGTCGCAAGGAGTGCGATGACCGACATCCTGGACGTGCAGCGCGACGGCACGACGACGCGCCTGACCCTGTCGCGCCCGGCGCGCGGCAACGCGCTCGATCCGGCGCTGGTGGAGGCGCTGATCGCCGCGGTCGACGCGGCCGCGGCCGACGGCACCCGCCTGCTCGTCTTCCAGGGCGCCGGGCCGTCGCTGTGCACCGGGCTCGACCTCGGCGGGCTGGCGGATACCAGCGACGGCGACCTGCTCCACCGCCTGGTGCGGGTCGAGACCCTGCTGCAGGCGGTGTTCCACGCCCCCATGGCGACGCTCGCGCTGGCGCACGGCCGCGTGTTCGGCGCTGGCGCCGACCTGTTCCTCGCCTGCCGCGGCCGCATCGCCGATCCCGGCGCACGGTTCTCGTTTCCCGGCCCGCGCTTCGGCATCGCGCTCGGCACCGGGCGGCTCGCGTTCCGCATCGGCGCCGACGCGGCGCTCGCGCTGCTCGCCACGACGCGCGTGGTCGACGCCTCTGAAGCCGCCGGGCTTGACATCGCCACCCGCCTCGCGCCGCAGTCCGGCTGGCCCGCTGCGATCGACCGCGCGGCGGCCGACGCCGCGGTGCTCGCGCCCGACATCGCGCACGACCTCGCCGCCGTCGCGCTGCCCGACATGCGCGACCGCGACCTCGCCGCGCTGGTGCGCACGGCGGGGCGCCCCGGCCTCAAGGGCCGCCTCGAAGCCTATGTCGCGAGCCTGCGCAGATGACCGACATCGACCTCCACGCCGCCCCGCCGATCCTGGCCATCGGCGAATCCGACATCGCCGCCGCGGTCGACCGCGCGATCGAGCGCTACGTCGCCGGCTGCCACGACCGGGTCGACGACTTCGTCGACGCGACGTACTCGCTGCGCGGCAGCCTGCGGCTGCACCGCGCGGCGATCGGCTGGGATCTCCTGCGCGCGCCCGCCAACCTCGCGATGGTCGCGCCGGCGCTGGCGCTGCGCGCGATGTCGGCCGCCGGCCGCCGCGCGCAGTGGGACGCGGCGGAGAAGTGGCTGGAGGAACGCCGCCTGTTCTTCACCACCGACGTCGGGCGCGAGCTCGAATGGCGGCTGGTGACGGAGCTGCTGCAGCTCCCCTACGTGCAGCCGAAGCGGCGGCACGAGCGCGATGCGTTGGCCGCGGCGATCCTCGACGACCCGGCGATCGCGCCGGCGGTGGCGGAGGCGATGACCGTGATCGCCCGTCGCGCCAACGACCCGCGCTTCCGCGACTGGCTGGCGGAGACGCTCGCCACCTACGGCGCGACGCGGGTCGCCGCCGGCGACCTCGCCAGCTCGCTCACTGCGGCGGCGACCGGCGGCATGATGTTCAACCAGTTCACGCCGGGGCTGATCTCGCTGGCGCCGCTGGTCGCCGGCGCGCTGGCGCAGAAGATCGCGGCCGTCCCGCTCGGCGCGGGCGTCGCGTCGTTCTGGACCGCGTCCGCCGCGCGCACCGGCGCGCTCGCCGTCGGCATGACCGGCGGCCTGATGGCGGTGGCGACGGTGCTGGTCGCGTTCTCCGGGGTGATCACGGACCCGGTGCAGCGCAGGCTCGGCCTGCACCAGCGCCGGCTGCACCGCCTGATCGACAGCCTCGACAAGGAACTGACCGGCCGCGGCGACAGCCGCTTCACCGTGCGCGACCACTACGTCGCGCGCGTCCTCGACCTGCTCGATATCCTGCGCGCCGCGCGCCAGGCCGCGGGGGGCTGAAGACGCCGAAATTCCGTAGGGGCGGGTTTCAAACCCGTCCGTTTCGCGGCCGCGCGGTGTCGGACAGGGCGGGTTTGAAACCCGCCCCTACGTATGAACTATTCGCGTCACACCGTCGCCAGCGCCGGCATCACCTCGGTCTTGAACAGCTGCAGCGAGCGCAGCGCGTCGGACAGCGCCATCGTGCCGAAGAAGAGATAGGCGACGAGGTAGTTGAGCTTCAGCGCCGTCGCCTGCTCGGTCAGCGCCTTGCGCACGGTCGCCGGGCTGCCGGCGATCACCATGCCCTGCGTCGCCCAGCTCTCGTAGTCCTCGCCGCGCATGATGTTGAGCCGCGCCGTTAGCTGGTCGGCGTTGTGGCGCTTGCGCAGCCAGTTCAGGCTGGCGGCGTGGTGCTCCAGCGCCGGCTTGGCGATGCGCACCGCTTCCGCGTCGGTGTCGGCGACGACGATGTGGCGCAGCAGGCCGATCGCGGCGCCGCCGGCGAACGCCGCCTTCGGCTGCATCGCGCCGCCGCGGCGCGCCAGCGCCTCGCGGTAGGCGCCGATGTTGGTCGCCGCGTGCGACAGCGGCCCATTGGCCGTGAAATGCATGCCGTGCTCGCCCGCCCACGCCGCGCCGACGGTGTTGGACGAGCCGTACCAGAACGCCGGGTGCGGCGACTGCAGCGGGCGCAGCGGCATCGGCACGTCGGCGTACTTGTACCGCTTGCCCTCGAAGCTGAACGGGTCGTGGGTCAGCGCGGTGCGCAGGGCCTCGTACGCCTCGACGAAGATGTCGCGCGATTCGTCGTGGTCGATCTTGTGGTAGGCGAGCTCGAACGGCGACACGCCGCGCCCGACGCCGACCTCCAGCCGCCCCTTGCTCAGGTGGTCGAGCATGCAGATCTCCTCCGCCAGCCGCAGCGGCGAATAGAGCGGCAGCAGGTAGACCAGCGGCCCCAGCCGGATGCGCTGCGTCGCGCGCGCCACGGCGGCCAGGTAGACGCCCGGCACAGGCACCATGTTGAGCGGCGAGGCGTGGTGCTCCGCCACGTGCAGGCACCACAGGCCCGCCTCGTCGGCCGCCGCGGCGAAGGTCAGCCGCTCGTCGAACTGGGTAGCGAGCGGGCGGTCGCCCGACCGCTCGACGTGGTCGAACAGGCCGATCTTCATGATGCCTCGCGGGTCAGGCGGCCGGCCGCGAGCGGTCCCACAGGTTGGGCACCACCGCGGACGAATAGCCGGAGATGAAGTCCTTCGGCGCGCCGGTCTTCGCATCGAACACGTGGCGGCGCACCGCGCCGATGTTGGCGCCGTAGACGTGGATGGAGATCGACGGCCGGTCCTTCAGCGCGTTGGCGACACGGTGCACGTCGCCGCGGGTCGGCGACACCACGTCGATCTGGCCGCGCTCCAGCCGCTCCTCGTGTCCCGCCTCGATCCCGTCCCGTCCGATCGCGTAGCGCTGGCCGATCTCCGCGCCGCGCAGCACGCCGATCAGGCCCCACACCGTATGGTCGTGCACCGGCGTGTCCTGGCCCGGCCCCCACACGAAGCTGACGACGGAGAACCGCTCCAGCGGGTCGCAGTGCAGCAGGTACTGGCAGTACCGCGCCGGGTCCGGCGCGGCGAACGCGTCGGGCAGCCAGTCGTCCTTTGCGATCAGGTCGGCCAGCAGCGCCTTGCCGCCGTCGATCATCGCGCCCTCGTCGCCGCCGGCGCGCTCGACCAGCCGCGTCATCTCGGCGACGTAGGTGCGGAAGCGGGATATGTCGGTCATGGCGCAACCTTACGTTCTTGCTCGGCGGAAGGCGATGCGGCCCAACCGCGCGGCAGCCTAGGTCTTCGGCGCATAACGCTCAAGCATCGCCTGCGCCAGCTCCGGCGAGCTCGGCCAGTGGCCGCGCCGCCGGCCGCCGTGCGCGACGCAGTCGTCGACCCGTGCGGGGTCGGGCTGCACGGCCATGCCGTCTTTCAGGAACAGGAGCCCCTCCTTTCCGGCCGGCATGGCGCGGACAAAGGCTTCTGCCCGGTCGAGCGCGGCACGAAGCCGGCGCGACACGTCGGCGGCATCCACCGGCTGCTCCATCGAAAGGTCGTCGTAGTCATCCTGACGGAAGCGCGCGTTACGTCGGATCTCGTCGATCAGCCCTTCCGGCGTGAAGCCGGGATCCTTACCGACGGCCGCCCAGATGACGGCGCCAAGCGGAAGCTCGTTCTCGTCGATGAACAAGAGATCGATGATGTCGCGCGGCTCGCGACGTCCCGCCGCCGCCAACGCCTTGTTTACAGCGATGTCGAGGACGTGCAGCACGTAACCGAAGAGCGCGTCCGGGACCGCGGGAAAGAAGCGGAAATCGCTGTCGCGCGCCCATTCCAGCCGCATCGATGCGCCGTCGCGCAGGATGACCGCGCTGTGCAAACCCGGTTCGCGCCTGTGCCAGAGGACCTGGAAGCCTGCCGCTTCCAGCGATCGAACGTCCTGTTCGGCTGCAGCGGCGATCGCTTCCTCGCGATCGTGGAAAATGTCGATATCGTCGGAAATGCGTGGTCCGACGCGCGCCAAAGGTGCGGCGCCCGACACATAGCTTTCGGGATTGCGATGCTTGGCCAGAACGCCCAGGACGTGTCGTTGCAGATCAGAGAGCGGCACGGCATGCAGCCTCGATGTCGACCGCGAGCCGTCGCGAATTGAGATTGCCTTCGATCCTCAATCGTTCGGCGACCGTGAGCGCCTGCGCGATGCTCGGCGCATCAAGCTGCCGCAGGTTCCACAACGCCAGCGCGCGGTAGTCCGCGAATGCCTGGCGATAGAGGCGGACCACGCCTGCCGGGGCGGGGCGTCCCTGCCCGAGGTCGCGAAGCTCGTCGATGGTGCGCGCGTCGGCCATGGCGTTTACGGTTTGTTTCTACCACGGCGATGCGCCGGGCGGAACTCACGCCGAGCAGATGACGTTCAGCACCGCCTGACGGCGCTCCTCGGTGACGATGCGGATGGCGCGGTCGAGCGCGGCAGGCAGCGCCGCCGGGTCGGTCACCGTCTCGCCGTGGCCGCCGGCGGTCTCCACCGCCTTCTCCAGCCGCAGCGCCGGGTTGAAATAGGTCAGCGGCTCGCTGTTGGCGCGCGCCGCGTGGCCGGACGGGTAGACCATCGTGGTGGCGTCGCGCACCGCCTGCCAGCGCTGGTTGTTGGCGATGACGGTGAGGAACGGCGCGTCCTGGTCGAGCGCGACGTAGTGCGCCGCCACCGGCACGCTGAACATGTACGAGCCGTCGCCCTCGTAGGCGATGACCAGCTTGTCCGGCGCGGCGAGCTTGGCGCCGATCGCCGAGCCGAGGCCCCAGCCCAGCCCGCCGGCGGCGCCGATGTTCAGCATCGTGCCCGGCTTCTCGAACGACAGGAAGCCGCCGCCGGTCGGCGATTCCTTGACCACGATCGCGTCGTCGCCCTTGGCGTCGTTGACGCACTGGCCGAGCCACGCGGGGTGGATGGGGGCCTGGGTTCTCGACCGCTCGATGAAGGCGCGGCGCTTGGCGTCCATCGCCGCCTTCTCGTCGCCCAGCCGGCGCCGCCGCGTCTCGATGCGGTCGGCCTGGCCTTTCATCAGCGGCTCGAGCGCCGCGTCGAGCAAGGCGAGCGTGCCCATCGGGTCGCCGGCGAGGCTCAGGTCGGACGGGAAGCCGCGGATCGGGTAGTCGGCGAAGGTCGGGTCGTCGGCGATCTGGATCACGGTCGCGTCGGCGCGCGGGCTGACCTCCACCGGCATCCACGGCACGTCGCTGTCGAGCACCAGGATGACGTCGGCGTGCTCGACGAAGGTCTTGGGGTTGCCGCCCATGTTCATCGGATGGCTCGCCGGCAGCGCGACGTATCGCGACACGTAGCTCACCACCGGCAGCGCGTAGCGCTCGGCGATCGCGGCCAGCACCGCGACGTCCTCCGCCCGGCGGCCGTAGCGCGAGGTCGCGATCACCGGCCGCTCGGCGCGCGCGATCAGCGCCGCGGCGCGTTCCACCGCCGCCGCCTCGGCCAGCGCCGGCACGGCGCCCAGATGGCGAGCGGTGTCGGCGATCTCGAAGCGGTCCAGCGGCATCGCCAGGATCTCGCGCGGCAGGGTCAGGTAGATCGGCCCCTGCGGCGCGCTGGCGGCGATCGACAGCGCCCGGTCGACCACCGAGGCGAGCTGCTGGCCGTTGCGCAGTTCGTAGTCCCACTTGACGGACTCGCGCACCATGCCGGCCTGGTCCGCCATCTCCTGCGGCCAGTGGATGTGGGTGTCGCGCGAGCCCTGCATGCCGGCTTCGGTCAGCGGCGTGCGCCCGGCGGTGAACAGGATCGGGATGTTGGCCCGCCACGCGTTGATCAGCCCGCACACCGCGTTGGCGGTGCCGACGCTGACATGCACCATCACCGCCTGCGGCCGGCCCGACACCGCGGCGTGGCCCAGCGCTAGGTGGACCGCCACGTTCTCGTGCGGCACCGTCACCGGCTTGGGCAGCTTCGCGCCGGTGCCGGTAGACTTGGCGTAGGCCTCGATGATCGGGGCGAAGTCGGTGCCGGCGTTGGCGAACAGGTAGTCCACCCCGCGCGCGGCGAGCAGCGCCAGATAGGCCTCGGCGACGGTCGGATTGGTGAGCGTCTGGGTCGGCATGCGCGCCTCGATAGGGGATGCGGGGGCGCGCGGACTGCACCAGAATTCCCGGGGCAAGTCAAACCGCCGCACCCGGCTTGAGCCGGCGCAGGACCGACCGTAATCTCGGTCCATGTCGATCGTCCCCACCGTGCCGCTGCCGGCGCAGGCGTTCCGGCTCCGCGTCGGCGATACGCTGCCGGGCTTCGGCTGGCGCGACACCACCGGCGCGCCGGTCACCCCCGGCCTGCACGGGCTGGCCGGCGGGACGCTGGTGCTGTTCGCCTGCGGCAAGTCCGGCGCGTCGGCGGTGTCGCGCGAGATCGCCAAGTTCGCCGAGCTGGCCGACAGGTTCCGCGCCAACGGCGCGATCGTCGCCGTCGTCAGCGCCGACCCGGTGGCCGACAACGCAGCGACGGCGAACAAGCTGAAGCTGATGCTGCCGCTGCTGTCCGACCCCGGCTTCGCGTTCGGCCGCGCGCTCGGCCTCGACCCGGCGAAGGGGCCCGGCTGGGCGGTCGCCTTCGTCGATGCGAGGAGCCGCCTCGCCCACGTCATCGGCGGCGAGACGCCGGGCCGGCCGGCGGTGCTGGCGCTCAGCCACCTGCAGCGCCGGCAGAAGGCCCAGTCGGACGGCGGCATCGTCACCGAGCAGGCGCCGGTGCTGGTCGTGCCGCGGCTGCTGGAGCCGGAGCACTGCGCCCGCCTGATCGCCTACTGGGAGGCCGGCAGCAAGGTCCAGGGCCGGGTCGACAACGACCGCGGCGTGCGCCAGGTGCTGGACGAGGACTTCAAGGTCCGCGACGACGTCTTCCTGCCCGACTTCGACGCCGAGACGCAGGAGGTGTTCGACCGCTTCCGCGAGCGCCTGCTGCCGGAGGTGCAGCGTGCCTTCCACTACCGGATCACCCGGGTGGAGACCTTGCGCATCGGCTGCTACGACGGCGCCCGCCAGGGCCACTTCAACGCGCACCGCGACAACACCGTGCCGTCCACCGCCCATCGCCGGTTCGCGATGTCGCTGAACCTGAACGCCGGCGACTACGAGGGCGGCACGCTCCGCTTCCCGGAATACGGCCCGCAGCTCTACCGGCCGGAGACCGGCGGGGCGGTGATCTTCTCCTGCTCGCTGCTGCACGAGGCGATGGCGGTTACCCGCGGCCGCCGCTTCGGCATCTTCGGCTTCTTCTTCGGCGAGGCCGAGGAGGCGCAGCGCTACCGCGCCAATCCCAGCTTCGTGTCCACCCGCATCGACGTGCCGCTGGCCGCGCCTACTTCGTCGCCTCCTTGAGGTAGGCGATCAGGTCGTCCATTTCGGACTCCTTCTTGATGCCGACGAAGATCATCTTCGTGTTCGGCACCATGCCCTTCGGGTTTTCCAGGTACTTGCGCAGGTGCGCCTCGTCCCAGGTCACGTTGAGGTCCGCCATCCCCTTTGAATAGGCGAATTTCGGCACCGTCGCGGACTTGCGGCCGAACAAGCCGTGCAGGCTGGGACCGATCAGGTTCTTGCCGTCGTCCAGCGAATGGCACGCCTTGCACTTGTTGAAGGCCTGCTTGCCCTTCTCGACGTCGCCGTCGGCCGCCAGCGCGGCCGAACCGAGCGCAATGAACAACGCAACGAACGCAGCGCCCGACACCACGCGCATGGCCATCTCCAGAACGGGGAAATCGGCCGAAGAATTGCGATTCCTGCCGGCCTGTCAAGCCGCCGCGCTTCAAAGCGTGCGGCCGACGTTGTAACAATAGGTTGAATCCATGGGAGGTTTGCAGCCATGAGCGACCCGGTCGAGGCGGCGAAGGCCGCGGTGTTGGACGTCCGCAGCCGAGTCCAGCGTCTCGACGAGAACGGCCTGGACCTGATCTTCCGCGAAGCCCGATCCCACAACGGCTGGCTCGACAAGCCGGTCGACGACGCGATGCTGCGCACCCTCTACGAGGTGGTGAAGTGGGGCCCGACCAGCTCCTGCTCATCCCCCGCCCGGTTCATCTTCGTGCGCACCCCGGAAGGCAAGGAGAAGCTGCGCCCGTCGCTCTCCAAGGCCAACGTGGACAAGACCCTGACGGCCCCGGTCGTGGCCATCGTCGCGACCGAATTCGCCTTCCATGACAGCGTCTTGCGGCTCTACGAGAGCGAGATGATGTACAACATCCTGAAGAACAACAAGGAAGCGTCCGACGACACGGCGATCCGCAACGCCAACCTGCAGGGCGCCTACCTGATCATCGCCGCCCGCGCGCTCGGCCTCGACTGCGGCGCGATGTCGGGCTTCGACAAGGCCAAGGTCGACGAGGCTTTCTTCGCCGGCACCACGCTCAAGACCAACTTCCTGTGCGCGCTGGGCTACGGCGACGCCGGCAAGGTGAAGAAGAAGTGGGGCCGCATGTCGTTCGACGAGGCGTGCACGCTGGCGTGATCGGTCCGCCGGGCCCGGCGGATTCCCGCGACTTGCCGCATTCGATCCGTTCCGTGACAATGCGCTCCGTGACGCCACGTCCGTAGAACACCCAGCCCCGAGGCGCCGACACATGCCCGAAGCCTTCATCTGCGACGCAACCCGCACTCCGATCGGCCGCTATGCCGGATCGCTGAGCGAGGTGCGCGCCGACGATCTGGCGGCGGTGCCGATCGCCGCGCTGATCGAGCGCAATGCCAAGGTCGATTGGAACTCGGTCGACGACGTCTATTTCGGCAATGCCAACCAGGCGGGCGAGGACAACCGCAACGTCGCCCGCATGGCCGGCCTCCTGGCCGGGCTGCCGATCGAGGTCGGCGGCGTCACCGTCAACCGGCTGTGCGGTTCGGGCATGGACGCGCTGGCCCAGGCGGCGCGCGCCATCCGGCTGGGCGAGGCCGGGCTCCTGGTCGGCGGCGGGGTCGAGAGCATGTCGCGCGCGCCGTTCGTCATGGCCAAGGCCGACACCGCGTTCTCCCGCGACGTCAAGGTCTTCGACACCACGATCGGCTGGCGCTTCGTCAACCCGAAGATGGAGGACAAGTTCGGCGTCGATGCGATGGGCGAGACGGCCGAGAATCTGGCCGAGGAACGCCAGATCAAGCGCGAGGACCAGGACGCCTTCGCCGCGCGCAGCCAGGCCCGCGCCGTCGCCGCGCAGGCTTCGGGCCGGCTGGCCGCCGAGATCACCCCCGTAAAGATCCCGACCCGCAAGGGCGAGCCGCGCGTGGTCGATCGCGACGAGCACCCGCGCGCCGATTCCACCCTGGAGAGCCTCGCGAAGCTGCGCCCGGCCTTCCGCAAAGGCGGCACGGTGACCGCCGGCAACGCGTCCGGCGTCAACGACGGCGCCTGCGCCTTGGTCCTGGCGAGCGAGGAGCGCGCCGCGCGCAACGGCCTGAAGCCGCGCGCGCGCATCGTCGCTGCCGCGACCGCCGGCGTACCGCCGCGCATCATGGGCATCGGCCCGGTCCCTGCGACCCGCAAGGTCCTGGCGCTGGCCGGCCTGACGCTCAAGGACATGGACGTCATCGAGCTCAACGAGGCGTTCGCCGCCCAGGCGCTGGCGGTGACCCGCGACCTCGGGCTGCCGGACGACGCCGAGCACGTGAACCCCAACGGCGGCGCCATCGCACTGGGCCACCCGCTCGGGATGAGCGGCGCCCGGCTCGTCACCACCGCGCTGCACGAGCTGGAGCGCCGCCAGGGCCGCTACGCCTTGTGCACGATGTGCATCGGCGTCGGCCAGGGCATCGCCATGATCATCGAGCGGGTGTAAGGCGCCCCGCCGGCACGGGACAGGAAGGGCTTATATCGCCGTATGATTGAACGTTAGGGGAGGGCGTTGCGCTGGCTGCCGTTTATTAAATACACATTGCCAGCCCGTAGCACCGCCGTTATACGACGCACCCGCCGCCTCCCGAGGGCGCGTCGCTCGGCAACGAGCCGGTCTTGCGTCATGCCCGTCATGACCAGCCGGTCCGGGGCCGAAACGTGCGCGCTCCGTGGCCTCGCGGCGCGCACGCCCGCGGCATCCGACTGCGGCAGTACGCGCTGCGGACTGTTGTGGGTTATTTTTGACCACGTTCAGGAGACGACGACGATGAGATTTGGACGTTACCTACTCGGCGCCGCATTCTGTGCCGGCACCGTCGGCGCCGCGCAGGCGCAGGTTCTGACCATCGCCAGCAACCCGCAGGGTTCGCTGTTCTTCAGTTCCTCCACCGCGATCGCCAAGGTCATAGACGAGAAGGTCAAGGTCCAGGTCCGCGTCCAGCCGATGGCCGGTTCGTCGACCTACATCCCGCTGATCAACAGCGGCGAGGTCGATTTCGGCCTCACCAACGTCGACGACACGCAGAACGCGATCACCGGCACCGGCAACTTCCCCGGCAAGCCCAACCCGAACCTGCGCGTCATGAACGTCATGTTCCCGCTGCCGCTGGGCATCCTGGTGCCGGCGGACTCGCCGGTGAAGAAGCTCGAGGACCTGAAGGGCATGCGCATGCCGGCGGTCTATGGCGGCCAGCTCACCGGCAAGGTCGTCCAGGACGGCGTGCTCGCCACCGCCAACCTGTCCACCGCGGACATGAAGCCGGTGCCGGTCGTCAACCTGTTCGCCGGCGTCGATGCGATGGCGCAGGGCCGCGTCGATGCCTCGTCCTCCGGGCCCGGCATCGCCCAGATCGCCAAGGCGCACGCCGAGATGTCGTCGCGCGGGGGCGTACGCTTCCTCAACATCAACACCGACCCGGCGGCGATCGAGCGGATGAAGAAGGTCATCCCGTCGCGTCCCTACGTCGTGCAGCCGGCGCCGCATTATCCGGGCATCATCGCGCCGACGACGATCATGGCCTACAGCATCTACTTCACGACCAGCGCCAAGACGGCCGACGACCTCGTCTACAACATCGTCAAGGCGCTGCACGAGAGCCGGGAATCGCTGGTCGCCTCGACGCCGATCCTGAAGGACTTCGATCCGGCCCGGATGACCGAGAAGGTCGCCGCGACATGGCATCCGGGCGCGGTCAAGTTCTACAACGAGATCGGCCAGTGGCCGCCCAAGGACTGAGGAGGAGCGAGGCCAGGCGCCGCCGCGCGCCGCACGTCGGAACCGGGGGTGCGCCGGCGGCGCGCCCCCGCCATAACGACTGAGACACCGGCGCATAGACGCCGCTAGCGGGAGAGGTGTGATGAAGCTTGCAGTCATGCTTGCATTTGCCGGCAGCGTCGCCGCCGGTTCGGCCCTCGCGTCCGACGTCACCACCATCGCGACCCATCCGCAGGGATCGCTCGCCTACACCGCGGGCGTCGCCATCGCCAAGGTGCTGGACGAAAAGCTGCAGCGGCCGTTCCGCGTGCAGCCGACCGCCGGCTCCTCGACGTTCATGCCGCTGCTCAACACCAACGAAGTGCAGTTCGGCATCGCCAACGTCGACGATTCGCAGACCGCGCATTCCGGCACCGGCGCCTACACCAAGCCGAACCCGGAACTGCGCCTGATCAACATCATGTTCCCGCTGCCGCTCGGCATCATGGTGCCGGCGGATTCGCCGGTGAAGAAGATCGCCGACCTGAAGGGCGTGCGGATGGGCTCCGGCTATGCCGGCATGACCACCGGGCGGGTGATCCAGGAAGCGGCGCTCGCCAACGCGGGGCTCGAGCCCGACGCCGTGCGCGGGGTTCCGGTGGTGAACATGTTCGCTGCCGTCGATCTCGTCGCGTCCGGCCGCGCCGACGCGGCGGCGATCGGCCCGGGCACGCCGCAGGTCCAGAAGGCGCACGCCGAGCTGTCCTCGCGCGGCGGCGTGCGGTTCATTTCGATCGACACGACTCCGGACGCGGTGGCGCGGATGCAGAAGGTCATGCCGTCGCGGCCGCTGCGCATCGACCCGGCGCCGCATTTGGTCGGCGTCTTGGAGCCGATCATGGTCATGGCCTACAGCATGTATTTCATCGGCAACTCGAAGCTGCCGGACGACCTCGTCTACAACGTCGCCAAGACCCTGCACGCCAATCGCGACCCGCTGGTGGCCGCGGCGCCGGCGCTGCAGCGTTTCGATCCGCAGCGGATGACGGAGAAGGTGTCGGTGCCGTTCCATCCCGGCGCGATCAAGTTCTACACCGAGATCGGCCAGTGGCCGCCCAAGGACTGACCGGACGTCGAGCGCTGGGCGCGCCGTCGGTGCGTCCATGATTGAAGCGATGCCGGCGCGGTCCGCCGGCGCAAGGAGATCGATCGTATGAAGCTTTCAGTTGTGTTGTCGGTCGCCGGCATGCTCGCCTTCGGCCCGGCCATGGCGGCCGACGTGATGACCATCGGCACCAACCCGCAGGGCTCGCTCCAGTACAACGCCGGCGTTGCCGTCGCCAAGGTGCTGGACGAAAAGCTCAAGCAGCCGTTCCGCGTCCAGCCGATGGCCGGCACCTCGACCTACATCCCGCTGGTCAACACCAACGAGGTGAGCCTCGGCATCTGCAACGTCGATGACGTGCTGACCTCGTTCAAGGGCACCGGCAACTACACCCGGCCGAACCCGGACCTGCGGCTGATCAACGTGCTGTTCCCGCTGCCGCTCGCCTTCATGGTGCCGGCGGACTCGCCGGTCAAGAAGATCGCCGACCTGAAGGGCATGCGGCTGGGCTCCGGCTACGCCGGCATGACCACCGGCCGCGTGGTGCAGGAAGCGCTGCTCGCCAACGGCGGGCTGTCGCCGAACGACGTGCGCGGCGTGCCGATGATCAACCTGTTCGCCGCCGCAGAGGCGGTCCCCGCCGGCCGCGTCGATGCGGCGGCGATCGGCCCGGGCGGCACCGCGCAGGTGCAGAAGGCGCACGCCGAGCTCGCCTCGCGCGGCGGCGTCCGCTTCATCTCGATCGATACCTCGCCGGAGGCGATCGCGCGGATGCAGAAGGTCATCCCGTCGCGCCCGCTCAAGATGGATCCGGCGCCGCACAATGTCGGCGTCGTGGAGAGCATCCACGTCATGGCCTACAGCATGTTCCTGACCGGCAACGCGAAGCTGACCGACGAGTTCGCCTACAACGTCGCCAAGACGCTGCACGCCAGCCGCGAGGACCTCGCCGCCGCCACGCCGGTGCTGCTGCGCTTCAACCCCGCGCAGATGACCGAGAAGAACGACGTGCCGTTCCATCCCGGCGCGATCAAGTTCTACACCGAGATCGGCCAGTGGCCGCCGAAGGACTGATCCAAACGCGTTCCCGGCCCATCCCTTGAACCTCTGACGAGTTGACGACCATGGCGACCCACAGCCCCACCGCCGAAATGTCCTCCGAGACGATGCATGCCGTCGCCGCGGGAAAGCAGCACCGCTATATCCAGGCGGCGACCTATTTCCTGGCGGCGATGCTGACCTTGTCGTGCATCGTCTGGGCGCTGGAGGTGCCGCAGCGGCTGGGCTACGCCTTCTATACGGAGCAGTTCCTGGCGCTGATCCTCGGCCTGGCGCTCGCCGTCGCGTTCCATAGCTTCAACGTGCGCAGCCAGCGCCACGGCGCCGCCTTCCCGGCGGTTGACGTGGCGCTCGGCCTGCTCGGCCTGGGGACCGGGATGTGGGTGGCGGTGGAGTATCCGCGGCTGCTCCTGGAAGTGTCGTTCCGGACGGTCGAGATCCTCGTCATCAGCGTCATCATCATCCTGCTGGTGCTGGAGGCGCTGCGGCGCTGCACCGGCTGGGCCCTGCTCAGCGTCGTGCTGTTCTTCTTCCTCTACGCGCTGGTCGCCCACCTGATGCCGGAATCGTTGCGCGGCAAGCCGGTGAAGCTCGACGCGCTGGTCTCCTACCTCGCGTTCGACCCCAGCGCGATCTACGGCTCGCCGATGGTGGTCGGATCCACTGTCGTCATCATGTTCATCTGGATGGGCGAGGTGCTGATCCGCTCTGGCGGCGGCGCCTTCTTCATCGACATCGCGATGGCGTTCTTCGGCAAGCGCCGCGGTGGTCCGGCCAAGATCTGCGTCGTCGGCTCGGCGCTGTTCGGCACCATCTCGGGCAGCGCGGTGTCGAACGTCGCCGCGGTCGGCGTGCTGACCATCCCGATGATGAAGCGCACCGGCTACAAGGCGACGGAGGCCGGCGCGATCGAGGCGGTCGGTTCCACCGGCGGCCAGCTCATGCCGCCCGTCATGGGCGCCGCCGCGTTCCTGATGGCGGAGTTCCTGCAGATCACCTACGCGGAGGTCTGCATCGCCGCGGCGGTGCCGGCGATCCTCTACTACTGGGGCCTGTACTGCCAGGTCGACCTGATCGCCGGCAAGCGCCGGCTGGGCGCGCTCACCGAGGCGCTGCCGATCGCCGGCGAGGTGCTGCGCGACGGCTGGCATCTGGTGCTGCCGTTCGGCGTGCTGATCTTCGCGATGTTCTACTGGGAGAGCGCGCCGGAGGTGGCGGGCATCGCCGCGACGGTGGCGATCTTCGTCGTCGGCATGCTGCGGTCCTATCGCGGCCACCGGCTGAAGCCGTCCGACATCTTCGGCTCGCTTGCCGGCACCGGGCGGACGACGACCGACCTGTTCACCACCCTGGCCGCGGCCGGCCTCGTCATCGGCATCCTCAACCTGACGGGCCTCTCGTTCGCGCTCACCCTGTTCCTGGTCAAGGTCGGTGGCGACAGCATCGTCGTGCTGCTGATCCTCGCCGGCCTCATCAGCATCATCCTCGGCATGGGCATGCCGACCACGGCGGTCTATGTCCTGGTTGCGACCCTGATGGCGCCCAGCCTGGTCCAGGCGGGGCTGACCAAGATGGCCGCGCATATGTTCCTGCTCTACTTCGGCATGCTGTCGATGATCACCCCGCCGGTCGCGCTCGCGGCCTTCGCGGCGGCGAACATCTCCGGCGCCGGGGCGATGGAGACGGGCTGGATGGCCTGCCGCGTCGGCTGGACCAAGTTCGTCATCCCGTTCATGTTCGTGCTGTCGCCGACATTGCTGATGATCGGCTCCACCCAGGCGATCGTGTTCGACTTCATCAGCGCCTTCATCGGCATTTACCTGGTGACCGTCGCCATGGTCGGGTTCTTCCAGCGCGACATCGACATGGCCAAGCGGATCATCCTGGCTCTGTGCGGCCTGATCGCGATCGTCCCCGGCTTCAAGGTCGGCGGCATGGACACCACCATCGTAAGCTTGGCGGCGATGGCGATCGGCATCGTGGTGCTTGGCATGGAATACCGCGCGGTGCGGCGCACGGCGCCGGCAGCGCCGTAGCGCGACCGGTCGCCAAGCAGGCCGAAACCTGGGCGGCGCGTAACCAGACGATCGCGCCGGTGGATTAGGGGCGACCCTGCCGCCGGCGCTGTCGCCGCGGCGGACCGTTGCCCGTCGTGGCCGACATTCGCCCTTTCCCCACAGCGAGGACGAAGCCGACCATGGCGGAACAAGGCAAGGCAGCGACCCCGATCCCCGGCGGACTCGCGTCGGAGACCATCCAGGCCGAGAGCGCGCGCGCGCCGCACCCGATCCTGAAGCGCAGCACGGACGCGTTCGCCGCGGCGCTGACCCTGGTGTGCCTGGCGTGGGCGCTGGAACTGCCCCAGCGCATGGGCTACGCGTTCTACACCGAGCAGTTCCTCGGCCTCGTGCTCGGGCTCGCGTTGTCGACGGCGTTCCACGGGGTGAGCTGGAAGGGCAAGCGCCAGGGCGGGCTGCCGATCCTCGACATGGCGATCGGCTGGGTCGCCTTCGCGACCGGCGCCTGGATTGCCGTGGAATACCCGCGGCTCCTCCTGGAGGTGTCGTTCCGCACGCCGGAGATCCTGACGCTCAGCGCGATCGTCCTGGTGCTGACCCTGGAGGCGCTGCGCCGCTGCACCGGCTGGGCGCTGCTCAGCGTCGTCTGCCTGTTCCTGGCCTACGCCTCCGTCGCGCATCTGATGCCCGACGCGCTGCGCGGCAAGCCGGTGAAGCTCGACGCGCTGATCTCCTACCTCGCCTTCGACCCCAGCGCGCTGCTCGGCACGCCGCTGACCATCGGCGCGACGGTGGTGCTGATGTTCATCTGGATGGGCGAGGTGCTGCTGCGTTCCGGCGGCGGCGACTTCTTCATGGACCTCTGCCTCGCCGGCTTCGGCCGCGCCCGCGGCGGCCCGGCCAAGGTCGGCGTCGTCGGCTCGGCGATGTTCGGCATGATCTCGGGCAGCGCCGTCTCCAACGTGGTGTCCAGCGGCGTGCTGACCATCCCGATGATGAAGCGCACCGGCTACAGCGCGCAGAACGCCGGCGCGATCGAGGCGGTCGCGTCGACCGGCGGCCAGCTCGCGCCGCCGGTGATGGGCGCCGCGGCGTTCCTGATGGCGGAGTTCCTGCAGATCGAATACGCCGACGTCGCGCTCGCCGCGGCGCTGCCGGCGGTGCTGTTCTACATGGGCCTCTATTTCCAGGTCGACCTGCTCGCCGGCAAGTACAAGCTGACCCGGCTGAACGACAAGCTGCCGGTCGTCGCCGAGGTGCTGCGCGACGGCTGGCACCTGATCCTGCCGTTCGCCGTGCTGCTGTTCATGATGTTCTTCATGGAGAGCGAGCCGGAGGTCGCAGCAATCTACACCGCCGTCACGATCTTCGTGGTCGGCGCGCTGCGGCCCTATCGCGGCAAGCGCATCCGCCTGCCCGATCTCTACGGGTCGCTGGCGTCGACCGGGCGGACGACGTCCGACCTGTTCACCACGGTGGCCGCCGCCGGCATCGTGATCGGCATCCTGAACACCACCGGGCTCGCCTTCGCGCTCACCCTGTTCCTGGTGAAGATCGGCGGCGAGAGCATCGTGATCCTGCTCCTCATCACTGCGGTGATCAGCATCATCCTGGGCATGGGCATGCCGACGACGGCGGTCTACGTACTGCTGGCGACCCTGATCGCGCCCAGCTTGGTGCAGGCCGGGCTCAACAAGATGTCGGCGCACATGTTCATCATCTACTTCGGCATGCTGTCGATGATCACCCCGCCGGTGGCGCTGGCGGCCTTCGCGGCATCGAACATCAGCGGGGCGGGGGCGATGATGACGGCCGCCGCCGCCTGCCGCATCGGGTGGGCGATGTTCGTGGTGCCGTTCATCTTCGTGATCTCGCCCGGCATCCTGCTGATGGGATCGGTGTTCCACGTCGTGTTCGACACCTTCAGCGCACTGGTCGGCATCCATTTCGTGACCGCGGCGATGGTCGGCTACCTGTGGCGCGACCTCTCGGCCACGAAGCGCGCCTTGCTCACGGTCGCCGGCATCCTGGCGGTGGTTCCCGGCACCACCGTCGCGGGCGTCTCGATCGTGCCGTTCTCGATCGGCGCCATCGTGGTCGGGCTGACGGTGTATCTGCTCGAGTACCTCGTCCGGCGATCGAGCCGGCCGGCCGAGGCGGCGGCGCAGTGACGTTGGCTGCGGTCCCCGAGGCGCTGCGGGAATCGGCCGGGCGGAAGGTCGTCGCGCACGACGTCGTCACCGCCGCGCCGGTGGCGGCGATGATGGCGACCTTTGGCCGCGGCGGCCCGCCGCCGCGGGACGGCGACGCGCTGCCGCCGCTGTGGCATGGCATGTTCTGCACGCCGAAGCTGCCGCCCGACCGGCTCGGCGCCGACGGGCTGCCGCGCGACGAGGCCCTGCTGCCCTCGATCGCGGACTTCCCGCACAAGCTGTTCGCCGGCGCCCGCTTCACCTTCCGGGCGCCGATCCTGATCGGCGAGCCGATCGCGCGCGAATCGGAGGTGATGGGCTTCGAGGCGAAGGACGGCCGCAGCGGCCGGCTGATCTTCGCGCGCATCGAGCACCGGGTCATCGGCCCGCGCGGCGTCGCGGCGGTGGAGGAGAACGACATCGTCTACCGCCCGGCCGGCGGCGGGGGCGGCAGCGGCGGCGCGGCAGGGGCACGGCCGGCGCCAGGCGCGGCGGTGTGGTCGCGCACCGTCGATCCCGACCCGGTGCTGATGTTCCGCCACTCGGCCTTGACGTTCAACAGCCACCGCATCCACTACGACCGCCGCTATGCGGTGGAGACGCTCGGCATGCCCGGCCTCCTGGTCCAGGCCATGCTGATCGCCCGGCTGATGCTGGAGCTGGCGCACGACAACCGGCCCGATGCGGCGGTGACCGCATTCTCCTTCCGGTCGGGCAAGCCGCTGCACGACACCGCGCCGTTCACCCTGGCGGGAGAGCCGGCGGCGGACGGCCGGTCGGCGACGCTGTGGGCGGCCGCTGCGGACGGCGGCATCGCCATGACGGCGACGGCCGGGTTCGCCTGACGGGTTGTCGCCGCGCCGGATTTCCGCCAGCATCGGTCGCGGCCACGGCAACGGGAGGCGGGCGTGAAGTTCGGTCTGTTCGGCGGCGCCACGGCGCGCGCCACCCCGCGCGGCGGCGCGGCGTCCCGCGGCGAGCCGGCGGCGCGATCCGACGACAGCCAGGACTACGACACGTTCGTGGCTGCGATCGAGGAGGCCGAGTCGCTCGGCTTCCACAGCATCTTCCTGGTCGAGCACCATTTCACCGGCGTCGGCCAGGTCTCGGCCTCGCTCAACCTGCTCACCTATCTCGCGGCGCGCACGACGCGGATCCGGCTCGGCACCGCGGTGATCGTGGTGCCGTGGCACAACCCGGTGCTGCTGGCCGAGCAGGCGGCGACCATCGACGTGCTGTCGAACGGCCGCCTCGACCTCGGCGTCGGGCGCGGCTACCGGCCCAGCGAGTTCCACCACTTCTGCATCCCGCTGGAAGAGGCGGGCGAGCGGTTCGAGGAATCGATGGCGCTGCTGAAGACGGCGCTGTCGTCCGACCAGCGCTTCTCGCACCACAGCGCGCGCTGGCATTTCGAGGACATCGTGGTGGAGCCGCCGCCGGTGCAGAAGCCGCACCCGCCGCTGTGGCTCGCCGCGGGCCGGCCGGAATCGATCCGCGACGCGGCGGCCGGCGGCTACAGCCTGATGCTCGACCAGTTCGCCACCTTCGACGTGACGCTCAGCCGCTTCCGCGTCTACCGCGACGCCGTGGAGCAGGCCGGCCGTCCGTTCGACCCGATGTCGGTCGCGGTCGCGCGCGGCATCGCCATCGTGCGCGACGACGACGAGCGCGAGCAGGCGATCAACCAGCGCATCGCCGCGCTCGACCGCATGAACCAGCTCGGGCGCACCGCCGACGGCCGCTACGTCTCCAGCATGAACTCCGACCCCGACCTTCGGCTCGCGGCGGTGGAGGGCACCTTGATCGGCACGCCGGGCGAGATCGTGGACCAGCTCCGCCAGCTGCGGAACGGCGGCGTCGAGTACGTCCTCCTTGCCGGTGCGCAGGCGTCGTCGAAGCTGATGCGCGACTTCGCCGCCGAGGTGATGCCGGCGTTCGCGTGACACAGCGGGCGCAGGATATTTCGTAGGGGCGGGTCTCAAACCCGCCCTCTTTTTTCCGTTCGACGACGATGCCGGCCGAGGCGCCGCGGGCGGGTTTGAAACCCGCCCCTACAAATCTCCTCCGCAGGCTTTCGTTAATCCCGCGGCGGAACGTATCCCGTCGGCGCTTCCATCATCAGCGCCAGGGTGTGGCCGTCGGGGTCGGCGAAGAAGGCCATCCACAGGTCGTGGTCGTCCATCTTGGCGACCAGATGCGGCGGCGCCTCGAAGGCGACGCCGCGGGCCTCCAGCTCGTGCACGGCCAGCACGATGTCGGCGCAGCGGAAATAGATCGGCGAGCCGGTCAGCACGGCGGTCGCGTCCGCCGCCTTCTCCAGCATCAGTCGCACCCCGGCGCAGTCGAAGAACGCGAGGTCGCCGAAGCGGAACAGTTTCCGCAGGCCGAGCGCCTCCGCATAGAACGTCTCCGCCCGGTCGACGTCGCTGACCGCCAGCGCGATCTGCCCGATGCGGCCGATGTCGACCGTCATCAGAAGGTCACGACGCTTCGGATCGACTCGCCGTGGTGCATCAGGTCGAACGCCTCGTTGATCTTCGCCAGCGGCATGACGTGGGTGATCAGGCTGTCGATGTCGATCTTGCCGTCCATGTACCAGTCGACGATGCGCGGCACCTGGGTGCGGCCCTTGGCGCCACCGAACGCGGTGCCCTTCCACACCCGGCCTGTGACCAGCTGGAACGGCCGCGTCGCGATCTCCTCGCCCGCGCCGGCGACGCCGATGATGATCGACTGGCCCCAGCCGCGGTGGGCACATTCCAAGGCCTGGCGCATCGTCTTGGTGTTGCCGATGCACTCGAAGCTGTAGTCGGCGCCGCCCTTGGTCAGGTCGACCAGGTAGGGCACCAGGTCGCCCTGAACCTCGGCCGGGTTGACGAAGTGGGTCATGCCGAACTTTTCGGCCAGCGCCTTGCGCTTGGGGTTGAGGTCGACGCCGACGATCATGTCGGCGCCGACCATGCGGAGTCCCTGCACCACGTTGAGCCCGATGCCGCCCAGGCCGAACACGACGCAGCGCGCGCCGGCCTCCACCTTCGCTGTGTTGGTGACCGCGCCGATGCCGGTGGTCACCCCGCAGCCGATGTAGCAGACCTTGTCGAACGGCGCGTCCTCGCGGATCTTCGCCACCGCGATCTCGGGCAGCACTGTGTAGTTGGCGAAGGTCGACGTGCCCATGTAGTGGAACAGCTTGCTGCCGTTCAGCGAGAAGCGGCTGGTGCCGTCCGGCATCAGGCCCTGGCCCTGGGTGGCGCGGATCGCCACGCACAGGTTGGTCTTGCCCGACAGGCAGTATTCGCACTGCCGGCATTCCGGGATGTAGAGCGGGATGACGTGGTCGCCCTTCTTCACGCTGGTCACGCCGGGGCCGGTCTCGACGATCACGCCGGCGCCCTCGTGGCCCAGGATCGACGGGAACAGCCCCTCCGGGTCGCGGCCCGACAGGGTGTAGGCGTCGGTGTGGCAGATGCCGGTCGCCTTGATCTCGACCATCACCTCGCCGGCCTTCGGCCCGTCGAGCTGCACCGTCTCGATGCTCAGGGGCTTGCCGGCCTCCATCGCCACCGCCGCGCGCACGTCCATCACCGTTCTCCCCGCCTGAAACAGCCCGTGCGGCGGTTGTTCCATACCCCCCGCCGGCCGTCAATGCGGCGGGCGACGGTGAATTGAAGGGCGGGCCGGGCGTGCCCATATCGATGGGCCTCAGCCACAGATGGAACCCTGCAATGGACGGCACCCTGCAATTCGTGCTGGACGACGATGCCTCGCCGGCCCGGGCCGCAGGGGCGGCGGGAGACGCGGGGCTGCTCGACGCCTATTCGCGCGCGGTCACCGCCGCGGTGGACCGGGTGTCACCGGCGGTGGCGCACCTGGCGGTGCGCTTCGCGCCGGGCCGCGACGGGGCCCCGCGCGGCGGCACCGGGTCGGGCGTGGTGTTCACCCCCGATGGCTTCATGCTGACCAACAGCCACGTCGTGGCCGGCGCGGCGGCGATCGTGGCCACTTTTCCGGACGGGACGGAGATGCCGGCCTATGTCGTCGGCGACGATCCGGACACCGACCTCGCGGTGCTGCGCGTCCACGGCGCTGTGCCGGGCTGGTCGCAGCTCGGCGATTCGGCGGCGTTGCGGCCGGGCCAGGTCGCTATCGCGATCGGCAACCCGCTCGGCTTCGCCGCCAGCGTGACGGCCGGCGTGGTCAGCGCGCTGGGCCGGTCGCTGCGATCGAGCTCGGGGCGGCTGATCGACGACGTGCTGCAGACCGACGCCGCGCTCAACCCCGGCAATTCGGGCGGGCCGCTGGTCGACAGCGCCGGCACGGTGATCGGCATCAACACCGCGGTCATCATGGGCGCGCAGGGGCTGTGCTTCGCGATCGCGATCAACACCGCCAAGTTCGTGGTGGCGGAGATCATGCGCCACGGCCGGGTGCGGCGCAGCTACATCGGCATCGCCGGCCAGACCATCGCGCTGCCGCGGCGGCTGGCGCGCCAGGTTGGCGCCGCGGCGCCCAGCGCGGTGCGGGTCGCCGAGGTCGAGGCGGGCAGCCCCGCGGCGGCGGCCGGGCTGGCGGTCGCCGACATCGTGCTGTCGTTCGACGGCATGCCGGTGCGGGGCGTGGACGACCTGCACCAGCTCCTCAACGCCGCGCGCATCGGGATCGACTGTCCGGTCACGGCGATCCGCGCCGGCCGGCTGGAAACCATCAGCGTGACGCCGGCCGACCGGCGCGTTTCCGCCGGCGCCGCGCGGCGGCCAGCAGGTTGAGCGACTCGACGCCGATCGAGAAGGCGATGGCGAAATAGAGGTAGCCGCGCGGGATGTGGTAGTGCAGCCCGTCGCCGACCAGCGCGAGCCCGACCAGCAGCAGGAAGCTCAGCGCCAGCATCTTTGCGGTCGGGTGGCGCTGGATGAAGCCGCTGACCGGCCCCGACGCGACCAGCATCACCGCCATCGCGATCACCACCGCCGCGATCATGATCGTGAGCTCGTTGGCCATGCCGACGGCGGTGATGATCGAATCGAGCGAGAAGACGAGGTCCAGCACCATGATCTGCGCGATCACCGCGCCGAACCGGGCGGCCTTCGGCTCGACGCCGTGCTCGTGCTCGCCCTCGACCGTGTGGTGGATCTCGACGGTGGCCTTGGCCAGCAGGAACAGCCCGCCGCCGAGCAGGATGATGTCGCGCCACGAGAAATCCATCCCCGCCGCGGAGAACACCGGCGTCGTCAGGCTCGCGATCCACGCGATCGCCGCCAGCAGGGCGAGGCGCATGACCAGCGCGCCCGACAGCCCGAGGATCCGCGCCTTGTCGCGCTGATGCTCGGGCAGCCGCGCCGCGACGATCGAGATGAAGATGATGTTGTCGATGCCGAGCACGATCTCCAGCGCCGTCAGCGTCAGGAGGCTCGCCCAGGCGTTGGGGTCGCTCAGCAGCTCGAGCATGGGATCCGGCAGGTTGGTGGGCTCGCGCTAAACGGGCACGGCCGGGAAAAGTTGCAGGCGCGGAACCGGCTGCGTGCGGCGGCGCTACTTCACCAGGGTGACGGGCACGTCGGCGTGCTCGATCACCTCGCTGGCAGCCGATCCCAGCAGCAGGTTCAGCGCCTTGCCATGGCCGCGCGTGCCCATGATGATCTGGGCGCAGCCGAGCTCCTTGGCGAAGCGGGCGATCGTGGGGCCGATCGATCCGACGCCGATGTGGTGCCTGGCCGTGACGCCCGCGGCGCGGCACGCCTCGATCGCGCTTTCCAGCGCCTTCATGCCTTCCTCGTGGTGGTAGGTCTTGATCGCGTCCTGGCCGACCATCGAGGCGGCGACGCCGCGGACCGGGGGCTGGACGTTGACCAGATGCAGCTCGCCGTCCGGCAGCCCGCGGACCACCGTGATCGCCTTCTCCAGCGCGCGGGCGGCATTCTCCGAACCGTCGATCGGCACCAGGATGCGGTTGTTCGCGGCGTTCATTCGGGGTTCTCCACGCTGAGGTCGGCGAGCCGTGCCCGCGCCTCCGCGCGGCGGGCCAGGGTCTTGCCCACCAATACCACAATCGCGGCCCCGGCGACTGCTGCGGCCAATTCGACGTTGTGGCCCATGCCTTCCGCCCAATGATGCAGTGCCGGATCGGTCACGATCACCTCGCCCGCGATCCAGCCCAGCAGGGCGCCGCCAGCGGTGACCAGCACGGGAAACCGGTTCAGCACGCCCAGCAGCAGCTGGCTCCCGAACACGATCAGCGGGATCGACAGCACCAGGCCGGTGATGATCAGGGTCATGTCGCCCTTCGCCGCCGCGGCGATGGCGATGACGTTGTCCAGGCTCATCACCGCGTCGGCGATGACGATGGTGCGGATCGCGCCCCACAGGTTGCTGGCGCCGTGGCCGTCGCCGTCGCCGTCCTCGTGCTCCGGCACCAGCAGGCGGACGCCGATCCACAGCAGCAGCGCGCCGCCGGCGACCTTCAGGAACGGGATTTCCATCAGCCACGCAACGACGAAGCAGAACAGCACCCGCAGCAGCACCGCGCCGCCGCTTCCGGCCAGGACCGCCGGGTTCCGGTACTTCTTCGGCAGGTTCCGGCACGCCAGCGCGATGACCACCGCGTTGTCGCCGGACAGCAGGATGTTGACCACCATGATCTCGCCCAGGGCGACCCAGAACTGCGAGGTGAGGGCGAAATCCATGACCGAGCGGCCTCGTGGTGGTGTTGTCGACGCAGGCGCCCGGCGGGCGCGTGTAGGGAAACTAGCCAGTCCGGCAATAGCGGACAACCGAAACCGGTCGCTGCGCGCAGTGGCCGCGGCGCAAGCCAGGAGGCATAATCGGCGGGCATGAGCGGACTCACGCGCAAGGCCTGCGAGACGCGCGACGCGGCGGACCCCCTGGCGCCGTGCCGCGACCTGTTCGACGTGCCGCAGGGGGTGGTTTACCTCGACGGCAACTCGCTGGGCGCGCTGCCGCGCGCGACCGCCGGCCGCCTCGACGAACTGGTCCGCCGCGAATGGGGCGGCGACCTGATCCGCAGCTGGAACGTCCACGGCTGGATCGACGCGCCGGCCCGCGTCGGCGACAAGATCGCCCGCCTGATCGGCGCCGCGCCGGGCGAGGTGGTGGCCGCCGATTCGACCTCGGTCAACCTGTTCAAGCTGCTCGCCGCCGCGCTGCGGCTGCGCCCGGACCGCGCCGCCGTGCTGACGGAAGACGGCAACTTCCCGACCGACGTCTACGTCGCGCAAGGCCTGCTCGACCTGGTCGGCGGCCGCACCCTGCGGCGCGCCGCGGCCGACGGCATCGCGGCGGCGCTCGACCGCGACGTCGCTGTGCTGATGCTGACCCATGTCGACTACCGTTCCGGGCGGGTCCACGACATGGCGGCGCTGACCGCCGCGGCGCACGCGGCCGGCGCGCTCGTGCTGTGGGACCTCTCGCACTCGACCGGCGCCGTGCCCGTGGACCTCAACGGCGCCGTGGCCGACTTCGCGGTCGGCTGCGGCTACAAGTACCTCAACGGCGGGCCCGGGGCGCCGGCGTTCCTGTTCGTCGCCGGCCGCCACCACGATGCGGCGCGGCCGCCGCTGTCGGGCTGGATGGGCCATGCCGACCCGTTCGCGTTCGAGGACGACTACCGTCCCGCCGCCGGCATCGCCCGCCATCTGTGCGGCACGCCGTCGATCCTCGGCCTCGCCGCGCTGGAGGTCGGGGTCGATATCCTGAACAGGGTCGACATGACCGCGGTGCGCGCGAAGTCGATGGCGCTGACCGACCTCTTCGTCGAGCTGGTGGACCAGGAATGCGCCGGCCTCGGCTTCGCGCTGGCCAGCCCGCGCGACGCGCACGCGCGCGGCAGCCAGGTCGCGCTGCGCCACGCCGAGGCCTATCCCGTCATGCAGGCGCTGATCCGCGCCGGCGTGATCGGCGACTTCCGCAGTCCCGACATCCTGCGCTTCGGCTTCGCGCCGCTCTATGTGCGCTTCGCCGACGTGTGGGACGCGGTGGCGACCTTGCGCGAAACGATGACGACCGAGGCGTGGGACCGGCCGGAGTTCCGGGTCCGCTCGGCGGTGACATGACACGGGAGGGCGCGACATGAGCGAGGACACGCATCGGCCGCTGCCCGAGGGCACGCATACCGATTTCGCCGAAAGCATGAGCTACGGCGACTACCTGGCGCTGGCCGAGATCCTGCATGCCCAGCACCCGGTGTCGGACAGCCACGACGAGACGCTTTTCATCGTCATCCACCAGACCACCGAGCTGTGGATGAAGCTCGCGATCCACGAGCTGGTCGCGGCGCTGGCGCTGATCGGCGCCGACCAGCTGCGTCCGGCGTTCAAGATGCTGGCGCGCGTCTCGCGCATCCAGTCGCAGCTCATCCAGTCGTGGGACGTGCTGGCGACCCTGACGCCGTCCGACTACCTGACGTTCCGCGACAAGCTGGGCCACGCCTCCGGCTTCCAGTCGTTCCAGTACCGCCGCATCGAGTTCCTGCTCGGCAACAAGAACCGCGCGATGCTGGCGCCGCACCGCCACGACGCGGCCGTGCACGCGCTGCTGATGCAGACGCTCGAAGCGCCCTCGCTCTACGACGAGGCGATCCGGCTGCTCGCGCGCCGCGGCCTGCCGGTCGCGCCGGAATGCGTGGACCGCGACTTCAGCCTGCCCTACGCCCCGCACCCCTCGGTGCGCGACGCCTGGCTCGCGGTCTACCGCGACACCGAACGCTACTGGGACCTCTACGAGTTTGCCGAGGAGCTGGTCGACCTGGAGGACTGGTTCCAGCAGTGGCGCTTCCGCCACGTCACCACGGTGGAGCGCATCATCGGCCACAAGCGCGGCACCGGCGGCACCGCCGGCGTCAGCTATCTGCGCAAGGCGCTCGACATCCGCTTCTTCCCCGAGCTGTGGGACGTGCGGACGGCGCTGTGAGCGGAGGAACGGGAATGAGCGAGCGCGACGACATCCTGGCGGCCAACGCCGCGTTCTACCGCGCCTTCGCCGGCCGCGACATCGCGGCGATGAACGCGCTCTGGGCCGCGCGCGCGCCGGTGAGCTGCCTGCACCCCGGCTGGGCGCCGCTGATCGGCCGCGCCGCGGTGCTGGCGAGCTGGACGGCGATCCTGGAGAACCCGTCGCAGCCGAAGATCGAGTTCGCGGACGCCGAGGCGCGCCTGATCGGCGGCGTCGGCTTCGTGATCTGCATGGAGGAGGTCATGGGCAGCCGCCTGATCGCCACCAACTGCTTCGTCCAGGAGGAGTCGGCCTGGCGCATGGTCCATCACCAGTCCGGACCGACCGCCGCTCCGCCGCGCCCCGCCCGCCGCAGCGGCGGCACGGTGCACTGACCCGGCATCGGGATTGACCCGGGGCGGGCGCCGGGCTTAGCCTTTCCGCGAGGCAGGCGTCCGCGAACAAGCGGCGGGGCCACGATCGTCCCGCCCGCGACCAACCAAGAACCCGACCGCCGCCCGTCGTTTCGGTATTGCGCAGAGTCGCCCGCTTCCGTGGAGGCGCGCATGGCGTTGCCGGGCGTTTCGCAGGGATGCTTCGCGGCGCGCGCCCGTCCGGCGGGCCCGCCGGCCGACCGTCGCTTCACGACATCGCAGGACCCGACCCGCGGGCGCCACGGCCCCGCCGCGCCGCCCCCCGGCCAACGGCGCAACAGGGAGGAGCCGTCCTGACCGACACGATCCGCGAGG
>JBFWQM010000045.1:0-27682 GCA_050249455.1 Rhodospirillaceae bacterium | reverse complement strand
TGTAGTCGCCCTGCCGGCTCTGCGGCAGGCCGATGCCGAAATGGCTGCACAGGCCCCAGGCGACGATGCCGCTGTCGTCCTCGCCGTAGCGGTCGACCGGCACGCCGCGCACCACCGCGAAGCCGCGGCCGTCCTCGATCTCGCGCGACAGGCGCGCGAGCTTCGGCCCGAGGACGGGCAGCGCGAAATCATCGCGTCCCAGCCCGTGCAGCGGCTTGCCCGACGCCTTGGCCGCGGCCAGCGCGGCGTCGAGGTCGGCGACGTCTTCCGGCGCGAGCCGGAAGGTCCAGTCGACCTTGCCCTGGAGGTCGGCGCCGCGCCACACGTGCGGGCCTTCGACGCGATCGTGCATTGTCGTTCTCCCCAAGCCTCGCCGGCAGGCTAGGCCGCTGGCCGCATCCGGGTCAACCGCCGGCTTGTCCGGCCGGTTCCGCCATGCCAACTTGCGCCCTCACGAGCCAGGAGCGCGTACCGCATGAAGAACTCGGGCAAGAAGGGCTTCCGCGACTTCCTCGACGAACTGGAGGCGGCGGGCGAGCTGTGCCGCGTCCGCAAGCCCGTCGACGTGCGCGACCTCTCTGGGCTGATGGCCCAGACCGACAAGGCGGCCTATTTCGAGCACATCAAGGAATTCCCCGACTGGACGGTCGCCGGCTCGCTGGTGTCGTCGCGCAAGCGGCTGGCCATCGCCATGGGCTCGACCGAGAACGACGTCGGCGCGGCGTGCGAGCGCGGGCTGATGCGCCCGATCGACCCGGTGATGGTGGACAGCGGCCCGTGCCAGGAAGTGGTCCTGATGGGCGACGACGCCGACCTGACCACCATCCCCTATCCGCTGATGCACCTGTTCGACGGCGGGCCCTATATCGGCGGCACCTTCGTCGTCTCCAAGGATCCGGAATACGGTCTCAACGTCGGCTCCTACCGCATGATGTACCGCACCCCGAAGGAGACCGGCATCGACCTGGTCTCGCCGTCGGACATGCGGTTCTACTACCAGCGCGCGCTCGACCGCGGCGAGCCGCTGCCGATCGCTGTGGTGGTCGGCGTGCACCCGAAGGACATGCTGGCGGCGTCCTACAAGGCGCCGATCAACCAGTCGGAATACGCCATCGCCGGCGGGCTGCACGGCGCCCCGGTCGAGCTGGTCAAGTGCAAGACGGTGGACCTGGAGGTGCCGGCCGACGCCGAGCTGGTGCTGGAGGGCGAGCTGCTGCCGATCGGCTGGACCGCGGACGAGGGGCCGTTCGGCGAGTTCAGCCAGATCTCGGGCGACGTCAAGTGGAACCCGGTCTTCCGGCTGAAGTGCATCACCCGGCGCCGAGATCCAATCTTCTACCTGCTCCAGATGCCGTGGGAGAACGACTGGCTCGCCGCGCCGGTGACCGAGGCGGCCGGGCTGCAGGCGCTGCGCATCGCCTCGGTCGAGCCGGTAGCGATCCGGGCGCCGGTCGGCGGCTGCGGCTACTGGACCCTGATCGCCTCAATCCGCAAGCGGCCGGGCGAGGGCAAGAACGCCGTGCTCGCGCTGCTCTCGGTGGCGGAGGTCAAGCACGTCATCGTCACCGACGACGACATCGACATCCACGACCCCGACGACCTGGAATGGGCGATGACCTTCCGGGTCCAGGCCGACAAGGACGTGATCGTCGTCTCCGGCGCGCGCGGCAAGCACATCGACCCGTCGATCAAGTCGTGGGAGCTCGGCAAGGGCGGCCTGCCGACGACATCGAAGTTCGGCGTCGACGCGACGATCCCGGAGGGCGTGCCGCGGAAGCTTTACCGGCGCATCAAGACCTACGGCAAGGACGGCGTGAAGCTGGAGGACTTCTTGTGAGCCCGCTCGCCCAAACCATCGTCGCCGAGCTCAAGTCCAGGCCGCAGCAGTTCGACGAGGTCGTGGACGCCCACCGCGATTCCGCGTGGCGCGATTTCCTCTACGCCTGGGGCGAGGTGCGCGCGGCCAACGTCCTGCAGCGCGACGACGACGGGGCGTTCTTCATCCCGGCCGATGCCGCGGTGCCTTAAGTTATATGCACTCTTGTAGGGGCGGGTTTCAAACCCGCCCTGTTTTCGGTTTTTCTACGCCGGATGGCCGCGCGTGGGCGACCGCCGCGGGCGGGTTTGAAACCCGCCCCTACAGAGCGTCGGGGCGGCGCCGTTCGGCTTCCTATCCCTTCGGCATCCGCTCCTCGATCCACTTCGCGACCGCGAGCAGCGCGCCGTCGCCGCCGTGGCGGCCGACGAGCTGGATGCCGATCGGCAGGCCGGTGTCGCCGGTGAAGCCGGGCAGGGTGATCGCCGGCAGGCGCAGGGTCGTCCACAGCCGCTGGAACAGGAGGTCGCTGGTCGCCGCGACCCCAACGGGGGCCTCGCCGGCGGCGGCGGGGGTCAGGATGGCGTCGTAGCGGTCGAACACGGTCGCGATGTCGGCGCAGCAGTGCTCGCGCAGCCGCGCGGCGGCGCGGTACTCCGCCACCGGCACCGTCATGCCGTCGTCGAGCACCTGGAGCAGGCGAGGGCTCAGCCCGTCGCGGCGCTGGGTGCGCTCGAAGCTCATCACCCGGGCGCACTCGAACAGGAACATCCGCCACTGCGCGTCGAGCAGCCGGTCGTAGTCGGCCGACATCGGCAACTCGTCCACCGTCGCGCCGGCCGCCGCCAGCAGGGTGCGGGCTTCGGCCATCACCCGGACGGTCGACGGCTGCGCCTGCGGCCAGTGCGGCGTCGGGCAGAACGCGATGCGCGGCGGCAGCCGCGGCGGCGGGTCGTCGAACGCCTGCGGCACCCCGAGCAGGACGGCCGACAGCAGCGACGCGTCGTCCACCGACCGGGTGATGATGCCGAGCGTGTCGTAGGTTTCCGCCTGCGCCGCCACGCCCTGGAGGGTGAAGGTGCCGAAGGTCGGCTTGAAGCCGACCGCGCCGCAGAACGTCGCCGGCCGGATGGTCGAGCCGACCGTCTGGGTGCCGAGCGCCGCCGGCACCATCCCGTCGGCGACCGCGGCCGCCGAGCCGGACGACGAGCCGCCGGGGCTGTGCGCGGTGTTGCGCGGGTTGGCGGTCTTGCCCGGGGTCAGGGCGGCGAACTCCGTCGTCACGGTCTTGCCCATGATGACGGCGCCGGCGGCGCGCAGCAGGGCGACGCAGGCCGCGTCCGCCGGCGGCCGCCGCCCGGCATAGATCGGCGAGCCGAGGCAGGTCGGCATGTCCGCGGTGTCGATGATGTCCTTGATGCCGATGGGGACGCCGTGAAGCGGGCCGCGCGGCCGTTCGGCGTCCCGCGCACGGGCCTGCGCCAGCGCGAGCTCGGGATCGAGGAACGCCCAGGCGCCGACCGCGGCCTCGCGCGCTTCGATGCGCGTCAGGCAGGCGCGGACGGCCGCCTCTGACGTCAGCGTGCCGGCGGCGATCCGCCGCGCTGTCTCCGTTGCGGTCGGCATATCGGGCACGAGGGTTCCTTCCCGGCTGGTCACGTCGTTCAACGTCTAATAGTATTACCCGTCGTGCCGCTCGTGAACGACCAACGCAAAATCCCGGGAGTGGAAGCAATGAAGAGACTGCTGCGCCATGCGACCGCCGCGACGGCGGCCGCCCTCGTCGCCGGATTCGTCCAGGGAGCCATGGCGCAGGAGGTGAAGCTGGGGGCGGTGAATTTCGTCCCCAACAACAACGCGTTCGGCAAGCCGTTCGTCGAGTTCGCCGAGAAGGTCAACGCCGCCGGCAAGGGCCTGGTGCAGATCGAGATGAAGGCGTCGGGCTCGATGTCGCCGTTCACGATGGCCAACGCGGTGCAGAGCGGCGTGGTCGACATGGCGCATCTGCCGTGCACGTTCTACCAGAACCTGCTGCCGGTCGGCGACGCGCTGAAGATGATCCAGAAGTCGCCGAAGGAGCTGCGCGAGAACGGCGCGATGGATTTCATCAACCAGCTCCACGAGCAGAAGGTGAACGCCCACTACCTGGGCCACTGGGGCACCAACGTCGGCTTCCACATCTATCTGCGCGACAAGAAGGTGGAGACGGCCGACCTGTCCGGCCTGAAGCTTCGCATCACGCCGGTGTACCGGGCGTTCTTCAAGTCGCTCGGCGCGACGGTGATCCAGATGCAGCCGGGCGAGGTCTATGTCGGGCTGGAACGCGGCTCGATCGACGGGCTGGGCTGGCCGACCTGGGACATCAAGAGCCTGGGCTGGGACAAGCACGTGAAGTACCGCATCGATCCCGCGTTCTACAACACGCAGGAAGGCATCATCGTCAACCTGAACAAGTGGAAGGCGATGTCGAAGGCGCAGCAGGACTTCCTGACCAAGATGATGCGCGACTTCGAGGACGAGATGTGGACCAAGGCGGACGAGCTCGACAAGGCCTACCGCAAGGAGCAGGCCGACGCCGGCATCCAGGTCATCACCTTCACCGGCAAGACCGCCGAGGACTACGTCAAGAAGGCCTACGACGCCGGCTGGCAGGAAGCGATGGAGCTCGACGCGCCCAACGCGACGAAGCTCAAGGCGCTGATCGCGCGCTGACCGGCGGACAGGGGAGAAGCAGGCATGATCAAAGCGCTTTTCGCGCCCGTCGCGGCGCTGGCGTTCGCCTTCGCAAGCCTTGCGTCGGCGCAGGAGGCGAAGCTCAGCGCGGTGAGCTTCGTCCCCAACAACAACGCGTCCGGCAAGGTGTTCGTCGATTTCGTCGACCGGGTGAACGCCGCCGGCAAGGGGATGGTGCAGATCGAGATCAAGGCGGCCGGCTCGATGTCGCCGTTCACCATGGCGAACGCGGTCAAGACCGGCGTGGTCGACATGGCCAACCTGCCGACCACGTTCTACCAGAACCTGCTGCCGATCGGCGACGCGCTGAAGATGATCCAGAAGACGCCGCAGGAGATGCGGGCGAACGGCGCGATGGACCTGATCAAGAAGATCCACCTGGAGAAGGCGGGCCTGGTCTATCTCGGCCACTGGGGGTCGAACGTGCCGTTCCACCTCTACATGCGCGACAAGAAGATCGACTCGATGGACCTGAGCGGGCTCAAGCTCCGCATCACGCCGGTCTACCGCGCGTTCTTCAAGGCGCTCGGCGCCACGGTGATCCAGACGCCGCCGGGCGAGGTCTACGTCGCGCTGGAGCGCGGCACCATCGACGGGCTGGGCTGGCCGACCTGGGACATCAAGAGCCTGGGCTGGGACAAGCACATCAAGTACCGGGTGGAGCCCGCCTTCTACAACATCCAGGGCGGCGCCATCCTCAACGTCGCCAGGTGGAACGCGCTCAGCGCCGCGCAGCGCACCTTCCTGACCAAGCAGATGGACGACTTCGAGGACTACATGTGGGTCGAGGCCGAGAAGATCGACAAGGCCTACCGCAAGGAGCAGGACGACGCCGGCATCCAGCCGATCGTGTTCACCGGCAAGCTGGCCGAGGCGTACCTCGCCAAGGCCTACGAAGCGGGCTGGCAGGAGGCGATGGAGCTCGACCCCGAGAACGCGCCGAAGCTGAAGGCGCTGATCGCGAAGTGACGCGCCGCCGCGACGCGCGGTCCCGGCGATGAACGCGCTCGGCCGGGTCTACGACGGCGTGCACGCGGCGCTGGAAGGCGTCGCGTGCGCCTGCGTGGCGTTCATCACCGTGGGGATGTCCATCGACATCGTGCTCCGGGCGCTGCGGCTCGGCTCGATCCCGTGGATGCTCGAGGCGGCGGAGTACGCGATGTTCCTGCTGACCTTCGTCGGCGGGCCATGGGTGCTGCACCTCGGCGCCCACGTGCGCGTGGACGTCGTGCTGACCAGCCTCGCCGCGCGCGCGCGGACCCTGGTCGAGGCGGTCGGCGATGTCATCGGCCTCGTCGTCGCGCTGGTGATCCTCTACTACAGCGGCAGCGTGGCGGCGGCGGCCCGTGCGCAGGGCGCGCGGATCATCAAGGAATTCATCTTTCCCGAGTGGTGGGTGTTCGCGCTGGTGTCCGGCGCCTTCGCGCTGATCGCCGTGGAGTTCGCCGTCCGCCTCGTGCGCGTGGTGCGCGAAGGCGCCGGCGAGACCGGGCCCGACCTTGAGAACCGGGGCCTCTGAGCGATGACGTGGTACGTCGCCCTGCTGCTGCAGATGGGCGGGCTGCTCGCCCTCCTCATGCTCGGCCTGCCGGTGGTGTTCGCATTCCTCGCCGTGAACATCGTCGGCGCGCTGTTCTTCCTGGGCGGCGAGCCGGGGCTCGCGCAGCTCGTGCGCAACGCCGTCGATGCGGTGACGACCTTCACCCTGACGCCGATCCCGCTGTTCCTGCTGATGGGCGAGGTGATGTTCCACACCGGCCTTGCGCACAAGGCGATCGACGCGGTCGACAAGCTGATCGCGCGCGTGCCGGGGCGGCTGTCGCTGGTCGCCGTGGTCAGCGGCACAATCTTCTCGGCGCTGTCCGGCTCGACCCTGGCCAACACCGCGATGCTCGGCTCGACCCTGCTGCCGGAGATGCGCCGGCGCGGCTACGAGCCCAAGATCGCGATGGGGCCGATCCTCGGCACCGGCGGAATCGCGATGCTGATCCCGCCGTCGGCGCTGGCGGTGATCCTGGCCAGCCTCGCGATGATCTCGGTCGCCGACCTGTTGATCGCCGGCATCCTGCCCGGCATCGTCATGGCGACGCTGTTCTTCGGCTACGTCATCGTGCGCTGCTGGCTGAACCCGGCGCTGGCGCCGGGCTATGACGTCGGCCACCTGACCTTGGGCGAACGGCTGCGGCCGCTGTTCGTCAACGTGGTGCCGCTGCTCGGCATCTTCGTCGTGGTGGTCGGCAGCATACTGGGCGGGCTCGCCTCGCCGACCGAGTCGGCGGCGCTGGGGGCGGTCGCGACGGTCGTCGCCGCCGCGGCCTATCGCGTGCTGACGTGGCGCAGCATCATGGTGTCGCTGCGCGAGACGGCGAAGGTGTCGGTGATGATCCTGTTCATCATCTGCGCCTCGATCACCTATTCGCAGATCCTGGCGTTCTCCGGCGCAACCGACGGCCTGCTGGAGATCGTGAAGGGGCTCGACCTGACGCCGATCTGGCTGGTCATCGGCATGCTGACGATCCTCCTGTTCCTCGGCACGTTCATGGACCAGCTCAGCATGATGATGATCACCATCCCGTTCTTCATGCCGCTGGTCGCCACCGCTGGGGTCGACCCGGTGTGGTTCGGCCTGATGATGCTGATCGCGCTGGAGATCGGCTTCACCACGCCGCCGTTCGGGCTGCTGCTGTTCGTGATGAAGGGCGTCGCGCCGCCCGACATCACGATGCGCCAGATCTACTGGGCAGCGGCGCCGTTCATCGGGCTGGAGGTCGCGACAATCGCGCTGGTGATGATCTTCCCCGGCATCGCGCTGTGGCTGCCGAGCCTCTTGCGCTGAATCGATCGGGGCGGGCCTCAGGCCCGCCCCGGCGCGAGGCGGCTTCTGTCTTTCGCGCCTACGCCTTCAATCGCGGCACCAGGCGAATGGCATTGCCGCTTTCGACGCCAGCGAGTTCCTGCGGCGTGAAGCCGACCTTCTGCAGCTCCTGCGCCTGGGCGGCGATCGGGACATAGGGATAGTCCGAGCCGTAGGTGATCTGGCTCGCCGGCACCAGCTTCATGAGCGCGGCCATCGACGCCGGATGCAGCGCGTTGGCGGTGTCGTAGTAGAGCCGCCGCAGCTCCGCCTCCAGCCCATCGGGCGCGAGGTCCTTGTAGTCCTTGCGGAACTTGCTGAAGTAGTCGAGCCGGCCGGCCAGCATGGGAATGGTGCCGCCGGCGTGCGAGAACAACCACTTGATGTTGCGGTAGCGCGCGAAGGCGCCGCTCAGGAACAGGTTCGACACCGTGCGCGTGGTGTCGTGCGGCACCTCCAGGGTCGCCGCGCCGGTGCCGATCGGGATGTTGAAGCAGCACGCCGCCGCCAGCGGGTGGACGTAGACCACGGCGCCGCGGCGGTTCAGCTCCTCGAACACCGGCTTGTAGTCGGCGTGGCCGAGCCATTTGTCGCCGTAGCTGCTCTGCAGCCCGACGCCGTCGGCCTTCAGCGTGTCGAACGCGTACTCGATCTCCTTCAGCGAGGCGTCGGCGTCGATCATGGAGAGCGTCGCGAACAGGCCGAACCGGCCCTTGTGGTCGCGCACCATGCCGGCGCCGTACTCGTTACAGGTGCGCGCCATGCGGTTGGCGGCCTCGGCGCCGGCGTCGAACCACAGGCCCGGCGTCGACGGTACCGACAGGATGCCGGTGCGCACGCCGCCCTTGTCCATCTCCTCGATCGCCTTGGCCGGCGACCACGACATCTGGGTCGGGAAGTTGGGCACCTTGTGCTTTTCGTTCCACTCGACCCACGCCTTCTGGTAGTCGGGCGCGTAGAAGTGGTGATGGGTGTCGATGATCCGCGCCGCGCCCTGGGCGGACGCCAGGGTGGCGGGCATCAGCGAGGCGATCCCCAGCCCGCCGACGGCGGCGAGGAAATGGCGGCGCGACGCGCCGTGTTTGCAGCCGTCGTGGTCGTGCGCGCAGGGCGCGCCGTGATGGTCGTGCGCGCGTGGCGCGCCGAGGCTCGTCATGACTCTTCTCCCTGTTGCGTGGCGGCGGCCTTGGGCCGCTCAGTCATTCCGCGGCGGCGCTGATCGTGCCGAGCGTGTTGTCGACGATCACCGGGCTCTCGAAGTAGGTGATCTCCGGCTCGGCGCCGAAGCGCTCCTTGATCGAGCCGCGCCAGGCGGCGTCGTAGAACGCCTCCGCCTTGGCCTTCGATTCCCACAGATAGGCGCCGCCGGCGGACGCGCCGTCCTCGGCAAGCAGGTAGTACTTGCGGATCAGCCCCGGCGCCACCTGGTAGCGCGGCGCGGACGCCTGGAACATCTTCGCGACCTCGGCGCGGTCCTTGCCCGGCGGGAATGGAAACCGGACGAACGCTGTCACGGGCATTGCGGCCTCCCTCATGTTGGACGTCCCGTCGATCCTACACGGCGCAAGCGACGACGCAACGAGGCATTCGGCGGATATTGCGGGTGCCTCGGCAGCCGATGTCCGCTAAAACAGGACGCAATGGCCGCGCGCGGCTCAGAACACGCTTCGACAGGGGAGAGACAAGGCTCATGACCACCATCAAAGCCACGTTCATCGCCGCAGCGGCCGGCATCGCGCTGGGCGTCTCGCTTGCCGCGCCGGCATATGCTGCGGACAAGCTGAAGATCGCGATCTCGCAGAAGGGCCTGTGGGACACGGCGGCGTCCTATTTCGCCGCCGAGCGCGGGTTCTTCAAGGCGGAGAACCTGGACGTCAGCTACATCTTCACCGGCGGCGGCACCGAGACGCTGCAGACCGTCTCGACCCGGTCGACCGATATCGCGATCGGCACCGGCATCCTGGGCGTCATCGGCGCCTATTCGAAGGGCGCGCCGCTGGTGATTGTCCGCTCGCAGATCCTCGGTGCGCCCGAGGCGTTCTGGATGGTGCGCGCCAACAGCCCGATCAAGTCGGCGAAGGACTTCAACGGCAAGAAGATCGCGTTCTCGCGCCCGGGGTCCACGACCCACCTGATCCTGCTGTCGATGATGCGGCAGTTCGACGTCAAGCCCGACCTCGTCTCGACCGGCGCGATCTCGGCCAGCCGCACCCAGCTGATGACCGACCAGATCGACGTCGGCTATTCGCTGCCGCCCTATAACCTCGACCTGGTCAAGTCGGGCGAGACGCGCATCGTCTTCCGCGCCACCGACGTGCCGGAGCTGCAGAAGCAGACCAGCCGCGTCAACGTCGCGCACAAGGACCTCGTGGAGAAGAACCCCGAGGTGGTCACCCGCTTCAACCGCGCCTACGAGAAGGCGCTGGCGTGGATGTACGACAAGCCGGAGGAGTCGATCCCGGCCTACGCCGCCTATGCGGGCGTGCCGGTGGACATCGCCAAGGAGGTGCCGGCGTTCTACCCGCGCGAGTTGGTGATGAAGGCCGACCTGGTCGGTACCGACCGCAACATCGCCGACGCTGTGGAATCGAAGTTCGTCTCCAAGCCGCTGACCGAGGCCGAGGTCAAGGGGATGGTGAAGATCTTCCAGTAGGCGAAGACCGGCGGCGCGGGGCGACGACCTGTCTGGCGACGAGGCCGCCCACCTCACCCTCCCCATCGCGTTGCAATGGGTCCCCTCCCTCCGCCCCCATAGTGGGCGGAGAGGGACGCCACTTACCCTCTCCGCCCACTATGGGGGGAGAGGGTGCGAGCGCGAAGCGAGCGGGTGAGGTGGGTAGCCGCGGGCCTCTCGACCTCAAGCTCCGCCGCGTGCGCCGCACGGCGGCAGCGATCGCCGCTTCACTCCACCTTCGCGCCCGACTCCTTCACCAGCGGGCCCCACTTGCGGCCCTCGGCGGCGATCCAGTCGCCGAACGCGGCCGGCGACATCGACATCGCCTCGACGGAGAGCCGGGCGAAGGTCTGCTGCACCTCCGGCCGGCCGAGCGAAACGCGAATCTCGGCATTGAGGTAGTCCACGATCGGCTGCGGGATGCCGGCCGGGCCGATCACGCCGAACCAGGTTGGCGACTCGAACCCGGCGACGCCGAGCTCGGCCATCGTCGGCGTGTCGGGCAGGTCGCGCGACCGCTTCGACCAGAACAGCGCGATCGGCTTCACCGTTCCGGCGCGGATCTGCGGCAGCGCCTCGATGATGGTCTGGAAGGTCAGGTCGATTTCTCCCTTCACCAGATCTTGCAGCGCCAGGTTGCCGCCCTTGTACGGGATGTGCTCCAGCTTGACGCCGGTCACCTTCTTGAACAGCTCGCCGTAGAGATGCGAGGTGTTGCCGACGCCGGGCGAGCCGTAGAACGCCGTGCCCTTGGCCTTCAGGTGGGCGACGAGGCCCTTGAGGTCGTCGGCCGGCGCCTTGGCGTTGACGATCAGGACGATCGGCAGGGTCGCCATGCCGCTGATCGCGACGAAATCCTTCGCCACGTCGTAGGGCAGCTTGGCGTAGAGGGCGGGGTTGATCGCCAGCGGCGACAGCGCGCCCATGCCGATCGTGTAGCCGTCGGGCGCAGCCCGCGCCAGCGCCTCCAGCCCCGGGATGCCGTTGGCGCCGGGCTTGTTGTCGACCACGAACGACTTGCCCAGTCGTTCCGAAAGCTCCTTGGTCAGCACGCGCGCCAGCACGTCGGTGGCGCCGCCGGCGGCGAACGGCACGATGAAGCGCACCGCCTGCGACGGATAGCCGGCCGGCGCCTGCGCCGCGGCCGGCAGCGCGGCGAGGATCAGGGCGGCGAGCGCCCCCAGCAGTCTCGACATGAGCTTCCCCGTTTCATGTTGTCGTTGTGCGCCGTCAGCCGAAATTGGCGCCGCCGTTGACGATCACCACCTCGCCGGTGACGAAGCGCGACGCGTCCGAGACCAGGAACTCGGCGACCGAGGCGACATCCTCCGGCTGGCCGATGCGGCCGAGCGGGAAGCGCGCCGCCTGGGCCGCCTTGGTCTCCGCCGAATAGCTCGCGATCATCGGCGTCTCGGTGACGCCGGGCGCGATGCCGTTGACCCGGATGCCGCTCGGTCCGAGCGAGCGGGCCAGCGTGCGGACCAGACCGGTGATCGCGGCCTTCGACGACACGTAGGCCGGACCGCCCTGGCCGGCGGACCCGCCGACGGGGCCCAGGATCACCGAACCCGACGCCGTCAGCACGATGGCGCCCGCCTTGCGCTCCACCATGTGGCGCGCGGCGGCCTGTGCGATCAGGAACGAGCCGGTGACGTTGACCGCGAGCACACGGTTGAACTCCTCCGCCGTCAGCTCCGTCCAGTAGCGGCTGGAGTGGACGGCCGCGAAGTGGAGGACGGCGTCAAGCTTGCCGAAGCGCTTCACGGCGGCGGCGACCGCGGCGCCGCAGTCCTCCGTCTTCGAGACGTCGGCCGCGAACAGCGCCAGCCGGTCGCCGCCGGCATCGGCGAGCGCCGCGGCCAGACCTTCCTGCATCAGGTCGAGCGCGACCACCTCGTGGCCCGCGTTCAGGAGGTGGTGGGCGGAAGCCTTGCCGATGCCGCTCGCGGCGCCGGTCACCAGGACAGTCTGCTTGGTCATGTCGATACGCTCCTCAAACCGGACGGTCGCCTTCGATGGTCACCCGGCGCAGCAGCCGCCGGTCGGTGCGCGGGAAGTCGGTGCGGGCGTGCATGGTGCAGCGGTTGTCCCACAGCAGCAGGTCGCCGATCTGCCAGGCGTGCTCGTAGACGAATTCCGGCCGCTTCTGCAGCGCGTAGATCTCGCCCAGTATCGCCTTGCCTTCCTCCTCGGGGAAGTCGAGCACCTCCTCGGTGGTGAGCTCGTTGACGTAGACCGCGAGCCGGCCGGTCTCCGGATGGCGGCGGAACACCGGGTGCGGGTGATGCGGCGCGACCGAACGGTCGTAGCGCGCTTTTGCCTTCATCGTGGTGCCGAACTCGAAGACGTTCATCGCCTGGCGTCCGGCAAGGCGCTCCCGTACCTGCGCAGGCAGGGCGTCATAGACCTGGTACTGGTTGGAAAATAGCGTGTGGCCGCCGCGCGAGGGGATCTCGATCGCATAGAGGCTGGTGCCCGCATGCGGGTTGGCGTCGTAGACGGTGTCGGTGTGGAACATCATCTCGCCGTCGGGCAGCGAGCCGATCGGGTTTCCTTCCTCGTCGCGGATGTTGGAGATCAGCATCACCGAGTTGCTGTATTTGACGTGGTCGACGTGGCGCAGGGTCTTGGGGCGCAGGTAGTCGCCCACCTTGCCGAGCGCGGCGGCGAAGCGGATCTGGTCTTCCTCCTCGAGCTCCTGCTTGCGGAACACGATGACCAGGTGGTCGAGCCATGCCTGGCGGATGGCGGCCACGTCGTCCGGCGCCAGCGGTCGGCGCAGGTCGACGCCGCCGATCTCGGCCCCGCAGGCCGGCGACAGTGGTGTCACGGTGATCGTCACGTCTTCCTCCCAGTTGATGCGGATGCCGCGCCGTCAGATCGGCGCGAGCACGTAGAGCAGGCTGTCGACAGGAACGCCCTTCTCGAAACGCAAGGTGAAGTCCTCGCGCCGCACGACGCGGAACCCGGTCGCGGCGGCGACACGCTCGATATAGGCGGCGGAATGTCGGTAGCGCGTCACCTCGCCCAGCGCGGGCGCCTCGCCGTCGCCCTTCTCCACGGTGAACGCGAACAGGCCTCCCGGGCGCAGCGCCGCGTGGGCGGCGGCGAACGGCGCGGTCAGGTCGCCGAAATAGATCAGCACGTCGGCGGCCACCACCAGGTCGTACTGCAGGCGGGCGTCGTTCAGCGCCGCGCACAGCTCGCCGACGATCAGCCGATCGTACAAGCGCTTCTCGCGCGCCTTGGCGATCATCCCTGCCGACAGGTCGACGCCGTCCAGCCGGCGGGCGAGGGGGCGCAGATGCTCGCCGGCCAGCCCGGTGCCGCAGCCGATGTCGAAGACGTCGACCGGCGCGTGGCCGTCGCCCAGCATGTCCTTGACCACCGCGGCGAGCTTGCCCGGCGCCTGGTACTTGAGCGTGCGCACGAGGTGCTGCTCGAACGTCTCGGCGTAGGAGTTGAACAGGGTGGCGACCAGCTTCTCGGGCATCCGGTCGGGAACCTCGCCGAGCCCCATCGCCGACAGGTAGAAGTCGCTGCCGAGCGACGGGTCGATGTCGTGGCAGCGGCGGAAGGCGCCGATGGCGCCGTCGCGGTCGCCCAGCGCCCGCAGGGTCTCGCCGAGCTTGAAGTGCAGCCACAGCGAGTCCGGCTGGGTCATCAGCCGGGCGCGGCAGTCGGCGGCGATGGCCTCCAGCTCGTCGCGCCGGCGGCTGTTGCCCAGCACGTTGACCAGGTCGGCGGCGGCGGGCGGCTCGGCGAGGCCCGCCTTCAGCTTGTCGAAGTCCGGCGTTACGACGCGGGCCTGGCCGGCGAGGCCCATCAGGGCGGCGCTGACATCGCCGGCCGCGCGCCGTGCCGGCGGGGCGGCGGGCAGGCGGCGGCTGCCGTCCTCGCGGCGGCGTCCCCTCCTGGTCATGCCGGCAATCCGGAAGACATCTAACTTTCCCGACTCCGTGGCGGGTGCCAAAGTGCGGCAACCTTAGCAGGAATCGCGGACGGTTCGACAATTGACCGTGGGCACCCGCCTCTTTCGTGCGGCGTTCGCCGGCGTCGCGCTGGCGACGGCCGCGACCGCCGCGTCGGCGCGCGACATCGCGATCGGGGCGAACCCGCCCGGCTCGATCTACGAGCGGGCGGGCGTCGCCATCGGCGCGGTGCTTCAGGATCGCCTCGGCGTTGCGGTGACGGTGCGTCATTTCTCGGGCTCCGGCCCGGTCGTCGCGGCGCTGGGGCGCGGCGAGGTCCAGTTGGCGCTGGTGCTGGCGGCCGACCTGCCGGGTCCGGACTCCGGCGTGCGCCTGATGTGCGCGGTGATGGTGCTGCCGTTCGGCATCGCGGTTCCGGCGCATTCCCCGGTGCGTGCGGTGGCCGATCTCAAGGGCCGCGCGGTGTCGTCCGGGTTCGCCGACCAGCCGGCGGTGGCCCGGCTGGCGGCGGCGTTGCTCGCCAATGGCGGCCTGGCGCCGGACGACGTCGCCGGTGTGCCGGTGCGCAGCCTGTTCGAGGGCGCTTATCGGCTCGGCGAAGGACGGCTGGACGCCGCGATGGCGATGCCGGGCATCCACGCGCTGCGCTGGGCCGCCGACCGCCTGGCGCCGCGCGGCGGCATCCGCTTCGTGGGACTGGATACCGCGCCGGACGCCGTCGCGGCGATGCGGCGCGTCCTCCCGGTGGCGCTGCGCGCCCTGCCCGCCGAGGCAAATCCGCCCGGCGCGATGGTCGCCGGCTATCCGGTGTTCCTCGCCGCGCACGCCGGCCTCGACACGGCGACCGCTCGCGCGGTCGTCACGGCGGTCGCCGGCGCGCTCGGACGGCTGGCCGCGACCGACCCCGTCTTCCGCCACGCCGACCCCGCAACGCTGCACGTCGCGGCGGGACTGCCCTATCACGAGGGCGCGCTGGCGGCTCTGGGGACGCGCTGATCCCGCGCTATTCGGCGGCGACGCCCTTCTTCGCCGGCTGCCAGGTTCCCTCGCCGGCCAGCGGACGCAGCGCCGGCAGCACCTCGCGGGCGAAGCGCTCCATGCTACGCATCGTCATGTCGTGCGGCAGGGTCGCCATCTGGAACATGCCGATGAAGTAGCCTGGGCCGGTGTCGGCATGCGCTTCCGTCAGCATCCGGCGCACCGTGTCGGGGCCGCCGACGATCACCACCCGGTCGGCCATCAGCGACTCGATGGTGTGCGCGTGGCGGATGCTCGACTTCGACTTGAGGATTCGCCGGTACGACTTCACCGACAGGAAGCCCGGCGGCAGGACGATCTCCTGCGGGTGCTTCAGGAACTTGTTGAAGAACGCCTCGACATGCGGCCGCGCTTCCGCGACCGCCTTGGCGTCGGTTTCCCCGACATAGATCGGCGACGCCCAGCCGAGCTGCGCGCTGGTGGCGGTGTAGCCGAAGTCGTGCGCCTGCTGGCGGTAGGCGTCCTGGTAGGCCTTGACGTTGCGCCACGGGCTGTAGCTGTGCAGGTAGGTGTACTTGCGCGACGGGTGCGACGCCCACTCGATGGTCTCGAAGGAGCCCTGCGACGGCACCCAGATCTGCGGGTGCGGCTTCTGGTAAGGGCGCGGCCAGACGTTGACGTACTCGAAGTGGTAGTGCTTGCCCTCGAACGCGAACGGCCCCGGCTCGGACCATGCGCGGGTGACGAGTTCGTGCGCCTCCTGGAAGCGGGCGTGCGACAGCGCTGGGTTGACGCCGAAGCTGAAATACTCGCAGCCGATTCCGCGCACCATCCCCGAGATCAGCCGCCCGCCGGTGATGCAATCGATCATGGCATGCTCTTCGGCCAGGGTCAGCGGGTGCTCGCGCAGACCGAAGGCGTTGCCCAGGATCGCGATCTTCGCCCGGCTGGTGCGCCGCGACAGCGCCGCCGCCATCACCACCGGCGACGGCATCAGGCCATAGGCGTTCTGGTGGTGTTCGTTGACGCACACCCCGTCGAAGCCGAGCGCCTCCGCGTACTCGAGCTCGTCAAGGTAGCGGTTGTAGAGCGCGTGTCCCTTGACCGGGTCGAAGTTCGCGTTGGGGTAGATCACCCAGCACGACTTGTAGGTCTTGTCGAAATCGAGGTCGAGATGCGCGTAGGGCATGAGGTGGAACAGGTAGACCTGCATCGCTTCCTCCCTGCCGGCGCGCGCGCCGGCGTCAGAACCCGAACAGCACGTCGGGCAGCCATGTCGCGCTTTCCGGGAACAGGATCACGGCGGCCAGGGTCAGGAGCTGCGCGAAGATGAACGGCATCACGCCCTTGTACATGTCCATGTACGTCATGTCCTTGGGCGCGATCGCGCGCAGGTAGAAGATCGAGGGCGCCATCGGCGGCGTCAGGTACGAGGTCTGGATGACGATGCACGTCATCACGCCGAACCAGATCGGGTCGATCCCGGCCGCCTTCACCATCGGGGTGAAGATCGGGATGGTGATGAGGACGATCGAGATCCAGTCGAGCACGAAGCCCAGGACGAAGATGATGAGAAGGAACAGCGCGACGATCGCCATCGGCGAAAGCTGGTAGTGGCTCACCGTCTCGCGCACAAGCTGCGAGCCGCCGGTCAGCACGAACACGCCGGTGAACATCACGCCGCCCATCACGATCAGCAGCACCATCGACGAGATCAGGATGGTCGACCGCAGCGCCTCGATCAGCGTCGTCCAGTTCAGCGTCCGGTAGGCGAGCGACAGCACTAGGGCGCCCAATGCGCCGACCGCCGCCGCCTCGGTGGGCGAGGCAACCCCGGCGAAGATGCTGCCCAGCACCGCCACGATCAGCGCCGTCGCCGGCACCAGTGCCTTGAGCACGATGCCCGCCTTGGCCATGAACGGCATGGCGAACTCGCGCGGGTCGAGGCCGGGGCCGGCGCTGCGGTCGAGCGTGCAGCGCACCAGGATGTAGACGACGAAAAGGCCGACCATGACGCCGGCGGGGATGATCATGCCGGCATACAGGTCGCCGATCGAGATGTCGGCGATCGAGGCGTAGATCACCACCACGATCGACGGCGGGATGGTGGTGCCGAGCGAACCGCCGGCGCACACCGTGCCGGCCGCGAGGTCCTTCTTGTAGCCGGCCTGCATCATCGCCGGCACCGCCATCAGCCCGACCACCACCTCGACCGCCCCGACAACGCCGGCGGAGGCGGCGAAGATCGCGCACATGACGACGGTTGTGAGCGCAAGCCCGCCTGGCAGCCGCCCGAGCAGCAGGCGTACCGCGTCGAACAGCAGCCGGGCGATGCCGGTCCGCTCCAGGAGCGCGCCCATGAACACGAACAGCGGGATCGCGGCCAGCACGAAGTTCGACGCGACGCCGACCAGCCCGTTGTGGAACTGGTTGCCGACCGGCGCGCCGACGAAGACGAAGCCGAACGCGAACGCGGTGACGATCAGGCACAGGCTGACCGGCAGCCCGAGGAAGACCAGCGCGAACAGCGCCGGGAACATCCATGCGGCGATCGGCAGGTCACCCACCGTCAGCGGCCCTCGGGCACGGCGGAGTCGAGCGGGGAGGCGGCACGGCCCGTGGCGGCCCGGAGGTGCCGGATCATCTGCACCACCGCCTGCAGCCACAGCCCGACGATGCCGAGCGCGAGGCCGCTGTAGAACGGCCAGCTGACCGGTCCCCAGGTGCTGGCGCGCTCGACCTCTCCGGTGAGGAAGGTGCGCCAGGCCTCATTGACGGTGAACACCGCGACATAGCCGAGGGCCGGGATCAGCGCGAGCAGGTAGAACGCGGCGTTGACCGCATCCTGCGCGCGCCGCGGGAACTGGGTGGACAGGAAGTCGATGCGGATATGCTCGTTGCGCAGCAATGCGTAGGCGGCGCCGAGGAAGACCATCGTGCCGTTGGTCATGTAGGCGATGTCGAAGGCCCACACGGTCGGGCTGTTGAAGCCGCGCCGCGCCACGACCTCGTAGAGCATCGCGAACACCAGGACGAGGAACAGCGCCATGGCGATGCCGGCCAGCGCGCGCGCCAGCCGGTCGACCGCCGAAAGCACGGCATCCATCGCAGCGCTCAGCCGCGCCGCCGCCGATCGCAGATGCTCACTTCATCCGGTACGCGGTGTTCTCCTCCCACTCCTGGAGATAGGCGAAGTAGGAGTCGGTGAACTTCCGCATCCACGGATTGCCCTTGTCGGCCTGCTCCTTGGACTTGGCTTCGGCCCACTTGCGGCCTTCGGCGCGAATCTGCAGGATCAGCTCGGGCTTCAGCGAGACCCATTCGTTGCGGCCCTTCTTCATCTCCTTCATCGCCGCGATGTCGGCCATGCCGAGGCGGAGGTAGGATTCGTAGCCTGCCATCTTGCCGGCGTATTCCAGCTTGTCGCGCAGGCCCTTGGGCAGGCCGTCCCAGGTCTCGGCCTTCCACACCACCTCGTTGATGTTGCCGGGCGAGTGGGCGCCGGGGACGATGATGTAGCGGGCGATCTTGTGGAAGCCCTGCGAGATGTTGGACGCGGGGCTGATGTATTCGGTCGCGTCGACCAGCCGCCGCTCCAGGGTCGCGAAGATGTCGGCCGGGGCGGTCATCGTCGGCGTCGCGCCGAACGCCTTCAGCACGTCGGCCCAGGCGCCGGCGGTGCGGATCTTCATGCCCTTGAGGTCCTCCGCGGTCTCCACCTTCTTGTGCGAGTGAAGGAAGATCTCGGTCGGGCTGAAGCCGGTCAGCACCGAGTGCAGGCCGGTGGTCTGGCGCCGGAAGTCCTGCCACAGCGCGTAGCCGCCGCCCTGGTACAGCCAGTGCAGCAGCGCCTCGGTCGACATGCCGCCCGGGAAACCGCCGGGGAAGGTGTTGACCGGGTCCACGTTGAGCGCGAAGCCGGGGAAGGTGTAGGCGATGTCGGCGGTGCCCTGCTGGACCGCCTTCCAGCCGTCGGCGAAGCCGGCGATCACGCCGACGCCGAAGCTCTGCACCTTCACCTCGTTGTCCGTGAGGGACTGCGTGAGATCGACGAACACCTGCGCGTAGTCGCGGTAGGTGCTGGTGCCCTCCGGCACGTAGTTGGTCATCTTCCAGGTGTATTTCTGCGCCGCCGCGCCCGAGGCGCCGAGCGCGATCGCGCCGCCCACCGTTGCCGCGGCGGCGAATTTCGTCCAGGCCGTCTTCATCGGTCGTCTCCCTGCGTCGTCTGCCGGCTGCGGGCGGCCGCGCGGGGCCGCCCGTCGGTTGTCACTTCACGCGGTATTCGGTGTTGGCGTCCCAGTCGTCGAGGAAGGCGAAATACGAGTCGGCGAGCTTCTGCATCCACGGATTGCCCTTGTCCGACTGCTCCTTGGCCTTGGCATAGGCCCACTTGCGGCCCTCCTCGCGGATCTGCTTGATCAGCTCGGGCTTCAGGGTCACCCACTCATTGCGGCCCTTGCGCATCTCCTTGATCGCGGCGATGTCGGCCATGCCGACGCGCAGGAAGGTGTCGAAGCCCGCCATCTTGCCGGCGATCTCGATCTTGTCGCGGGTCGCCTGCGGCAGGGCGTCCCAGACCTCGGCCTTCCACACGACCTCGTGGAAGCCCGACGGCGCGTGGGCGCCGGGGACGATGATGTAGCGCGCCACCTTGTGGTAGCCCTGCGAGATGTTCGACGCCGGGGTGATGAACTCCGTCCCGTCCACCAGCTTGCGCTCAAGCGCGGCGAAGATGTCGGCGGGCGCGATGATGGTGGGCGTGCCGCCGAACGCCTTCAGGAGATCGGCCCAGGCGCCGGCGGTGCGGATCTTCATGCCCTTGAGGTCTTCGGCCGTCTCCACCTTCTTGTGGGAGTGCAGGAATATCTCGGTCGGGATGGTGCCGGTGATGACCGAGTGCAGGCCCATGGTCGAGCGGCGGAAGTCGCGCCACAGCTCCAGCCCGCCGCCCTTGTAGACCCAGTGCTGGATCGCGTCGGCCGTCATGCCGCCGGGGAATCCGGCCATCAGCGTGTTGGCCGGGTCGATGTTGAGCGCGAACCCGGGGTACATGTAGGCGATGTCGGCGGTGCCCTGCTGGACCGCCTTCCAGCCGTCCGCGAAGCCGGCGATGACGCCGACGCCGTAGCCCTGGACCTTGACCTCGTTCTCGGTGATCGACTGCACGGTGTCGATGAACACCTGCATGTAGTCCCGGTAGGTGCTGGTCCCCTCGGGCACGAAGGTGGTCATCTTCCAAGTGTGCTTCTGGGCGTGGCTGGGCGCGGCGGCGAATGTCAGCGCGGCAGCCGCGACGGCTCCCGCGGCCAACCGCGAGGCGGTCTTCAATTTCATGCCGATACTCCCCTGGGCGATCGCTTTTCGGATTCTACGGGCCGGATTATGGGCGAAGCATGGTTGACGCCGCTCCCGCGGTCAACGGGATTGCGGCAGGACGCTACGCCGGGACGGCAGGCCGGCACGATGCGGTGAGAAGGCATGCGGGGGCGGGACCCGACGGGGTTCGACCGGGTCCCGCCGCCGCTCAGAAGCCGAACAGCACGTCGGGCAGCCAGGTCGCGCTTTCGGGGAAGAAGATGACCGTCGCCATGGTCACCACCTGCAGCAGGATGAACGGAATCACTCCCCGGTACATGTCCATGTAGGACATGTCCGGCGGCGCAATCGCCCGCAGGTAGAAGATGGACGGCGCCATCGGCGGGGTAAGGTAGGAGGTCTGCAGCATGATGCACGCCAGCACCCCGACCCAGACCGGGTCGAGGCCGACCGCCTTGATCACCGGCGCGAAGATCGGCACGGCGATCAGGACGATGGAGATCCAGTCCAGGACAAACCCCAGGACGAACAGGATGGCGAGGAACATGACCAGGATCATCGTCGGCGTCAGCTCGAACGCGGAGATCAGGTCCTTGACCAGCGTGTTGCCGCCGTTGAGCAGGAAGACGCTGGAGAACATCGTCCCGCCGACGATGATGAAGATGACCATCGAGCTCACGGTGACGGTGCGCTTGAGAGCCTCGTAGAGCACCTGCAGGTTCAGCTGGCGGTAGACAACGGCCAGGATCAGCGCGCCGGCGGCGCCGACGGCGGCGGCCTCGGTCGGCGCGGCAATGCCGGCGAAGATGCTGCCCAGCACGCCGATCATGAGCAGGATCGCCGGAATGAAGGCGACCAGCAGGAACCACAGCTTCTGGCCCAGGCTCAGCGTGATGGTGGCGGGGTCGACCCCGGGGCCGGCCTCCGGGTCGATCGTGCAGCGGACCAGGATGTAGACGACGAAAAGCCCGACCATCACCACCGCCGGCACCACCATCGCGGCAAGCAGGTCGCCGATCCCGATGTCGGCGACCGAGGCGTAGATGACGACCACGATCGACGGCGGGATCATCGTGCCGAGCGAACCGCCGGCGCAGATGGTGCCGGCCGCCAGGTCCTTCTTGTAGCCGGCGTTGGTCATCGCCGGCAGAGCCATCATGCCGACCAGGATCTCCACCGCGCCGACCACGCCGGCGGAGGCGGCGAACACGGCGCACAGCGCGACCGTCGACAGGGCGAGGCCGCCGCGCATCGGACCCAGGAACATCCGGATCGCCTCGAACATGCGGCCGGCGATGCCGGTCCGCTCCAGGACCGAGCCCATGAACACGAACAACGTGATCGCGCCCAGCGAATAGTTCGACGCGACGTCGACGATCCGGTTATGGAACTGCAGCAGCAGGTTGTCGCCGAGCAGGCCGTAGCCGAACAGGAACGCCGTGACGACCAGGGCGAAGGCGATCGGCAGGCCGAGGAAGACGAACCCGAACAGCGACGGGAACATCCATGCGGCGACGAGGGAGGCCGTCATCAGTGCGCGGCCCCGGCATCGGTGCGCTCCAGCGGCGAACGGCCGCGCCCCGCCGCCGCCATCGCGTGGCGCAGCATCTGGACGACGCACTGGACGAACAGCCCGGCGACACCGATCGCGAGCGTGGCGTAGAACGGCCAGCTCAGCGGGCCCCAGGTGCTCGCGGCCTCGACCGCGCCCGAGGCAAAGGCGCGCCACGCCTCCGCGATCGAGGTGTAGGTGAGCGCCCCGAAGATGGGCAGGAACAGGAGCAGGTAGAACGCGACGTTGATCAGGTCCTGAACCCGGCGCGGCAACTGCGCGGAGAGGAAGTCGATCCGCACATGCTCGTTCTTGATCAGCGTGTAGGCGCCGCCGAGGAAGACCAGCGTCCCGTTGAGCATGTAGGTGACGTCGTAGGCCCACAGCGTCGGGCTGTTGAGCAGCCGCCGGACGACGACCTCCCAGCACATCACGCCGGTCAGGATCACGGCGCACACCATCGCGACGACGGCGAGCCAGAGGGAGAAGCGGTCCAGTCCACGCATGATCTTCTGCACGGGCGCACCATAGCCCGGCCGCGCCGGCGCCGCTTCCCATTTCTGGACCGACGCGAAGTCGGGATTCAGGATCTTGTCCATCGCGGGCTGTCCTCTCTGCATTCCGTCGAAGGCGGCGGGGAGCCGATCAGAACTTCCGGTAGAACATGTCCTTGTTCCACTTGTCGTCGAAGGTGAAATAGGAGTCGGCCAGCTTCTGCATCCACGGGTTGCCTTTCGCGGTCTGCTCCTTCGACTTGGCCTCGGCCCACTTGCGCGACTCGGAGGTGATGGCCGCCAGCAGCTCGGGCTTCAGGTTGACCCACTCGTTGCGGCCCTTCTTCATCTCCTCGATCGCGTTCATGTCGAGGATGCCGAGCTTCAGGTAGGTCTCGAAGCAGGCGAGCTTGGCGGCGAGCTCGAGCTTCTCGCGAATCTCCTTCGGCACCGCGTCCCACACCTCGGTCTTCCACACCACGTCGTTCATGCTGCCCGGGGAGTGCATGCCGGGGACGATGATGTAGCGCGCGACCTTGTGGAAGCCCTGCGAGACGTTGCTGCCCGGGGTGATGTACTCGGTGCCGTCGATCACCTTGCGCTCCAGCGCGGCGAAGATGTCGGCGGGCGCCATGATGGTCGGCACGGCGCCGAACTGCTTCAGCACGTCCGCCCACGCGCCGGCGGTGCGGATCTTCATGCCCTTCAGGTCTTCCGCCGTCTCTACCTTCTTGTGCGAATGCAGGAAGATCTCGGTCGGGCTGATGCCGGACTGCAGCGCGTGCAGGCCGTTCATCGCCCGCCGGTACTCGGTCCACAGCTTGCCGCCTTCGGTGTTGTAGACCCAGTGCATCATCGCCTCCGGGCCCATGCCGCCGGGGAAGCCGGCGATGATGGCGTTGGTCGGGTCGGCGTTGATCAGGAAGCCGGGGTACATGTAGCCGATGTCGGCGGTGCCCTGCTGGACCGCCTTGTACGCTTCGGAGAAGCTGGCCAGCACGCCGGCGCCGAAGCCCTGGATCTTCACGTCGCCGTTGGTCACCGTATGCACGGTGTCGATGAAGACCTGGACGTAGTCGCGGTAGGTGCTGGTGCCCTCCGGCACGAAGGTCGTCATCCGCCACGTGTATTTCTGCGCATGGGCCGAGGCGGCGCCCAGCGCCACGGTCGCGGCCATGGCGGTGATCGCCATTCGGGTGATTTTCTTGAGGCTCATGACCGGCGTTCCTCCGTGGGGCATGTTGCAGCGCAACACGAGGATGAAAAGCCGGCCGGGGACGGTCAACGCGGAATTCGCTCAGGAAATGCGCAATGTCTACAATTTCCGCGGGTTTGCTCCATATATGGGCAACGAGATCGTGACGCTGTGCGCCGCGGGATCGGGTTGACCGGCCGGCGCCGGCATCGTTCGATCGGCCACGCCCGCACGGATCGAGGAGGAGGCCGCATGCGGTTCCGCAGCAGTGCCCTGGCATGGGCTTTTGCCGTTTCGCTCGCGGCCGGGGCGGCGCCATTCGCTGCGGCGCAGGACGCCGCGCCGCGTGCGGCGCCGCCCGGCGCCATCGAGGAGGTGGCCAAGGCCGGGACACTGACGGCGTACGGCCGCGCCATCGCCTACACGGCGACGGCCGGCACGCTGCCGGTGGTGAACGACGCCGGCGTCCCCCAGGCCAACGTGTTCTATGTCGCCTACGACCGCGACGGCGGCCCGCGCGCGGCGCGGCCGATCACCTTCGTCTTCAACGGCGGGCCCGGCGCGGCGTCCGCCTACCTGCACCTCGGCGCGCTGGGGCCGCGGCGGATCGTGTTCGGCGACGACGGGACGATCCCGCCGTCGCCGCCCAGGCTGATCGACAACGCGGAGACGTGGCTCGACTTCACCGACCTCGTCTTCGTCGATCCGGTGGGGACCGGGTTCTCGGTCGCGCCCAAGCGCGAGGAGAAGGAAGGCGAGGGGGCCCGCTTCTGGGGGGTCAACGAGGACATCGACGCAATCGCCGCGTTCATCCGTCTCTATCTCACGCGCAAGGACCGCTGGGGCTCGCCCAAGTTCCTCGCCGGCGAGAGCTACGGCGGCTTCCGCGTCGCCCGGCTGGCCAGCCACCTGCCGACGCACACCGGCATCGAGCTCAACGGCGTGATCATGATCTCGCCGGTGCTGGAGTTCTCGCTGCACGACGGCGACGACTACCGCGCCGAGCCCTGGGTCCTGCGCATCCCGAGCTATGCGGCGACCGCCCGCCACCTCAACGTCGTCCGCTTCGGCAACGACGCGCCGCTGGCGACGGCGCTACGCGAAGTCGAGGCGTTCTCGGTCGGCGCGCTGCTGCCGGGCATGGCGCGCGGCGACACCATGCCCCCGGCGGAGCAGGAGGCGCTGCTCGCCCGGCTGGCCGGCTACATCGGCCTGCCGCCGGACTACGTCCAGCGCAGCGGCGGCCGTATCCAGCGCACCGACTTCGCCGGCCGGCTGCTGCGCGACTCCCGGCGCATCGTGAGCCTCTATGACGGCGCGATCGTCAGCATCGACCCCGACCCGGGCGACCGCGGCGGCGGCGGCGACGGCTACCTGAGCGCGATCACGGCCGCCTTCGCCGCGGCCGCGCACCGCCATCTGCGCGACGAGCTGGGGGTGAAGACCGACGTGCCCTACCGCGTGCTGGCCGGCGACGTGAACCAGGGCTGGAACTGGCGGTCGGGCCGCGGCGGCCGGCAGGGCTATGTCGGCTCGGCGGGCTCGCTGAAGCTCGCGCTGTCGCGCAACCTGCGCCTGAAGGCGATGATCGCGCACGGCTACTTCGACCTCGTCACGCCGTACTTCGCATCCCACTATGTCGTCGCGCAGATGTCGCTCGACCCGGCGGCGCGCCGCAACGTGCAGCTCGCCGACTACCCGGGCGGGCACATGTTCTACACGCACGCCGCCTCGCGCGTCGATTTCACCCGCGATGTGCGCGCGCTCTACGCGGCGGCGACGGCGGAGTAGGCCGGCGCGGGACCACCCCGGCCTTGGCGGCCGGGACCTCCGTCGATCGAGAACGGCCCGTCGAGGATCAGGCCGCCTTGCGGATGGTCTCGAGGAACTTGTCGACCTCGGCGCGCAACGCGGCCGACTGGGCCGACAGGTCGTGCGCCGACGACAGCACCTGGGCCGATGCGGCGCCGACGTCGGACGCCGACTTCGTCACGCCGCCGATGTTGCTGGTCACCTCCATCGTGCCGTGCGCGGCCTGCTGCACGTTGCGCGCAATCTCCTGCGTCGCCGCGCCCTGCTGCTCGACCGCCGCGGCGATCGACGCGGCGATGTGGTTGAGCTCGCGGATGGTGCTGGTGATGCCTTCCAGCGCGCCGACCGACTGGCGGGTGGAGCCCTGGATGGCGCCGATCTGGCTGCCGATCTCTTCGGTCGCCTTGGCGGTCTGGTTGGCCAGCGCCTTGACCTCCGAGGCGACGACGGCGAAGCCCTTGCCGGCCTCCCCGGCGCGCGCCGCCTCGATGGTGGCGTTGAGCGCGAGCAGGTTGGTCTGCGAGGCGATGTCGTTGATGAGCTGGACGACATCGCCGATCTTCCTGGCGGAATCGACCAGGCCCTGGACGCTGCTGTTGGTCCTGCCGGCTTCCTCGACCGCGCGCTCGGCCATCTTGCTCGACTGGCCGGCCTGGCGGCCGATCTCCTGCACCGATGCCGACAGCTCCTCGGCCGCGGTCGCCACCGTCTGCACGTTGGCAGTCGCCTCCTCCGAGGCGGCGGCGACCAGGGTCGCCTGGCGCGTCGCTTCCTCGGCCGTCGCCGACATGGCCTGCGCCGCCGACTGGAGCTGGGTCGCGGCCGCCGACACGGTGCCGACGATGGTGCCGACGGCCGTCTCGAACTCGTCGGCCATGCGGTTCATCAGCTCGCGGCGCTCGGCGGCGGCGCGCTGGCGCGCCTCCTCGCGTTCCGCGGAGCCGCGCCGGCGTTCCTCCTCCTGCTCGTCGGCGAGGCGCGCCTGCTCGGCTTCCAGCCGCTGCTTCTCCAGGCCGTTCCGCTGGAACACCAGCGCGGTCTTGGCGACGTCGCCGACCTCGTCCCTGCGGTCGGCGCCGACGATGGCGACGTCGTAGCGTCCGGCGGCGAGCTGCTGCAGGGTGGCGACGATGGCGCGGATCGGCCGAACGATGCCGAGCGCGACGAGCAGCCAGCCGAGCGCCACCGCCGCCACGATGCCCACGGCGGCGATCTCGATCATCGTCAGGCTCGCCTGCTGGTATTCCCGCATCGCCTCGCCCGAGGCATCCTTCATGCCGCGGACGACGAGGTCGGTGACCTCGTTGGCGGCCTGGCGGAGCTGCTGCGACGGCCCGAAGCTCTGTTCGGCGCTGTATTTGAAGATCTCGGCGTTGGCCGCCATCTGGTCGGCCTGCAGCGACTTCACCATCAGCAGCGTGGAGTTCAGCGCCGTCTCGTAATCCCGGTACTCCTTGTCGAACTTCGCCAGCGCCTCCAGCGCGGCGCCGCTGACGTTGGCCTTGAGGAAGGCGATGCCCTCGTCGAGCGCCTTGCGCTCCGCATCGATCTGCGCCAGCGTCTCCCCGACGATCTTGGGTTCCAGCGCGGCGGCCAGACGGAACTCGGCATGGTTCATGCCGACGATCGGCGCGCTCAGCCGGCTCGCCACGCGCGCGACCTCGGCCCGGCTCGCCATCGTGTCGGTCGCCTGGCTCAGCGATTTCAGCGAGGTGATTCCGAGGTAGGAGATCGCGACGGCGATCAGCGCGAAGAATCCGATCAGACCCATCAGCTTCGGCAACGTCTTGATGTCGGAAATGCGCGCGATCCGCAGGCGGGGAAAACGGGAAAGCAAACGGGACATCGGGCCTGCCTCGCTATTCGAACATGAACGCTAATGGGGCGGCGGCCGGATCGATGCCGTCGCGAATATGACCGGCGCAATTCCTGCGCACGGTCACGGTCGCACAGCAGATTTAAACGAGTGTAAATCGCCGCAGTGACGCCACGACGCGCCTGCGGGAGCGCGCCGCCTGCATCTGTCCGACGCAGGCGGGCGGCAACGCGGTCAGTGGGCGCCGACGGGAACGAACAGGTCGTCGACGGGGATCGGCTTCTCGATGAAGTCCTGCTCGACCATGTAGGCGACCATCGCCTCCAGCGTCGGCCTGTTCGCCTCGAGGCCGTAGGGCCACGGATCGAGCCCGAACACCGACTCGTACTCGTCGATGTCGGCATAGAGCCACGGCAGCATCAGCCGCTGCGCGCCGGAGAAGCGCATCGCCTCGATCGCCCGGCGCTTGGACTCCTCGAACGCCTTGTAGAGGCTGGTGCCGATCCA
>JBFWQM010000044.1:0-27733 GCA_050249455.1 Rhodospirillaceae bacterium | reverse complement strand
ATCAACATCGTGCAGGAGATCGCGCGCCAGACCGACCTGCTCGCCCTCAACGCCGCGGTCGAGGCCGCGCGCGCCGGCGAGCACGGGAAGGGCTTCGCGGTGGTCGCCTCCGAGGTGCGCAAGCTCGCCGAGCGCAGCCAGGCCGCCGCGGCCGAGATCAGCACCCTTTCGTCCGACACCGTGAAGGTCGCGCAGGAGGCCGGCGACATGCTGTCCCGCCTGGTGCCCGACATCAAGCGCACCGCCGAGCTGGTCGAGGAGATCACCGCCGCCTGCCGCGAGCAGGACGTCGGCGCCGACCAGATCAACCAGGCGATCCAGCAGCTCGACAAGGTCACCCAGCAGAACGCCAGCGCCTCCGAGCAGATGTCGGCGACCTCCGAGGAGCTCGCCGCCCAGGCCGACCAGCTGCAGAACACGGTGGCGTTCTTCCGCCTCGCCGGCGGCGCGGAGATGAACGTCCAGGCGGCGCCCGTCGCGACCAAGCCGGCCAAGCCGGCGACACGGCCGGTCGCGGCGCGCCCGGCGCCGGCCGGCGCGAAGCCGGTTCGCGCGCCGACCCCGTCGGCCGCAGCCGCGCGGCCGGCAAGCAAGAGCGCGCTGAGCGGCGGCTTCGCGCTCGACCTGCGGCCGAGCGAGGACCCGCTCGACGCCGAATTCCAGCGCCACTGAGGCGCTCGACGGAGACGAAGATGACCGAAGGACTTCAATACGTGACCCTGGGCGTGGACCGCGAGGTCTTCGCCATTCCGGTGGCGAACGTCCAGGAGATCCTGGACATGCAGCCGATCGCCCGGCTGCCGCACGCCCCCGACTACCTGCTCGGCATCATCGACGTGCGCGGACGCGGCGTGCCGGTGATCGACCTGCGGACCAAGATCGGCCTGCCGGTCGCCGAGGCGACCGCCAGCACCCGCATCCTGGTGATCGAGGTCGAGATCGAGCAGCGTGCGCTGCTCCTGGGCCTGGTCGCCGACCGGGTGTTCGAGGTGACCGGGCTCGACAACGACCAGGTCGAGCCGCCGCCCGAGATCGGCCGCCGCTGGCGCTCCGACAGCATCAAGGGGGTCGGCCGCCGACGCAGCGAGTTCGTGGTGGTGTTCGACATCGTGAAGCTGATCGCCGCCGACGCGCTCGACCTGCTCGCCACCGCCGACGCGCCGCTGGCTGCCTGACGCCAGATCCGACCGACCTGGCAGACCACGCATGATGTACGACCAGCTCAGCGAACGCCATTACCGGCAGATCGCCGCCGTCATCGAGCAGAACGTCGGCATCAAGCTGCCGCCGTCCAAGCGCACGATGGTCGAGGGCCGGCTGCGCAAGCGCGTGCGCGCGCTCGGCCTGCGCGGGGTGGACGACTACTGCCGGGCACTGTTCGAGGACGGACAGTTCGACAGCGAGTACGTCCACCTCGTCGACATGGTGACGACCAACAAGACCGACTTCTTCCGCGAGCCGGAGCATTTCGACTTCCTGCGCGACGAGGCGGTGCCCGCCCTCCTTGACGCGCGCGCCGGCGACCGGCGGCTGAAGATCTGGAGCGCCGCAAGCTCGACCGGCGCCGAGGCCTACACGGTCGCTATGGTCCTGGACGACAAGCTGCGGTCCGCCGCCGTCCCCTTCCGCTACTCCATCCTCGGCACCGACGTGTCGACCGAGGTGGTGGCGCAGGCGACCCGGGCGGTCTACCCCGACGACATGCTGGCCCCGATCCCGGCCGAGTTCCGCCGCCGCTACGTGCTGCGGCCGCGCAACGCCGGGCGCCAGGAATTCCGCATCGCGCCGGAGCTGCGCGCACGGGCGCGCTTCCATCACCTCAACCTGATGGACGCGACCTATCCGGTCGACCGCGACGTCGATGTCGTGTTCTGCCGCAACGTGCTGATCTACTTCGACCGGCCGACCCAGCACGCGGTGCTGACCCGGCTCACCGGCCACCTCCGCCCCGGGGGCTACCTGATCCTCGGCCATTCCGAGTCCGCCGCCGGCGGCAACCTCGACGGCATGCGCCAGCTCATGGCCACCGTCTGGCGCCGGCAATAGGGAGACTGCGACTGTGACTGCGAGACCATCGGGCAAGTTGCGCGTCCTGATCGTCGACGACTCGGCGTCGGTACGCCAGGCGCTGTCGGAGATCGTCGGCCAGGATCCGGCGCTGGAGGTGATGGCCACCGCCTCCGATCCCTTCGTCGCCGCCAGCCGCATCCAGGAGGAGGTGCCCGACGTCATCATCCTGGACGTCGAGATGCCGCGCATGGACGGCATCACCTTCCTGCGCCGCATCATGGCGCAGCGGCCGATCCCGGTGGTGATCTGCTCGTCGCTGACCGAGGAAGGCTCCGCCACCCTGGTGCAGGCGATGGAGGCCGGCGCGGTCGACGTGATCGCCAAGCCGCAGATGGGCACCAAGCAGTTCCTGCTCGAATCCTCGGTGCGCATCTGCGACGCCGTCAAGGCCGCGGCGCAGGCCCGCATGGGCCGCCGCGCCGCCGCCGCCGTCGGCCGCACCCGGCCGGTCGAGAAGAAGCTCACCGCCGACGTGATCCTGCCGCCGCCGGGCAGCCGCGCGATGGTGCGCACGACCGAGCGGGTGGTTTGCATCGGCGCCTCCACCGGCGGCACCGAGTCGCTGCGCGAGGTGCTGGAGGCGCTGCCCGAGACCTGTCCGGGCATCGTCATCGTCCAGCACATGCCGGAGAACTTCACCGCCGCCTTCGCCCGCCGGCTCAACGGCATCTGCCGCATAGACGTGAAGGAGGCGGCCGACGGCGACGTCGTGCTGCCCGGACGCGCGCTGATCGCGCCGGGCAACCACCACATGATCCTGCACCGCAGCGGCGCGCGCTACCACGTCAGCATCAAGGACGGCCCGCTGGTGTCGCGCCACCGGCCGTCGGTCGACGTGCTGTTCCGCTCCGCCGCGCAGTACGCCGGCGGCAACGCCACCGGCATCATCATGACCGGCATGGGCGACGACGGCGCGCGCGGGCTCCTGGAGATGAAGAAGGCCGGCGCCGTCACCGTGGCGCAGGACGAACAGAGCTGCGTCGTGTTCGGCATGCCGAAGGAGGCGATCGGCCTCGGCGCCGCCGACCGCGTGGTGCCGCTCGGCCGCATCCCGGCCGAGATCATGCAGGCCCGCGCGGCCTGACCGGCGTCCGGAAGGAGAGCCCGTGCCGTTCGACCTCGCCCCGACCGCCGACCTGCCCGCCCTCTCCGCGGCGGTGCTCGCCGCGTACCGGTCGGCCGACCCGGTGCTGCTCGCCGCCGGCGACAACCTCGCCGCCGCCATCGAGCGCTTCGGCGGCATCACCCAGACCTTCGAGGCGCTGCCGCAGGAGCTGCGCAGCAGCGAGACGCTGGAAGCCCGCGAGCGCCTGGCCGGAGTGCTCGCGACGATCGCCGCCATGCCGGCGGCGCTGGAGGCGGAGCGTCAGGCGCTCGGCCTGCTGGGCACCCGCCACGCGACGCTCGGCAGCCGCATCGACCGGCTCGACCGCACCATCCGTGCCATCTCGTTCCTGGCCGTCAACATGCGCATCACCACCGCCGACATGGGCGCCGACGGCGGGCATTTCGACGTGTTCGCCGCCGAGATCGTCCGGCTGGTCGGCAATGCCGCGTCGAGCATCCGCAGCTACGCGGCCGAGCAGGCTTCGCTCGCCCAGGTGATCGCCGCCGCCGCCGGCCAGCACGCCGCCTTCGGGCGCGAGCATCTGCCGGCGCTGCGCGCGGTCGCCGAGCAGCTGTCGGACAGCCTCGGCCTGCTCGACGGACGGCGCGAGCGGTCCGCCGCCGCGGCCGCGGAGATCGGCGCCCGGTCCGGGCAGATCGCCGCCGAGATCGCGACCGTCGTGATGGCGCTGCAGGTCGGCGACGCGACCCGCCAGCGGCTGGAGCACGTCGCGACGGCGTTGGACACCTTGTCGGCCGGCGGCGCGGAGGCGCCGTGGTCGGTCGGCCTGGGTGACGACGACAGCCGGGCGCTGGCCGGCGCGGTGCTCGGGCTCCAGTCGGACCAGGTCCGCGGCGCCGCCGACGACTTCGCGGCCGAGGCGGCGCGGGTCGCCGGCGCGCTGACCCGGCTGTCCGGCGAGGCGGAGGCGCTGGTGCGCTCGGCGCGCGAGACCTACGGCGCCGGTGAGGTCGGCGGCGGCTCGTTCCTCACCGAGCTGGAAAACCAGCTACGCCGCACCTCGGCGCTGATGCGCGGCGCGCAGGCCGCGCGCGGCGAGGTGGACCGGGCGATCACCACGATCGCCGGGGCGCTCGATGCGCTGAAGCAGCGGCTGCGCGCGGTGCGCGACGTCGAGATCGACATGCGCCTGGTCAGCCTGAACACCAGCTTCAAGTGCGGGCGGCTCGGTGCCCGGGCGCAGAAGCTCAAGGTGATCGCCGAGGAGCTGCGCCGCTACGCCAACCAGACGATCGACGACGTCAACGAGGTCGGCCGCGCCATCGCCGAGGTGATGGCCGCCGCCGGCGCGCTGTCGCGCCCGGAAGCGGGCGCCGGCAGCGGCGAGGACGAGATCGGCCGCGCCGACGCCGCGGTGGCGACCTCGATCGCGGCGTTCCGAGGCGGCGCCGACCGCATGGAAACCGCGCTCGACGAGCTGTTCCGCGCCGGCGAGACGGCCGCCGCGCAGCTCGGCGGCGCCGCTCGCAGCATGACGGCAGGCGACGCCCTTGCGGCGGCGCTCGACGGCAGCCGCCGGCGCCTCGACGAGCTCGCCGGCGCCTGCCCCGCCGCGGCCGACCCGGTCGCGATCGCCGAGCGGCTGCGCGCATTCGGCACCGTCGACTACACGATGGCGGCCGAGCGCGACATCCACCGCGCGTTCGAGCGCCGGCTGGCCCCCGGCCTCGCCGCCGCGCCGGTCCAGGCGGACGCGGCGCCCGCCGCGGCCGACATCGACGACCTCCTGTTCTGAGCGGGGACGAGGTCATGGCCAGGATCATCGTCGCCGACGACCAAGCCGCCGTCCGTCACGCCGTCCGCGCCATCCTGGAGCCCGCAGGTCACGTCGTCGCCGAGGCGGCCAACGGCCGCGACGCGCTCGGGCTGCTTGCCGACGGCTGCGACCTCCTGATCACCGACGTGCTGATGCCGGAGATGGACGGCCTGGAGCTGCTGCGCCACGCCAAGCGGCGCCGCCCCGACCTGCCGGTGCTGGTGGTCACCGGCGGCTGGCGCGGCGACAACCTCGACCTCCTGTCGATGGCCTTCAAGCTCGGCGCCGACCGCACGCTCGGCAAGGCGAATATCGTCAAGGAGCTTGCCGGCGTCGTGGCGGCGATGACCGAGCAGCGGGTGGCGTAGCGGCGCCGCGGTGCTTGCGTACCCGCCGCAGTCCCTGCCTCTACGCCGAGCCGGATTCCTCGTCGCCCGACAGTCCGTCGGCGGCCGGGCGGGTCAGCGGAGATAGGCCTCGGTGGCGTAGCGGCGCATCATGCGCTGGCTGTTGAAATAGGACGCAATCTTGCTGATCGCCTGCTTCATCATGAACAGCCAGTATCGGCGGTCGTCGTCGTAGAGCGGCAGGATGGTCTGCGCCAGACGGTCGTAGAGCGCCGCCGCATGCTCGTGCGCGGACGCCGCCCCGTCGCTGCCGACGGACCAGCCGGTGCGGCCGTCGATGCAGGCCTCCACCCACCAGCCGTCGAGGACGCTGAGGTTGAGGACGCCGTTGAGCGCGGCCTTCATGCCGCTGGTCCCCGACGCTTCGAGCGGCGGCAGCGGCGTGTTGAGCCATACGTCGCAGCCGCCGACCATGAGCTTGGCCACCCGCAGGTCGTAGTTCGGCAGGAACGCCACGGGAATGGCGCCCTCGAGCTGGCGGACGTACCCGTGTAGCTGCTCGATCAGCCATTTTCCCTGGCCATCGTGCGGGTGCGCCTTGCCGGCCAGGACGACCTGGAACGGCCGCTCGCGCGCGATGGCGCGCAGCCGCTCGAGGTCGGAGAACAGCAGGTCCGGGCGCTTGTAGCCCGTCATCCGCCGGGCGAAGCCGAAGATCGGGCGATCAGCCGCCAGGGCGATGCCGGTCGCCGCGCGCGCCGCATCGACCAGCGCCTGCTTGGCGTCGACATGCGCCTGCCACACCTCCTCGTCGTCGAGCACGTCGGCCCGCACCAGGATCTCCGGCTCGTGGACCCAGTGCGGGAAGTGCCGGTCGAACAGCCGCGCGATGCTGGGCGCCGCCCAGGTGCCGACATGGATGCCGTTGGTGATGGCGTGGATGCGGTGGCCGGGATACAGCCGGTGCGCCGTCTCGGCATGCCGCTCCGCCACCCCGTTGACGTAGCCCGACAGCGAGAGGGCGAGCCGGGTCATGTTGCAGTCCTCGGCCCCGGCATGGAGCTTGAGCTGATCGAGGTCGATGAAGCCGTCGAGGACGCGCGCCACCAGCTCGTAGCCGAACCGGTCATGGCCTGACGCCACCGGCGTATGGGTGGTGAAGATGCAGTGCGCCTTCACCTGGGCCACGTCATAGACGCCGCCGGCCTCCTTCAGCGCGTAGGGCAGCGGGTGGCGGCGGAGCAGCTCGGCGGCGAGCAAGGCGGCATGGCCTTCGTTCAGGTGCCAGGTCTCGATCGCGAAGCCGAGGGCATGCAGCAGCCGAACGCCGCCGATGCCCAGCACCGCCTCCTGCTTCAGCCGGTGCGCGTCGTCGCCGCCATAGAGGCGATCGGTGATCCGGCGATCCTCGGGGTCGTTGTCCTTCACGTCGGTGTCGAGCAGCAGCACCGGCACCTCGTGGCCGCGGCGGTCCCTGATGACGTGCAGCCAGCCGTGCACCCACACGTCGCGGCCATCCAGCGCGACGGTGATCCTGGCGCCGAGGGGGGTTGCCCAGTCGACCGGGTCCCACGGGTCGGCATGCTCGACCTGGCGGCCGGCGTCGTCGATCTCCTGGCGCAGGTAGCCCTGCCGGCTCACCAGCGTCACGAACACCACCGGCAGCTTCAGGTCGGCGCAGGAGCGCGCGGTGTCGCCCGCCAGCACGCCGAGGCCGCCGCTGTAGGTGTGGATCTCGGCACGGAGCGCGATCTCCATCGAGAAATAGGCGATCCGGGTGCGGGCGGCGAATGGGTCGATCGGCGACACGGGATGATCCAGGGACTTGCCGGGCGGGAGCCTCATGAAAGTCGGATTGAATGACACTTTGGCGACAGTCGGCGCGGCCGAAGGCAACTCGATGCTCGACGTGGCCGGCTATCGGGACCCGGCGCGGCGCTGCTGGACGCGCCCTATCCGACATCCAGCCCGCGGGACGCCGGCGGGCTCTTCGCCGGCTGCATCAATTCGATCATTGGTGAGCCCGCTGGGGATCGAACCCAGGACCCTCTGATTAAAAGTCAGATGCTCTGCCGCTGAGCTACGGGCTCTCACCATGACGGCGTGGGGGTCGGGGCGGAAACATCGTCGTTGCGGGGCGGGCGGTCAAGGGCGGAACGGACGACCGGCCTGACGTGCCGCACCGCGCTTCCGCCGTGCTCGGGTCGCCGACCTCGGCGGGGAGGCAACCCGGCCTAATTTCGCCCCTCGGCGCAGCGCGCGAGCAGGTCCTTGGCGATGCGCGGGCTGACGAACGGCGCGATGTCGCCGCCGAGGAAGGCGATCTCCTTCACCAGGCGCGAGGCGATGAACTGGTACTTGTCGGAGGCCATCAGGCAGATCGTCTCGACCTCGGGGTTCAGCTTGGCGTTCATCGACGACATCTGGAACTCGTAGTCGAAGTCCGACACCGCGCGCAGGCCGCGGATGATGACCCGGGCCCCGACCTCCTCTGCGAAGTGCATCAAAAGGTTGGAGAACGCGCGCACCTCGATCCGCTCGCCCAGCCCGTTGGGCAGCGAGGCGACCTCGCGCCGCACCTGAGCGAGGCGCTCGTCCACCGTGAACAGTGGCTTCTTGTCGGCGTTGACCGCGACGCCGACCACGAGGCCGTCCATCACCTTGGCCGCGCGCTGGATGACGTCCAGGTGGCCGTTCGTGATCGGGTCGAAGGTGCCGGGGTAGAGCCCGATGCGATCAGTCATGTCCGTCTCCGCGGTCCGGACCGGCGTCGTCGCCGGGCGTGCCGCCAGCTTGCCCGCCCTCGTCCGTGCCGGCAACGCCGTTGTTGGCGTGGCCGCCGGCGCCGTGGGCGCCGTTCGCCCCGTTGACGCCGTTGCCGCCGGCGCGCCGCATCTCGTCGTCGGCGATGTCCTCCAGGTGCGCGACCGAGACGACGCGCTCGCCCTCGCCGGTCTTGAACACGATGACCCCCTGGGTGCGCCGGCCGGCGATGCGGATGCCGCCGACCGGCACCCGGATGACCTGGCCGCCGTCGGTCACCAGCATGATCTGGTCGTCGTCGCGGACCGGGAAGGTGGCGGCGACCGGGCCGTTGCGGTCGTTGGTCTCGATGTTGCCGACGCCCTGCCCGCCGCGCCCGGTGATGCGGTACTCGAAGGCGGAGGTGCGCTTGCCGAAGCCGTTCTCGGTGACGGCCAGGATGAACTCCTCCTTCGCCGCGAGCTCGGCGAACTCCGCCTCGGTCAGGTCGCGGCCGGCCACCGTCTCGGCCTCCGCCGGCTCGACGTCGCCGTCGTCGCCGTTGGCCCGGCGCCGGGCGTTGGCGACGCGGATATAGGCATCGCGCTGCTCGGTGCCAACCTCGACGTGGCCGAGCAGCGACATCGAGATCACCTCGTCGTCGCCCGTCAGCTGGATGCCGCGCACGCCGGTCGAGGTGCGGCCGGTGAACACCCGCACCTCGGTCACCGGAAAGCGGATGCACTTGCCGCTGCGGGTGGCCAGCAGCACGTCCTGGTCCTCGCGGCACGGCGCGGCGCCGACCAGCCGGTCGCCCTCGTCGAGCTTCATGGCGATCTTGCCGTTGGCCATGATGCTGGTGAAGTCCGACAGCTTGTTGCGCCGCACGCCGCCCGACGCGGTGGCGAACATGATGTCGAGCGATTCCCACGCCGCCTCGTCGTCGGGCATCGGCATGATGGTGGAGATCGTCTCGCCCGCGGTCAGCGGCAGCAGGTTGACCAGCGCCTTGCCGCGCGCCTGCGGCGCGCCCTCCGGCAGGCGGTAGACCTTGAGCTTGTAGACGATGCCGCGCGAGGAGAAGAACAGCACCGGCGTGTGGGTGTTGCACACGAACACGCGGCTGACGAAGTCCTCCTCGCGCGTCGCCATGCCGGCGCGGCCCTTGCCGCCGCGCGCCTGGAGCCGATAGGTCGACAGCGGGGTGCGCTTGATGTACCCGGCGTGGGTGATGGTGACCACCATCTCCTCGCGCTGGATCAGCTCCTCGATGTCCTGCTCGTCCTCCTGCTCCTCCAGCGTGGTGCGTCGCGGCGTGGCGTAGCGCGTTTTGATCTCGAGGAGCTCGTCCTTCATGATCGCGTAGACGCGTTCCGGGCGCGCCAGGATGTCGAGGTAGTCGCGGATCTTATCGGCGATCTCGGCCAGCTCCTCGCCGATCTTGTCGCGCTCCAGCGCGGTCAGCCGCTGCAGGCGGAGGTCGAGGATGGCGCGCGCCTGCACCTCCGAGAGGTGGTAGTGGCCGTCGACCACGCCGCGCCCCGGCTCGTCGATCAGCGCGATCAGCGGCGCGACGTCGCCGGCCGGCCACGGCGTCTGCATCAGCTCGGCGCGCGCGGTCGCCGGGTCGGGCGCGCGGCGGATCAGCGCGATGACGTCGTCGATGTTGGCGACCGCGATGGCGAGGCCGACCAACACGTGGGCGCGGTCGCGCGCCTGGCCGAGCTCATAGATCGTGCGGCGGCGGATGACCTCCTCGCGGAACTCGATGAAGCAGCGGAGGATGTCCTTCAGGGACATCATCTCCGGCTTGCCGCGGTTCAGCGCCAGCGCGTTGACGCCGAACGTGGTCTGCAGCGGCGTGAAGCGGTAGAGCTGCTTCAGCACCACCTCGGCCATCGCGTCGCGCTTGATCTCGACCACCACGCGCACGCCGTCGCGGTCGGACTCGTCGCGCAGGTCGGCGATGCCCTCGATCCGCTTGTCGCGCACCATCTCGGCCATGCGCTCGATCATGCGGGCCTTGTTGACCTGGTACGGCACCTCGGTGATGACGATCGCCTCGCGGTCGCGGCGCAGCTCCTCGATGTGGGCGCGCCCGCGCATCACGATCGAGCCGCGCCCCAAATGGAAGCCGCCGCGGATGCCGGCCTTGCCGAGCACGATGCCGCCGGTCGGGAAGTCCGGCCCCGGCACGTAGCGCATCAGGTCGTCGATGCCGAGCGACGGGTCGTCGATCAGCGCGCAGGTGGCGTCGATCACCTCGCCCAGGTTGTGGGTCGGGATGTTGGTCGCCATGCCGACCGCGATGCCGCCGGCGCCGTTGACCAGGAGGTTGGGGAAGCGCGCCGGCAGCACCACCGGCTCCTTCTCGGTCTCGTCGTAGTTGGGCTGGAAGTCGACCGTCTCGCGGTCGATGTCCTCGATCAGGTCGTGCGCGGCGCGGGCGAGGCGGACCTCGGTATAGCGCATCGCCGCCGGCGGGTCGCCGTCCATTGAGCCGAAGTTGCCCTGCCCGTCGATCAAGGGCAGGCGCATCGAGAAGTCCTGCGCCATGCGCACCATGGCGTCGTAGATCGCCGCGTCGCCGTGCGGGTGGTACTTGCCCATGACGTCGCCGACCACGCGCGCCGACTTGCGGTAGGCGCGATTCCAGTCGTAGCCGGCCTCCTTCATCAGGAACAGGATGCGGCGGTGGACCGGCTTCAGGCCGTCGCGCACGTCGGGCAGCGCCCGGCTCACGATCACGCTCATCGCGTAATCGAGATACGACCGCTTCATCTCCTCTTCGAGGCTGACCGGCGTGATGTCGGACGGCGGCGGCGGCGACGGCGGTGCGGTGGCGTTCAACGTTTCATGGGGGTCAGGGCCGGGTTACAAACGGCAGAAAACGGCCCCCGGCCCGGGGTCGTTTTGCGACTGCGAATTGTACCCCAGGGGGCAGAGTCGGACAATCAAATCGGGGGTCCGAGCGACGCGGAAACCCCCGATCCGGCGCGATTTTTCGTCGCTAGAACGGGATTTCGTCGTCGAGGTCGCCGCCGCGCCCGCCGCCCCCGCCGCCGGACGACCGGCCGCCGCCGCCGCCGCCCGACGGCATGTCGTCGGGCGGGCCGTAGTCGCCGCCCCCCATGCTGCCGCCGCCGCCATCGCGGCCGTCGAGCATGGTGAGCTCGCCGCGGAACTTGCCCAGCACGACTTCCGTCGTATAGCGCTCCTGGCCCTGCTGGTCGGTCCATTTGCGGGTCTGGAGCTGGCCTTCCAGGTACACCTTGGCGCCCTTCTTCAGGTATTTCTGCGCCACCTCGCCCAGCCGGTCGTTGAAGATGACCACCCGGTGCCATTCGGTGCGGTCGCGGCGCTCGCCCGACCCGCGGTCGCGCCAGGTCTCCGAGGTCGCCACCGAGAGCTGGACGATCGGCGAGCCGTCCTGGGTATGGCGCACCTCCGGATCGCGCCCGAGGTTGCCGACCAGAATGACCTTGTTGACGCTGCCTGCCATGTCCCGTCCCGCCCGAAAAAGGGTTAATGCCGCATCATAGCGCAAACGGCGGCGGGGCGAGAGGGGCTCGGGCGCGGAAATGGGAACGGCGGGCATTTGCGCCCGCCGCCCCGCTTTGGCCAGGAAGAACTGGTTCGGCCGGCGGCGGCGGCACGTGACGAAGCCGCGAAACTCCACGTGCCGCCGGCCCGCCGGCCGCAGGGAGGACACTACGCCGCACGGGTTAAGGGCGGGTTGGCGAGGATGGTGAAGAGAAGGTTGCGGCTCATGCATCGGGAGGGGGCGCGTGCCACGAGACGGTGCCCCCGCCGACACCCCACGAATCCCCCGCCCGCCGCCCGGCGGTTAGTGTAGAAACGCATTAACACATGCTGCTGTCCCGTTCGTCCCCTGCCCGCGGCCGCACGCCGCGTGGGACGACGGCGAAGGAACCGGCGACGTCGTCCATGACGGGTATCGTCCCAGTCGTCCTGGCCATCACGGTGCTGCTCGTGCTGGTCAGCGTCCTGTTGCCGCTGGCCGACCGCTGGCGGCTGCCGCACGTCGTGCTGATCGCCGCGCTGGGCATCGGCATCGGGCTGATGTCGCTCGCCTTCGACGAGATGGCGCTGCAGGGCGTGCTGCGCGACGCAGTGCGCGGGCTGGCGAGCCTGGAGCTGCCATCGGAGGCGTTCCTGTTCCTGTTCCTGCCGGTCCTACTGTTCACCGTCGGGTTGACCAGCGACATGCGCCGGATGCTCGACGACTTCGCCGTCGTCCTCCTGATGGCGGTGGTGGCGATCGCGGTATGCACGGCGTTCGTCGGCTACTCTCTGGCGGTGGCGAGCGGCGTCGGGCTGACGGTGTGCCTGCTGATCGGCTCGATGATCGCGACGACCGACCCGGCGGCGGTCGTAGCGGTGTTCCGCGACCTCGGCGCGCCGCGCCGGCTGACCGCGCTGGTCGAGGGCGAGAGCCTGTTCAACGACGCCGCGGCGATCGCGCTGTTCGCCCTCCTCCTCAGCGTGCTCGACGGCAGCCGCGAGCCGAGCCTGGCCGACGGCATCGGCGCGTTCCTCTACAAGCTGATCGGCGGCGCGACGGTCGGCTTCGCGCTGGGCCGCATCGTGGTCGCGATCCTGCCGTGGCTGCGCGAGGCGCTGGTCGCCGAGATCACGCTGTCGGTGGCGCTGGCCTATTTCAGCTTCATTGCCGGCGAGCAGTATTTCCACGTTTCCGGCGTCGTCGCCGTCGTCGTCGCGGCGCTGACCTTCGCCACCTACGGGCCGACCCGGCTGACCCCGGCGAACTGGGAGGCGCTGGTCGGCGTGTGGAAGCAGCTCGAGTTCTGGGCCAACTCGCTGATCTTCGTGCTGGCGGCGGCGCTGGCCGGCCGCGTCATGTCGGCGCTCACGCTGCACGACCTCGTGCTGCTGGGCGTGGTGATCGCGGCGGCGCTGGCGGCGCGCGCGTTCACGCTCTACGCCCTGCTGCCCGGCCTGACCGCGCTGCGGCTGACCGAGCCGGTGGCGCCGGCGTACAAGATCGTCATCCTGTGGGGCGGCCTGCGCGGCGCGGTCACCATGGTGCTGGCGTTCGCCGCGGTCGAGCACCCGGCGCTGTCGGGCGAGGCGCGGCACTTCGTCGGCGTGCTGAGCCTGGGCTTCGTGCTGTTCACCCTGTTCATCGGCGCGCCGACCCTGCGCCCCCTCCTCCGCCTCCTCGGCCTCGACCGGCTGAGCCCGGCGGAGGCGGCGCTGCGCGACCGGGTGATGGCGCTGTCGCAGGACGAGATCGAGGGCCAGCTCGACGTGGTCGCGCGGGAGTACCGGCTCGACCGGCCGTCCGACCGCCGCGCGACCGGGGACGAGGCGCCGTCGCCGGCGGAGCCGGCGCCGCTGTTCCCCGGCGACCAGGTGCAGGTCGGGCTTCTGACGCTGGTCGCGCGCGAGCGAGAGCTCTGCTACCAGCTGTTCCGCGAGCGCACGATCTCGCGCCGCATGGTGCGCATCCTGATCTCGGCCGCCGACTACCTGTTCGACAAGGTCAAGACCAGCGGCATCGACGGCTATGTCGACGCCGGCTGCGTGCTGATCAAGATGTCGAAGCCGTTCCGGCTCGGGCTCTGGCTGCACCGGCATTTCGGCTGGAGCGGCCTGCTGGGGCGCTGCCTCGGCGACCGCTTCGAGTCGCTGATGGTGCTGCAGCTCGTGCTGCAGCGGCTGATCGCCTACAACAACGCCTCGATCGCGCCGCTGTTCGGCAACCACGCCCAACGCATGCTCGACACCCTGCTGTCCTCCCGGCTGGAGGCCATGGAATCGGCGCTGGCGGCTGTGGAGCTGCAGTACCCGCTCTACACCGCGGCGCTGCGCCATCACTACCTGAAGCGCGCCGAGATCCGCTTCCGCGAGGACGCCTACCGCCAGAAGCTGGAGGAATCGCTCATCAGCCTTGAGGTCTATCACGACCTGCAGCGCGAGATGCGCGACCAGCGCCAGTCGCTCGACCGCCGGCCGCCGCTCGACCTCGGGCTGAAGCTCGCCGAGATGGTGGCGCAGGTGCCGATGTTCGCCAGCCTCGACGACCGGCGGCTGGCCGCCGTCGTCCGGCTGCTGCGGCCGCGGCTCGCGGTGCCGGGCGAGCGCCTCATCGTCAAGGGCGACCGCGGCGACGCGATGTACTTCATCGCCTCCGGCGAGATGCTGGTGCGCACCGCCGCCGGGCCGATCCGGCTGGGCCCGGGCGACTTCTTCGGCGAGATGGCGCTCCTGAGCCGCCAGCCGCGCAACGCCGACGTCGTCGCCTCGGGATACGTCCAGCTCCTGACGCTGGAGGGCAGGGACTTCCGCAAGCTGCTGCGCCTGAACCCCGACATCCGCACCGAGATCGAGCGCGTCGCCGGCGAACGCCGCGACGCCGCCGCGACGCGCGAGGTGGCGGAATAAGGGTTCGCGGAAATGCCGGATCGCCGGCAGTTGCCCGCTAGATGCCCGCCTCCCACAGCGCGCGCAGCGCCGCGCGGTCGGTCTTGCCGCGGTCGGTCCGGGGGATCGCCGCGACGACGCGCACGGCGCGCGGGCGGCGGCCGGCCGGCAGCGCGGCGGCGCAGGCGGCGAGCAGCGCGGCCGGGTCGGCCTGCCGGCCCGGCGCGGCGACGACGAAGCTCACGATCTCCTCTCCGTAGATCGGGTCCGGCACGCCGACGGTCGCTGCCTCGGCCACCGACGGGTCGGCGGCCAGCACGCCGTCCACCTCGACCGGCGCGACGTTGAGGCCGCCGCGGATGATGATGTCCTTCGACCGCCCGGTGAGATGCAGGTAACCGTCCGCGTCGAAATGGCCGAGGTCGCCGGTGCGCATCGCCCGGCCCTGCAGCGGCGTCACGCTGCGGTCGGCCTCCAGGTAGCCGAACGCGAGCTGCGCGCCCGCCACCTCCACCTCGCCGGTCTCCCCCGCCGGCAGCGGTCCGCCGTCGGGCGCGACGACGCGCACGACCTGGGCCACGCCGGGGCGCCCGACGCTGCCGATCCGCCGCGCGGCGGGCGGGTTGGCGGCAACCACGCCGCCCTCGCTGGTGCCGTAGTGCTGGACCAGCGGCACCGCGTAGGTGGCCTCGAAGCGGCGATGCTGCTCGGCCAGCAGCGGCGCCGTGCTGCAGGTGACGAAGCGGACGCCGGCGAGGTCGCCCGCGGTCGCGTCGGCGCTGCGCTCCAGCAGCAGGTTCACCACCGTCGGCACGCCGATCACGATGGTCGGGCGCACCGTGCCGACCCAGTCGAAGAACCGGCTCTGGGAGAACCGCCGCGCGACGCTGACTTCGCAACCTGCCAGCACGAGCGGCGCCAGCGCCATCGCCTGCGCGGAGACCCAGGCGAACGAGCGGTATTCGAGCAGCCGGTCGCGTTCGGTCAGCCCCCACGTCTCGACATAGTGCCGGCCCATCGCGGCGAAGCTGCGGTAGCTGTGCATCACGCCCTTGGGCGTGCCGGTGGTGCCCGACGTGAAGCCGATCGCCGCGATGTCGTCGGGGCCCGGCGACGCGACATGCGGATCGCCGGCGCCCGGCGGCGGCAGCGCCGCGAACACGGCGTCCGCCGCCGCCTGTGCCGGATCGGCGCTCCAGCGGCAGAACGCCAGGGTCGGCGCATCGGCGCCCACGTCGCCGTGCGCGCCGCCGGCCGGGACCAGCACGAGCTTCGGCGCGACGCGCGCCACCATCTCGCGCGCCGACGCCGGCGCGCTCTCGGCGGCGACGGCGACGAAGGTCGCGCCGGCGCGCAGCACGCCGTAGAACAGCACGACGCCTTCCAGCGCGTTGTCCACGACCACCGCCACCCTGTCGCCGGGGCCGATGCCGCGGGCGCGCAGGAACGCGGCGACGCGCGCCGTCAGGTCGTCGAGCTCGGCCCAGGTGAGCGTCGCATCCTGATCCAGCGCGCGCAGGGCGAGGCGGTCGGGAGTCGCGCGCGCCCAGTTCGGAATGCCGTGGAGCATCGGACGGCGCTCAGGCGGCGCGGCGCAGCACCTTGCCCGGCAATGCGCCGGTGTGCTCGCCGCCGTCGATCACCAGCGTGCCGTTGACGACGACCGTGCCGACGCCGACCGCGTACTGGTGCGGGTCGGCGTAGGTCGCGCGTTCGGCGATCGTCTGCGGGTCGAACACCGTGATGTCGGCCCACGCGCCCGGCCGCAGCACGCCGCGGTCGGCGATGCCGAGCGCCGCCGCCGACCCGCCGGTCATCTTGTGGACGGCGAGCGGCAGGTCGAGCAGCTTCTCGTCGCGCACGTAGTGGCCGAGCACCTTGGCGAAGGTGCCGTAGAACCGCGGGTGCGGCCGGCCCTGGCTGGTGATGCCGTAGGGCGCGACCGCGTTGCCGTCGGAGCCGACCAGGACGAACGGCGTCTTCAGGATGGTGCGCACGTCCTCCTCCGCGATCGAGGTGACGACGACGCGGGTCGAGGCGCGGTCGGCGATGACGTAGTCGTACACCGCATCGTCCGGCGCAACGCGGCGCTCGGCCGCGACCTCCGCCAGCGTCTTGCCGGCATGCTGCGGCTGGTGCGGCGAGATCGAGACGCGCACCGCGTCCCACGACGGGATGCGGCCGAAATTGTTGAGGCCCTTGGCGGCGATTTCCGCGCTCACCTTCCTGCGCACGTCGGCGCGGCCGAGGCGCTCGATCAGCGCGGCGTCGCCGCCCTCCTGCAGCCAGGCGGGCAGCAGGTTGCGCAGCGGGTTGCTCGCCGCCGTGTAGGGGTACTGGTCGACGTCGATCGCGACACCGCGCGCCCGCGCCTCGGCGAGCTCGCCCAGCGCGGTCTCCGCGGTGCCCCAGTTCTCCATGCCCGACAGCTTGAAGTGGACGATCTGGACATGGACGCCGCAAGCCTCGCCGAACGCGATCGCCTCGCGCACCGCGGCGTGAACCTCGCTCGCCTCGTCGCGGATGTGGGTCGAATAGCGCGCGCCGCGGCGGGCCAGCACGCGGCCCAGCACCACCAGCTCCTCCGGCTCGGAGAACGAGCCGGGCGGCGTGAAGAGGCCGGACGACAGGCCGACGGCGCCGGCCTCCAGCCCCTCCTCCAGGAGCTTCGCCATGTGGGCGATCTCTTCCGGCGTCGGCTTGCGCGCGGCCATGCCCATGGTCATCAGCCGCAAGGTGTTGTGGCCGACGTGCATCACGGCATTCACCGATAGCGCCGGGTAGCTGTCCATGTAGTCGCCGAACGTGGTCTCCCTGAACTCGAGCCACGGCGCGCTGGGCGAGAGATACTGGCGCAGGTCGGCGACCTTGCCCGGCAGGCACGGCGCGACGGAGAAGCCGCAATGGCCGATCACCTCCGTCGTCACGCCCTGGCGGACCTTGCTCTCGGCCTTGGGGTTGATCGGCAGGGTGAAGTCGGAATGCGTCTTGATGTCGATGAAGCCGGGCGCCACGACCTGCCCGCGCGCGTCGATCGTGCGTGCCGCCGGCCCGTCGACAGTGCGCTCCACCGCCGCGATGCGTCCGTCGCGCACGCCGACGTCGCCGGTCCAGCCGGCCGCGCCGGTGCCGTCGACGATCGTGCCGCCGCGGATGATGAGGTCGAAGTCCATGCGTTCCTCCGGTCGTTCCCGCCGCGATTATGGCGGCGACCGCCCGGAGAGGAAAGCGCGGGCGGCCCCCAAGCCCGCCCGCGCCGGGACCCATCCCGATTAGCGGCTACTGCTTCCTGATCTCGATCTTGCGCTGCTTCTGCTGCGCCTCCGCCGTCTTGGGCAGCATGATCGTCAGGACGCCGTTCTTGAAGCTGGCGTCGATCTTGCCCGCATCGACGTGCTGCGGCAGGCGGAACGCGCGCTGGAAGGTGCCGTAGCGCCGTTCGGCGAGGTAGTAGTCCTTCTTCTTCTCCTCCTTCGCCTCCGACTTCTCGCCCTTGATGGTGAGCACGTCGTCGGCGACCTGGACCTCGATGTCCTTCTCGTCCAGCCCGGGAAGCTCCGCGGTGATCTCGTAGGCGCTGTCCTTCTCGGCCACGTCGACCGCCGGCGTGTTGGCGAAGACGGACGGCGCGCGGGCCGCCGGCGCCGCTTCGCCACGGCGCGCGAACGGCCAGCCGGAGAACCCGGTGGTGAAATCGTCGAACAGACGGTCGAACTCGCGGCGGAACACATCGACCGGATGCCGCACCGGTTCCGGTGTCGCCGGCTTCTCGCCCGTGACCGCCACCTTGCCTTCGTCAGCCATGTCTGCCTCCTCCAGTTCGATGGAAACACCGACGCGAACACTAGAGACGCCGCGGGTCGCGCGCCTTAACCTGCATCAGATTTCCGGCCAGCCACTGCCATCGGGCCATCGCATGCGTCCTCTCTTCCTCCTGCTCGCGCTCACGATCCTGGCCGGCGCCGCGCCCGCGGCGGCCGGCGCGCTCGACGACTGCGCCGCGAGCGGCGACCGCGGGTTCTGCCTGGAGAGCGCGGCGGCCGTCGCCGAACGCGACCTCGCCGTGGCGGAAGCCGCCGCGCGCGCCGCTGCCGCCGGGCAGCCGGACGCCGCCGCCCGGATCGGCGGGCTCGCCGGCACGTTCCGCGGCTACCGGCAGGACCTGTGCGGATTGAGCCGGTCTTCGGCCGCCCGGCCGTGGGACGCGGACGCCGCCGCCATCGCCTGCATGGCCGACCTGACGCGCGCCCATGCCCGCGCGCTGGTCGCGGCGGCAGGCGTGGCGCACGACGATCCGGTCGCCTACTGCCGCGCCGCCGGCACCATCGACGCGCCGGACGTCCGGTATGTCGGCCCGCTCGTGCCGGACTGGATGGCGGCGGCGGTGCGTGCCCGCCTGGGCGCCCCGGACTATCTGCCGCTCGACGCCTATCGCGCCACCGCGTGGCGGTGCGCCGACGGCGCGGTGCTGGCCTGCGCGCCAGGCGCCAACCTGCCGTGCGGCGAGAAGGCCGACGCCGACCGGACGCCGCGCGAGAGCCTGCGCGCGTTCTGCCGCGCCAACCCCGACTCCGAGTTCGCGCCGATGGCGGTGACCGGCCGGGCCACGCTCTACGACTGGCGCTGCCGCGCCGGCGCGCCGGCGATCGTCGGCGACCGCGCCGAAGCCGACAAGCAGGGCTTCATCGCGAACGTGTGGTTCGCGGTCGCGCCTGCGGCCGGCGACCGCACCATCGGCCGCGACGCCGCCGCGTCGGGGTTCGCCGCGACGCGCGACGGCGACGTCACCGTCACCGCGATCCGCAATGTCGCCTATCGCGTCGCCGGCGCCGGCATCGCCGGGCTGGGCGCCGACGACCGGCTGGTCCTGCGCGAGACCGTGGGCGCCGTCCAGGCCCTCGACGAGAAGGGCGCCCGCGCGCTCGGCGCATCGATCGAGGCGTGGCGGCTCGGCAGCGACCTCGCCGGTCCCCCGCTCTACCGTATCGACGAGCCCGGCGAGGCGGTCGAGCTGGCGCTGAACGATTTCGTCGTGATCGCGGGCGAGAACACCGACTGGCCCTATCCGCCGAAGACCGCCTTCGCGCTCGGCAGCGGCCGGCGCGTGTTCGCCGCCACGACGCCCTGGCAGCGGTTCTACCTGACGTCCGCCGGCGCGGAGTCGCGCTACGTCGCCTTCGCATCCGCCAATGCCGAGCAGACCGCCCGCGATGCGGAAGATGCGCCGACCCTGGTCGGCGTCCTGACCTATGCCGGACGCGCTGCCGCGCTGCAGCGGCTGCGCGTCGTCGCCGCGACGGAAGAACAGGCGCGCTTCCTGCGTGCGGTCGAGGAGACGCCGGAGATCGCCCTGGTCGGCCCGGACGGCCAGGCCGTCAAGCCGTTCGACACCATCGACGTCGCGGCCGACTCCGCGGTGCGCCTGCACCTGCGCTTTCCGTTCAACGGTCTGGACCTGGTCGTGCCGCTGCGCGCCGACCGGCTCGACGGCGCGGGGGCCACGCTGCCCGCCGGCCTGACGCTGCAGCCGCTCAACTGAGCGGCGCCGGCGCCATCCGGGGGGCCGGCGCCGAAGCGGGCCTGGGCGGCGCGGCGAGCAGGCAGAGCCACAGCGCGGCCACCGCCACGGTGGGCACCGGCACCACCGCGGCGAACATGTGGACCAGCAGGTTGAACGGCAGCGCCAGCACCACGAGGAGCGCGAGCGCCAGCGCGCGCTGCGGCCGCGACGGCGCCTGCCGGAGCAGCAGAAGCAGCGCGGGCAGCAGGAAGACGTGGTGGTGCAGCCACGCCAGCGGCGCGACCAGCACGATGGCCGCCAGGGTCAGCGCGACCGCATAGGGCACGAACGCCGGCGCGGCGACCGCCCGCCGCAGCCACAGCGCCCACGCGGTCGCCGCCGCGACGGCGGCCGAACCGAGCCAGGTCGCCGCCGCCGCGCCCTGGGGGGCCGCGAACAGGCGCGCGAAGAAGCCGTTGAGGCCCTGGTTAGACGGGTAACCGGGCGGCAGCAGCCCGAACGGGGTCGCGGCATAGGTCGCGCTCGGCGCCACCTCGCCGAGCCACTGCCGCCACAGGTCGGCCGGCAGGAACAGGAGCGACAGGCCGGCCAGCGCCGCCCACGTCGCCGCCGCCGCCGCGACGACGGCGTAGCGCCGCCGCGCCAGGAACACTGCCAGCAGCACCGCAGGATAGGTCTTCAGGACGGTGGCGAGGCCGAGGGCGATCCCGCACGTGCCCTCCCCGCGCGCCGCGGCCGGCCGGTCGGCGCCCCACACGACCAGCGCCAGCACCGCGAGGTTGACCTGTCCCTTGAGCAGGGTCTGGGTGATCGGGTCGAAGGCGACCAGCGCCAGCATCGCAACCACGCGGACCGCGCGCGACGGCACCCCGGCGAGGTATCGGCGGTACAGCCACGCGGTGAGCCATCCCGTCAGAGCGAGGTTGACCGCGAGCACCAGGGCCGCCGCAACGGGATAGCCGACCAGCGACAGCGGATAGAACGCCGGCAGGGCGGCCGGCGGGTAGAGGAACGGGTAGACCCGCTGGCCCAGGATCTCCGCGTAGTGGGCGATGGTGAACGGGTCGTAGGGCGATAGGCCCAGGTTGAACGCCGCCTGCGCCGCGTAGAAGAACGACGGCAGGTCGACGATCCGCACGCCCGGGTCGCCGGCCAGCGTACGCAGCACCGCCAGCGCCGGCAGCACGCCGTGCGCCGCGACGCCCGCGACCGCCAGCCAGAGGCCGACCCGCCCTGCCGTCATCGGGAAACCGTCCCTGCCGCCGGAACCGGCGCGCAGCCTAGCCCGGCAGGGTTAACGCTCCGTTCGGCGGGTCGGCGGGAATCTGCTAGGACTGTGGGACCGACGCAGCGGAGCCGAGCGATGGACGCGCACGAGACGGCCATCCTGACCCTGGAGGCGGCATCCGCCGTCGTCGATGCGGCGCTGGCGGCCGGGCGGGCGCACGCGATGATGCCGCTGACGGTGGCCGTGCTCGACGCCGGCGGCCACCTGGTCGCGTTCAAGCGCGAGACCGGGTCGGGCATCCTGCGGCCGGAGGTGGCGATCGGCAAGGCGTGGGGGGCGCTGGGCATGGGCATCCCGACCCGGCTGCTGCGCGACCGGCTGGCCGACCGGCCGGCATTCCAGAACGCGCTGGCCGCCGCCTCGCACGGCCGGCTGATCCCGGTGCCGGGCGGCGTACTGGTCCACAACGCGGCCGGCCACGTCATCGGCGCCGTCGGCATCAGCGGCGACACTTCCGACAAGGACGAATACTGCGCCATCGCCGGCGTCAAGGCGGCGGGTCTTCATCCCGATCCCGCCGAGCCGGCGCCGGCCTGGATGGACTCGCGACTCTAGGAGACGACATGGCCCGCACCATAACCCTGCCCGCCGCCGACGGCCACGCGCTGGAGGCATTCCGCGCCGATCCCGCCGGCCCAGCCAAGGGCGGCGTCGTCATCCTGCACGCGATATACGGGCTGACGCGCCACATCGCCGACGTATGCGACCAGTTCGCCGAGGACGGATATGCCGCGATCGCGCCGGCGCTATACGACCGCACCGGCCGCGGCAGGGTGTTCGGCTACGACGCGGCCGGTCAGGAGGCCGGCATGGCGCAGCGCGCCCATCTGGCCGAGGCGACGGTGGCGCTCGACGTCGCCGCCGCCCGCGACGCGCTGCGGCCGACCGGCAAGGTCGCGGTGCTCGGGTTCTGCACCGGCGGGTCGTGGGCGTGGGCGATGGCGGCGGCGATCGACCTCGACGCCGCCGTCATCATGTACGGCAGCGACGTCTACGACCTGCGCGACCGCACGCCGCGCTGCCCGACGGTCCTGCACTACGGCGACCGCGACCATGTCGTGGCGATGCCGCAGGTGGACGCCATCCGCGTCGCGCACCCGGCGCTGCCGTGCCACATCTATCCCGGCGCGGGGCATGCCTTCTATAACCCCGACCAGGCGCATTACGACCCCGCCGCGGCGCGTCTGGCCCGGATGCGGAACAACGATTTCCTCGCGACGCACCTCGCCCCCTCGCCGCATTGACACCCCGGCACTGTCACGGGGCCGTCAAATCTCGCCGTTAACCTCTCCCCGCCAACCAGAAAGTACGGGGCGAAGATGAGGTTCAAGATCGCGTGCGGCGCGTTGACGGCCGCGTTGCTGTCCACCAGCGCGCTGGCGACGCCAGCGTTCGTGAATTACCAGGTCGTCCCGGCGACGACGCAGGATCTGTCGGGCGATGCGGGCCTGAACAGCCGGCTCGGGTTCTTCTCCGACATCTACTACGATCCGAACCGCAATGAGTGGTGGGCCCTGGGCGACCGCGGCCCCGGCGGCGGCACGCTGCCCTACGACACGCGCGTGCAACGCTTCACCCTCGACGTCAATACGACCACGGGCGCGATCTCGAACTTCAACGTGGCGCAGACCATCAAGTTCAGCGATCCGAACAACGTCCTCGGCGCCGGTCCCGGCACGCTGAACGGCCTGGCCCCCAGCCCGACCAACATCCTTGGCCGCGCCTTCGACCCGGAAGGGTTCGTGGTCAATCCGGTAACCGGCAAATTCCTGGTCTCGGACGAGTACGGCCCGTCGGTCTACGAGTTCAACCGCGACGGCACGCTAAACCGGAAGTTCAACACGCCGGCCGGCCTGATCCCCCGCAATACCGGCACCAACACGCCGAACTTCGCGGCCGACCCGGTCGGCGCCGACGCTGCCGGCAAGCGCACCAACCGCGGCTTCGAGGGCCTGGCGATCAGCCCCGACGGCAAGTACGCCTATGCGATGCTGCAGAGCGCGATGCTGGACGAAGGCGCCGGCAATGGTGTCTTCAACCGCATCGTCGTGTTCGACACCGAGACCGGCAACGCGGTCAAGCAGCTCGCCTACAAGATGGAAGGCTCCAGCCAGGGCCGTGGCATCTCGGCCATCATCGCGCTCAACGACCACGAGTTCCTGGTGCTGGAGCGCAACAACCGCGGCATGGGCGTCGATTCCGAGCTGACGCCCGGCAACAAGAAGATCTTCAAGATCGACATCAACGGTGCGACCGACGTCACCGGCATGGACCTGACCAACAACGGCACCACCCTGCTCGACCCCAGCGTCGTCCTGGTCAGCAAGACTCTGTTCGACGACGTGGCCGCCGACATCACGCTCGCGGAGCTCGGCAACCTGCCGCCGGAGAAGCTGGAAGGCTTGGCGATCGGCCCGAAGCTCGTGAACGGCCAGTACGTGATCGTGCTTGGCACCGACAGCGACTTTTCCATCACGCAGGACCTGGCAACTAGCATCCAGTTCGACGAATACTTCAACCCGTCGAACCAGGACCGCATCCGCTGCACGATCGGCACCTTCGACAACTGTTTCGTCGTCAACGACGACGGCTCCCTGGGCGGTGCCTACGCGGGTTCGACCGCCGGCTTCCAGCTTTTGCCCGGCCTGCTCTTTTCTTTCGTTTCGACGGGCGACGACCTCGCCGGCTATGTCGGCCCGGTGCCGGCGCCGGGCGCGGTCGCGCTGTTCGGCCTCGGCGGCCTCGCCGCGTTCGGCCTGCGCCGCCGCAGAAAGGACTGACGGCCTCAGGCGGATCGGCGCGCCGACACCAGCGCGCCGATCCCGCGCAGCGCGCGCGACACCGCCGGCCAGAACAGCACCAGGATGCCCAGGCCGACGATCGTGCCGACCAGCCAGTTCGACCAGAAGATGCCCAGGCTCCCTTCGGAGATGATCATCGACTGGCGGAACGAAGTCTCGGCCATCTTGCCCAGGACGAGCGCCAGCACCAACGGCGCCAGCGGATAGTCGAGCTTCTTGAACAGGTAGCCCAGGACGCCGAACACCAGCATCATGTAGACGTCGATCATCGCGTTGTTAACGGTGTAGGCGCCGATCGCGCAGATCACGATGATGACCGGCGCGATGATGCTGAACGGCACGCGCAGGATCGCCGCGAACCACGGCACCAGGGTCAGCACGATGATCAGGCCCGCCAGGTTGCCGATATACATGCTGGCGATCAGGCCCCAGACGAATTCCTTCTGCTCCACGAACAGCATCGGCCCCGGCTGCAGGCCCCAGATCAGGAGCCCGCTCAGCAGCACCGCCGCGGTCGGCGAGCCGGGGATGCCCAGGGTGATCATCGGCAGCAGCGCACTGGTGCCGGCGGCGTGCGCGGCCGTCTCCGGCGCGACCACGCCCTCGATCTCGCCGCTGCCGAACCTGCGGCCGTTCTTCGACATCCGCTTGGCGATGCCGTAGCTCATGAACGAGGCCGGGGTCGCGCCGGCCGGGGTGATGCCCATCCAGCAGCCGATCAGCGACGATCGCACCGACGTCGCCCAGTAGCGCGGCAGCGTCTTCCAGGTCTGCCACACCACGCGCGTATCGATGCGCGCGGTCTTGCCCTTGAACGCCAGCCCCTCCTCCATCGACAGCAGGATCTCGCCGATCCCGAACAGGCCGATCACCGCGACCAGGAAGTCGAAGCCCTTGAGCAGCTCGGTCGAGCCGAAGGTCAGCCTCAGTTGCCCGGTCACCGTGTCGAGTCCGACCGCGGCCAGCGCGAAGCCGACCATCATCGCCACCACGGTCTTCGACGGCGGCTCCTTGCCCAGCCCGATGAAGCTGCAGAAGGCAAGGAACTGCACGGCGAAGAACTCCGGAGGGCCGAAGCGCAGCGCGAAGCCGGCGACCAGCGGCGCCAGCAGGGTGATCATCACCACCGCGACGAACGCGCCGACGAACGAGGAGGTGAACGCCGCCGTCAGCGCCTCCGCCGCCCGGCCCTGCTGCGCCATCGGGTGGCCGTCGAAGGTGGTCGCCACCGACCACGGCTCGCCGGGGATGTTGAACAGGACCGAGGTGATCGCGCCGCCGAACAGCGCCCCCCAGTAGATGCACGACAGCATGATGATCGCGGACGTCGGCGACATCGAGAACGTCAGCGGCAGCAGGATCGCCACGCCGTTGGCGCCGCCGAGGCCGGGCAGCACGCCGATGATGACCCCCAGCACGATCCCGACGGCGATCAGCAGCAGGTTGAACGGGTCCAGCGCCACCGCGAACCCCTGGATCAGGCTGGCGAACTCTTCCATGTCAGAAGCCGAGCATTTCCTCGACCGGCCCCTTGGGCAGCGCGACCAGGAACCAGATCTCGAACGTGACGAATGCCACGACCGGCACGCCGATGCTGACCGCCGCGATCGTCGGCCAGCGGTAGCCGCCGAGCCAGCGCATCAGCGACGCGATGTAGAGCGCCGCGGCGACATACAGGCCCACCAGGTCGATCAGCCCGACGAAGACGATCGCCGGGAGGAGCATGGCGAGGACGGAGCGGAACTGCGCCCGCCCTGCGATCGGATCGGCGAGCGCGCGGCGCGCCATGGCCGCGCGGCCCAGGTTGACCAGGCTGCCGAGCACGATCAGGAGCCCGATGTAGAACGGGAAATAGCCGGCGGCGGGACCGTCGGCGGCCCAGCCGGCGCCGATCCGCGCGCTGTCCCACATCACCACGGCGCCGAACGCGACGAGAACCGAGGCGACGGCGATCTCCACCGTCGCGACCGAGGGCATTCTTCCGGTACCGGTATCGGGTGGATGCATGGGGGCTACGCCGGCAACATGGCCCGGACGGGTCGGCCGCCCGGGCCTCGGGCCGTGCTCACTTCGCCAGGAACCCCGCTTCCTGCATCAGCTCGCGGTGGCGCTTCTCCTCGTTCTCGACCCACTTGGCGTAGGCGTCGCCGGTCATGAACGTGGTGTTGAAGGCGCCGTCCTTCATAAGCTGCGCCCACTCCGGCGTCGCGCGCACCTTGCCGAACAGGTCGACGTAGAACGCCACTTGGTCCTTGGTCACCCCGCCCGGCATGAAGACGCCGCGCAGCATCAGGTATTCGACGTCGAGGCCGGATTCCTTGCACGTCGGGATGTCGCTCCACGCCGCCGTGTCGGTGATCTTGTCGGCGACCGGCAGCCGCTTGCCGTCGAACACGCACAACGGCCGCACCTTGCCGGCGCGCCAGTGCGACACCGCCTCGATCGGGTTGTTGACCGAGGAGTCGATGTGCTTGCCGACCAGCTGCACCGCCACGGTGCCGCCGCCGGAGAACGGGATGTAGGTGAACTTGGTGCCGACGATGCGCTCCAGCGCCACCGTGATGATCTGGTCCTCCTGCTTCGACCCGGTGCCGCCCATCTTGATCTTGCTGGCGCCGGCGGCCTTGACCGCGTCGACATAGGCCTTGGCGGTCTGGTAGGGCGCCTCGGCGTTGACCCACAGGACGAACTCGTCAAGCGCCAGCATGGCGACCGGGGTCAGGTCCTTCCACGAGAAGGGGATGCCGGTGCCCATCGGCGTGGTGAACAGGTTCGACAGCGTGATCACCAGCTTGTGCGGGTTGCCGCGGGCGCCCTTGACGTCGAGGAAGCCTTCGCCCCCGGCGCCGCCCGCCTTGTTGATCACCACCATCGACTGCTTCATCAGGTTGTGCTTGACCACGATGCCCTGGATGACGCGGGCCATCTGGTCGGCGCCGCCGCCGGTGCCGGCGGGGACGATGAACTCGACGTTGCGGGTCGGTTCCCAGGCTGCGGCTGGAAGCGTGGTCAGGAACAGCGGCGACGCCAGCGCCAGTGCGCCGGCGAGCGCCCGTTTGAGCGGCTTCATTTTTTCGTCTCCCTGTACCGAATCGATCGGTCTGTTCGGCTACCGTCGCTCGGCCGGGCAAGGCCCGGCGACCGCTTCTCCGTCGGCATCGGCGCGCGGCGGCCGCGGCGCCCCCGGAGGGGCGGCCGCCGACGCGCGCATGCCTTGGCATCAGTATGGCGGGAAGAAAATGACCCGGTCCAGCCCCAAAAGGCTGCGGCGAATACTACTGCGCCGCAACATCCACGGCCGCCTGCTCGCGCGCGTGCAGGCGCCGCAGGATGTGGCGCATCTCGAGCAGGCCCTTGTCGGCAGGGATCGCGCCGCGCGGGTTGGCGTCGCGGTCCACCGCCGCCGGGTCGAGGTCGATCGCCCGCTGCTGCGCCTCGTAGACGACCAGGTCCTCCACGATCACGTCGCGCATCTGCTGGGCGAAGGTGTCGAACTTGGCCGGCGGCACCCAGTCGGCGTGGGCGGCGACGGCCCAGAACTGGTGGGTGGTGACGTCGGTCTCGGGCGTCAGCATGTGGTAGACCTTGAAGCCCCACTTGCCGTGCCGGTCGAAGCGGTCGGGTACCGGCAGCCCGCGGCCGGCGACCTCCGACCCGTTGACGATGTAGAT